>DASVVJ010000218.1:0-2322 GCA_036389955.1 Myxococcaceae bacterium
CGATCCAGGTCGTCGAGTTCACCGGCGCGAGCGTGACCCGGGGCCTCACGGGGCCGATGGTGAGCGGGGACACGGCTCTCACTGTCACGGTGCCCGCCGCGCCCGTGGCCACCTCGGTGCTGCTGTTCACCTACCGCGTGACCAACACCATCCAGCCGGGCATCTGCGACCGGGTGCTGCGCGGAGAGATCACCTCGGCCAACACCCTCACCTTCACGCGCTCGGCGGATGACCTGGACTGCGAGACGGCCACCATCGAGTCCATCTCCTGGGAGCGCATCAACCTGGGAGACCGGGGCCGGGCGCAGCATCTGGACGTCGCGTTCGATGACATCCAGCTGAGCACGCAGGTCCCCCTGGCCACGGCGGTGGACCCCACCCGGACGCTGGTGTTCGCCAGCAGCCAGGCGGTGTCCGGCCAGAGCGGCGGCGAGACCGACTTCACGGGCGACGACGTCCTCGGAGCGGTCATCGCCCGCCACACCCTGGTCTCTCCCAACCTCGTGGAGGTGCGCCGGGACTTCACCGGCGATGCGGACAGCCTGTGGTTCTCCACTGTCCTGCAGCTCTCGCCCTGAGCCCGGCGGCCTGGGTGCCTACCGCGGGCCCGGCGCCCCGTACCCGCCGTAGTGCACCACCGGGCTCCATGCGGGCAGGACCGGCGGCAGCACCGGGGCCAGGGAGGCGTACTCCCCCACTCCGTACACCGGCTTGCCGTCCACCACGGTGAGCACCGCCTCGATGCTCCGGATGCGCTCCTCGGGCACCGCGAGGTAGTCCTCCGAGAGAATGGCAAGGTCCGCGAGCTGGCCTGGCGCCAGCCGACCCTTGTCCTTCTCCTCGCCGGAGAACCACGCGCTGCCCACGGTGTACAGCTCCAGTGCTTGCAGGCGGCTCAGGCGCTTCTCGGGCGGCGTCAGCACCAGCCCCCCTTCGGTTCTGCCCGTCACCAGCCACGCGAGCGCCACCCACGGGTTATACGTGTCCACCCGGGTGGCATCCGTGCCGGCGCCCACGGGGACGCCCTGCTCCAGCATCGCTCGCACGGGCGGCGCATCTTCGGCGGCCTTCGCGCCGTAACGGCGCACGAAGTACTCCCCCTGCATCGCCATGCGGCTCTGAATGGCCACTCCGCCTCCCAGCGCCTTCACCCGCGCCAGCGTCTGGGGAGTCACGGTCTCCGCGTGATCGATGGCCCACCGCAGCCCGTTGAACAGAGTTTCGCGGTTCACCTCCTCGAACACGTCCAGGAAGCGGCGGATGGACTCGTCATAGGTGCCGTGGATGCGGAACGGCCAGCGGTTCTTCACCAGCAGCGAGATGACCGGCTTGAGTTCCGTCTCCATGCCAGGCTTGAGTTCGGGACGCTCCTCCAGGAAGTTCTCGAAGTCGGCCGCGCCCCACACCAGGTTCTCCCCCGCTCCGCTCATCAGATAGCCGTTGGGCGTCAGCAGGCCGATCGCCGTGCCCGGCTTCGTCATCCCGGTCCACCGCTGGTAGTCCGCCAGCTCCTGTCCCCGCTTCTGCGCGAACAGGTAATAGGCGATGCGCAGCGTCAGCTCTCCGTTCCGCGCCAGCTCCTCGATGACGCTGTAGTCGTCCGGGAAGTTCTGCCCGCCTCCGCCCGCGTCAATCACGCTCGTCAGCCCGAAGCGGTTGTACTCCCGCAGGAAGTGGCGCGTGGAGTTGAGCTGCTCCTCCCGCGAGAGCTTCGGCGCCCGCGCCAGCGTGGAATAGAGGATGAGCGCGTCCGGCTTGGCCAAGAGCCACCCCGTGGGCCTGCCGTCCTTGCCGCGCTGAATCTCTCCGCCCGGGGGATTGGCCGTCTTCGCGTCCCACCCGAGCGCCGTCACCGCCGCCTGGTTGATGAAGGCCTGGTTGTAGAGGTTGAGAATGAAGGCGGGCGTGTCCCCCGTCGCCGCGTTGATCTCCTCCAACGTGGGCAGGCGCTTCTCCTCGAACTGGAACTCCGTCCACCCTCCCACCACGCGGACCCACTGGCCCTTCGGCGTGCGAGCGGCCTGCTCCCGCAGCAGCTCCAGCGCCCGCTTCAGGCTCCGCACCCCGTCCCAGCGCAGCTCCAGGTGGTAGTTCAGCCCGCCGCGAATCACATGGTTGTGGCTGTCGTTCAGCCCGGGGATGATCCGCCGCCCGCCGGCGTCGATGATCCGGGTCGAAGCGCTGGCCAGCGCGCGCACCTGGGAATCCTCTCCCACCGCGAGAATGCGCCCGTCGCGCACCGCCACCGCGCTCGCCTCGGGACGCGCCGGGTCCAGCGTCGTCACCTTACCGTTCGTGATGATGAGCTCCGCCGTCTCCGCG
>DASVVJ010000219.1:0-18113 GCA_036389955.1 Myxococcaceae bacterium
ACCACGAACAGGCCGAGGAAGCGCGCGTACGTCATCCCGGACCTCCGCTGAGTTCGGGCCACACCGGCGCCATGCGGCCTCCGCGCTGGAGCTCGTAGGTCCGGCCTCGCCACGTCACCGTCCCGGCGCTCCAGAGAGAGCGGAGGAAGGCGGCCAGTAACAGGGCTTCGCCCAGGAGCCAGGCGGTGGTCACCGTGGAGAACCCGAGGGGCGAGGAACCCTCACCCTGGCCCTCTCCCGGCGGGAGAGGGGATCTCCCTCTCCCCTCGGGAGAGGGTGGGGGTGAGGGTTTCGTGAGCACCCCGAGCCGCCATGACAACAGCATGCGCACCCCCACCAGTGTCCCCGTCGCCGCCGCCAGTTGCCAGGACCCCAGCACACCGGCCAGCACCGCCAGCGGCAGCGTGGGGGTGAAGAGCAGCGGCACCGTGGGGTACAGCCCCGGACGGTGGCTCGAGAGCACCTGCATCCACCGCGTGAAGCGCTCCACCGCCGGCCGCCACGAGGACATCGGCTCCAGCGGCACCAACGCGGGCACCTCCGCCAGCGCCACGTCCAGGCCCCGCGCGTGCAGCCGCTTCGACAGCTCCAGGTCCTCGCCGATGTGGTCCGCCAGTCCCTGCAGCGCCTCCAACGCCAGCGGCGAGAAACCCAGCGCCTTGCCACACACCGCCTTCGCCCCCGCGCTCATCGCGTGCAGCGCCCGGAAGCTGTGGTGGCTGTGCCGCAACAGCCCCGCCACCGCCCGGGCCACCACGCCGCGCTCTCCCACCGGCGTGGGCGCCGCCGTGCTCAGCGCCGCTCCCGCCGCCACCGGCGCCGCCAGGGCCTCCACCAGTGCTCCCGTCACCGCCACGTCCGCATCCACCGCCAGCACCACCCGCCCCTCCGTGCGCAGCACTTCCACCGCGTAGAGCAGGTGGCCCACCTTGCGGTTCGGCGTCGGCGGGTCACTCGGCAACCACCGCACCCCCGGTGCCAGCCGGGGCCGGTACGGCGACACCACCACCTGCTCCAGCGCTCCAGCGTAGTCCACCGGGCACGCCAGGTTGTCCAGCTCCCGCGCCGTGGGCGCATCCACCGGCCGCAGCAGCAGCACCGGCACCCGCGTGCTCGCCACCGGGCAACGCCGCGCCCTCAGCAGCCGCCCCAGCGCCACCGCGCTGAAGCCCGTCGCCATCACCGCCCAGGCCAGCCCCAGCAGGACCAGCGCGCTCATGGCCGCCCCTCCACCCGCGTGCGGAAGTGCGCCATCCAGCGGATCAGCGGCGAGTGGAAGCGCCGGAAGTCCGCCACCTCGCCCAGCGTGTCCATGTCTCCCTCGCGCGCCTCCACCCGGGCGTAGAAAGGCGAGGACTCCAGCAGCCGGGGCGCACCCACCACGATGTTGCCCGCCCGCAGGTGCCGGGGAACCCGCAGCCCCCACCCCGTGAGCGCCGTGGGCAGGGCCTCAACACTGGCCCCCCGCTCGCACAGCACGCCTTGAGGGCCCGCCGTCACCTTCACCGGCGCCACGCCATCCGGCAGCACGTAGTCCACCACCGTCTCCCGCGCTCCGTGCGTGCGCGACCAGTGCCACCCGGGCAGCCGCGCGCCGAGCTGCTCCGTGCCGTGGTTGGTGTCGTGGTAGCCCAGCCCCTCCACCGCCACGCCTTCGGTGGCCACCTCCAGCCGGGCCCGGCAGCGGGGTGCCATCGGCTGCCACCAGTGCGGCAGTCCCGGCACCAGTTGTACCTCGTCTCCCAGCGCCGTCATCGGCTCCAACACCAGACTGGCCCGCACCGGGCGGCCCCACGGGGCCGTGCGCTCTTCCACCTGCATGCGCACCGCCCCGTCCTCGTAGCTCAGCGTGGAGCCGCCGATGCGCAGCTGGCTTGAGGATTCCAGCTCCACGGCCGGGTACTCGGAGAGCACCCAGCGTAGGCGCTCGCCCCGGCGGTACAGCGCGAAGTTCACCGCGCAGTGCTCCAGCGGCAGCCCGCCCCGCCTGGCCGCCACCGAGTAACGCGGAGAGAAGAGCGAGCCCACCATGAAGATGAGGACGGCGCTGTACTCCCCCGCGGTCACATCCGCGTAGTACCAGCGGTATGCCCCCGCCCCCGAGGGCAGGGAGGGAAGCGTGCCCAGGGCGCTCATGCCGCGCCCCCACGCAGGTGCGCGGAGGCCATCTCCGCGGCGAAGCTGCCCGAGAGCATGACCAGCGGTACTCCGCCGCCCGGGTGCGTGCCCCCACCCGCGAAGAACAGCCCAGGCGAGCCCCCGCGAATGCGCGGCCTGCGGAACGGGCCGAACTTCCCGTGCGGCAGGAAGCCGTAGATGGAGCCCCCGGGTGCGCCCTGCGCCGCCAGGTCCACCGGCGTGCGCTGGCCCAGCACGCGCAGCCGGCCCTTCAGCTCCGGGAAGTGCGTGTAGAGCTTCTCGAACATCTGCCCCTTGGCGCGCTCGGCGTGCAGCTCCCACGCCTCGGCGGCGCGCTCGGCCTTGCCCGTGCCCACCGGCAGCGGCGGCGCGTTCACCATCACGAACAGTCCCGTGCGGCCCGGCGCGGACAGCGTGCTGTCCGTCGCCGAGGGGTTGCACACGTACACCGTTGGATCACTCGCCAGCCGGCCGCCGAACAGCTCGTCGAACTCGCGGCGGTACTCATGGCTGAAGAGCACCGTGTGGTGAGGCACCGAAGGGCTGCCATCTACCTCCAGCAGCAGCACGTAGCCGGACAGCGCCAACGGCTCGCCCTCGCGCCGCAGCGACTCCAGCGGATCGGCGTTCACCACCACGCTGTCATACGCCTCGGCCGCATCCTCGGGGCCCACGCGCCAGCCTCCGTGCGCCTGCTGCGTGTAGCGCGCCGAGGTGTTCAGCCGCACCGTCACGCCCAGCCGCCGCACCGCCTGCCCCAGTGCCTCCACCAGCGCGCCAATGCCGCCCCGCACGTGGTGCGTCCCATACGCCCGCTCGATGTGGGGAATGAGCGCGAAGGCCGCGCTGGCCTCGTACGGGGAAGCGCCTGTGTACGTGGCGAAGCGCCCCACGAACTGCTGCAGGTGGTCCGTCTTGAAGTGCCGTTCCGCCAGCTCGTGCAGCGTGCTCAGCCGCATGCCCGCCAGCATCGCCCCCACGCCCCGGCGCGCCACCCGCGCCATGAAGCCCGCCATCCCCTCGAAGGGCGCTTCCAGGTACGGCTCGCCCGCGGCGCGGTAGATGGCCTCCGCCTCCTTATAGAAGGAGAACACACCCTTGCGCTCGCTCTTGCGCAGCTCCCCCGCGCTGTCCGCCATGCGCTCCAGGTCCTTATAGGCCGTGAAGCCGCACCCGTCCCCGAAGCGGTACACGCACTGGCGCTCCAGCTCCATGAAGGGCGGCAACAGGTCCAGCGCGCCCAGCCGCTCGAAGGTGCCGCGCACCAGCGCCGGCAGCGTGAGCAGCGTAGGGCCGGTGTCCAGGGTGATGCCGTCGATCGTCACCGCCTGCGCCTTGCCGCCCAGCGCGGGGCCGCGCTCGAAGAGGGTGACTTCATGTCCCTCCTTCGCCAGCAGGCCCGCGGCGGTAAGCCCGCCGATGCCTCCGCCGATGACCGCGACCCGGGTGCGCTTCATCGCCGGCCTCCCTTTCGCCGCGCGACCTCGGCCGCGAGCAGCTCGCGGGCCCGCTCCGGACGGTACACCCGCTCGCTCGCCAGCATCGAGGCGACCGTCTCCACCAGCTCGCCGGTCGCTCCGGCCTCGGCCGCCACGCGCCGCGCGTGCAGCGACATGTGGCCCTTCTGAATGCCCTCGGTGGACAGCGCCTTGAGCGCCGACAGGTTGGTGGCCAGCCCCGCCGCCGCCGCCAGCCCCGCCAGGTCCACCGCGCCCGTCACTCCGGCCAGCCGCAGCGCCCGCTGCACTCCCGGGTGCGTGCGCGCCGCGCCGCCCGCCGTGGAGGTGGCCAGCGGAAGCTCCAGTTCGCCGCACAGCGCCCCGTCCTTGCACTTCCACCACCGGGTGAGGGGCGAGTACGTGCCCGAGCGCGAGGCGAACGCATGCGCCCCCGCCTCCACCGCGCGCCAGTCATTGCCACACGCCACCAGCACCGCGTCCACCCCGTTCATCACGCCCTTGTTGTGCGTCACCGCGCGGTACACATCCAGCTCCGCGAAGCGCTGGGCCTCGAGAATCGCATCGCGCACCGCCGCCCCGTCCGGGAAGCCCTCCGAGGCCAGCGCGCTCACCGGTACCCGCGCGCGCACCTTCACCTTCCGCCGGTCCGCCAGGTTGGTGAGGATTTTCAGCCCGGCCCGGCCTCCGGCAATCGAGGCCAGCCGCGGCGCCAGGTCCTCCGCCACGCTGTTCACCAGGTTGGCGCCCATGGCATCGCGCGTGTCCACGTGCAGGTGCACCACCAGCGTGGTGGCATCCAGCACGCGCACCTCCAGCTCCCGCGCCCCGCCGCCCCGCGCGCACATGCCCGGCATCAGCGCGTTGGCCTGCTCCAGCAGCACCGGGGCGCGCGACAGCAGCGCCTCGCGGGCCCGCTCCAGCGAGGGCACGTCCAGCAGCTGCACCTGCGCGGTGGTGATGGGCGGATCCGCCTCCACCGTGAAGCCGCCCCCTTCCGAGCACAGCCGGGCAGCATACGAGGCAGCGGCGATGACGGAGGGCTCCTCCACCGACATGGGCACCAGCCGCTCCTGCCCGTTGATGACGAAGTTGAGCGCCAGCCCCAGCGGCAGGCCGTGCAGGCCAATGACGTTCTCCACCATCGCGTCCGCGCAGCCCTCGTCGAAGCCGCCCAGCCCCGCGCACTGCTCCACCTCGTCGGGCGCCACCCAGCGCGCCTCCACCAGCCGCTCCCTGCGCCGCTCCGGTGACTGCCGGTAGAAGCCCGACAGCCGCGACGTCCGCTTCTCCTCGCGTGCCTTCACCTTGTCGTCGCTCATCCCCGGGTCCCCGTTGGCAGCAGTGGCACACTCACCTCACCCGCTGGCATGGGCAGCACCCCCGCGGGCCGTGCCATGGCCGCCGCCGCCAGTGCCAGCTTGCGCCGCCCCGGCACATACGCCCGGGAGGCGAACACGTCGTAGTCGCGCTCTTCGATGACGCGCAGGATGTCCCCGTAAATTCCGCCCATCAGCCGCACCATGCGCTGGCTGCCGAAGCCCTTGAGGTACGGCACCCCGGCGGCGGCCCGCGCGTAGTAGGCGCGCGCCCGGCGGATCTGAAAGCGCATGAAGTCGCGCCACCGCTCGTCCACCTGTCCGCGGCGCAGGTCCTCCTCGGTGAGCCCGAAGGCCTTCAGCTCGTCGGCGGGCAGGTACACCCGGCCGCGCTCCAGGTCCTCCTCCACGTCGCGAAGAATGTTGGTGAGCTGCATGGCCCGGCCCAGGTCCGCCGCGTGGGAGACGGCCCGCGGATCCGAGCACCCCAGCACCGGCGTCAGCATCAGCCCCACCACGCCCGCCACCCGGTAGCAGTACAGGTCCAGCTCCTCGAAGGTGGCGTACCGGTCCTTCGTCAGGTCCATCTCCATGCCGGAGATGAGGTCCTGAAAAGGCTGCTCGGGAATGCGGAAGTGGCGCACGCAGTGCTTGAGCGCGGCGAACTCGCCCGCGTCCCACGGCGACTGCTCCTGCGCGCTCATCAGCCGCTCGGCCGGCGAGTCCATACCGGGCATCGCCAGCTCCGGCATCGGCAGGTACACCTCGGCCACCATCTGCCGCGCCTTCGCCAGCCGGGCCTTCAGGTTCACTGGCGCCGCGCCGTTGCTGCCCTCGTCCACCAGGTCATCCAACCGCCGGCAGAAGGCGTACAGCGCGAAGGCCGCCTTCTTCCGCGCGCCGAACAGCAGGTACGAGGCGAAGAAGAAGCTCTTGGCGTGGTGGCGCGTCACCTTCCTCGCCAGCTGGTAGCCCTGGGAGACCAGCGCCATGTCCTCGTGTGAGTTCATGCCGCCACCTCCACCGGTGACGGCCGGGCCGGGCCGGGCATGGGCTCCAGCCCCGCCTGCTTCGCCCACCCCAGCATCCGCTCCACCACCAGCCGCGCGGAGATGAGCACCGTGGGCAGCCCCGTGCCCGGCTGCGTGGAAGCGCCCACGAAGAAGAGGTTCTTCACGCGCGCGTCCTGGTTGTTGGGACGGAAGGGCCCGATCTGGAAGAAGTTCTGTGCCAGCCCGAACGCGCTGCCGTGCATCAGGTTGTACGAGGAGGCCCAGTCATCCGGCGTGAAGATGCGCTCGACCTGGATGTCCCGCTCCAGCTCCGGGTAGCCCAGCTCCGCCAGGCGCTGGAACACCTTGGCCCGCACCTTCGGCCCCTCCACCTTCCAGTCCATGTTGGGGTGCTGGTGCGGCACCGGCACCAGGATGTAGAGCGCGTCCTGTCCCGCGGGCGCCAGGCTGGCGTCCGTGCGCGTGGGCACGTTGACGTAGAAGCTCGGATCCTCCGGCACCCGGAAGCGCTCGAAGATGTCGTCGAACGAGCCCTTGTAGTCCCGCCCGAACATCACGTTGTGGTGGCCCAGCCCGGGGTACTGGCGCTTGAGGCCCAGGTACAGCATGTAGCCGCTGGAGGTGTAGCGCAGCTTCTCCTTGCGCGGCAGCGAGGTGGGCGCTCCGTCCAGCAGCTTCTGGTACGCGTACGGCAGGTCCGCGTTGCACAGCACCACGTCCGCCTTCACCACCCGCCCGTCCTCCAGCTCCACCCCCGTGGCGCGCGCGCCCTCGGTGAGGATGCGCTTCACCGGCGCGTGGTAGTTCAGCCGCACGCCCTCCTCCTTGGCCACCTTCTCCAGCGCCAGGGGAATGGCGTACAAGCCGCCCTTCGGGAACCAGATGCCCACGCCCAGCTCGGTGAACGGCAACAGCCCGTACACCGCCGGTGAGGCGAACGGAGACACGCCCAGGTACATCGTCTGGAACGTCATCGCCGCGCGCAGCCGCTCGTCCTGGAAGAAGCGCGACACGTCCGCGTACATGCGGCGGTGGGCGCGGACCTTGAAAATCTTCGCCAGCACGCTGGGCGAGAAGTAGTCCGCCACCCCCGCGTAGTTGCGGCCCACCAGGTGATCCAGGCTGGTGCGGTACTGCTCACGCCCCTGCGCCAGGAAGGAGAGGTAGCGCGCGTAGCTGCCGGGCTCGAAGCGCTCCAGCTCCCGTCCCATGGTGCACAGCTCGGAGGTGAAGGTGATGTCCGAGCCATCACGGAAGTGGATGCGATAGTTCGGTTCACACCGAAGCAGCGTCAGGTAGTCCTCGATCCGCCGGCCCAGCGCGGTGAAAGTCTCCTCGAAGACCTCGGGCATGAGCACGATGGTGGGACCGATGTCCCACGAGAAGCCGTCCACCTGCAGCCGGTTGCAGCGCCCGCCCGGTCCGCCGGTCTTCTCGAACAGGTGCACCTCGAAGCCCTGGCGCGACAGCCGCGCCGCGGCCGCCAGCCCACCCACGCCAGCGCCCACCACCACTGCCTTCGCCCTGCCATGCTGCGTGGCCATGTCCTGCTCCTCAGGCGGCGCGGTGCGCCAGCCGGGTGATGAGGCTGTCCAGCAAGTCCCTCACGCCGCCGTTCTCCGGCAGCGCCCGCAGCGCCCGCCGCCCTGCCCTCGAGGCGCGCTCCACCGCCCGCTCACACGCAGCCCGGCCGCCCAGCTCCTCCACCAGCTCGCGGGCCCGCGCCAGCGCCTGGGCATCCTTGGCCTCCGCGGGCAGCGCCCACAGCCGCTCCAGCTCCGCGCGCTCCGTGGCACTGGCGCGCGTGTACGCCGCCACCACCGGGAAAGTGCGCTTGCCCTGCGCGAAGTCGCCGTCCGCGGCCTTGCCCGCCACGCGCGTGTCGCCAAACAGGCCGATCAGATCATCCCGCAGCTGGTAGGCCCGCCCCACGTGGCGCCCCACCCGCTCCAGGCCCTCGCACAGCTCCTCGCTCGCGCCGGCCAGCATCGCCCCGCACACCAGCGGCGCGCTGAAGCCGTAGCGTGCCGTCTTCAGGTGCGCCACGCGCAGCGTCTGCCGCAGCGTCACCTCGCTCAGCGGCGCGCGCGACAGCTCCAGGTCCAGGTACTGCCCCGCCGCCGTGTGCCGGCACACCGCCAGGTAGTACTGGCTGGCCCGGGAAGCGCCCCGCAGCCCCGAGGAGAGCATCGCCTCCAGGGAGCGGGCGAACAGGTGGTCTCCCACCACGACGGCCAGATCCTCGCCCGCCCGCCCAGGCGCCAGCAGGTGGTGGAGCGCCATACCTCCCCGGCGCAGCTCGGCCCGGTCCGCCACATCGTCGTGAATCAGGAGGAAGGTGTGCAGCAGTTCCAGCCCGGCTGCGAAGCGCCACAGCCCCGGGGGCACCGCCATGGAGCCTCGCGCCAGGCTGTAGCCCGCCATCACCAACGCGGGCCGCACCCGCTTGGCCGGCCGCAGCGTGTACTCCCGCGTCTGCTCCATCGCCTGCGTCCAGCGCGCGTCCAGCCCAGCCTCGTCCGGCAGCTCGAAGAGTTCGGACAGCGAGGACTCGAGCTGGCGCTGCACCAGCTGGAGCCAGGCCTGCTCAGGCCGCCCCCCGGCAGACGCCGCGGGCGCCAGGTCCTGAGAAGCCACCGTGGAGTGAGGGGGAGCCATCGCGTCTTCCTCCGGGACCTGGAGAGCAGTGATGTCCTACAAGTAGTCCTGGTGTACAGTCTTTGTCAAGACTATGTTCAAGGTTTGTTGGAACCTTGTACAAGGGAGCTCAAATGAAGGCCTGGTTAGCAAGCGCCCTGACCCTCACGTTGGCCAGCTCCGGCGGCAGCTACGCCCAGGCGCAGCCGGCCAGCCCGCTGGATGCGACGCTGAAGGACGCCAGCGGCGAGCAGGCTGCGCTGTCCAAGTGGAGGGGCAAGCCGATCATCCTCTTCTACGAGGACAAGGACTCGACGACGCTCAACCTGGCGCTCAAGGAGGAGCTGTTCGAGGTGGGCAAGGCCCGGGGCCTGCTGGAGGCGGCCTCGGTGGTGGCGGTGGCCAACCTCAAGCCGTACAACTTCTTTCCCGCTCGGCAGATCGCCCTCTCGTACGTGAGGGACGAGGAGAAGAAGGTGGGGGTGCCCATCCTGGTGGACCTGGAGGGCACGCTGGGCAACGCGCCCTGGAGCCTGCCCACCAAGACGTCCACGGTGATGTTGATGGATGCCAGCGGCGCCGTCGTCTACCGCTACTCGGGCCGGCTGGGAGAGCCGGAGAAGAAGGCGTTCTTCACCACGCTGTCCCAGCTCATCGGCATGGACCTGGGCGCCACGGAGCCTCAGCCGTGAAAGTGGCCGTCACCGGGGCGAGCGGCTTCGTGGGCCGCCCCCTTGTTCAAGGTTTGTTGGAAGCCGGGCACACTGTTCACGTTCTGGTCCGAAACGTTGAACAAGCGCTGTCCCACCTGCCCCCCGGTGTCACGGGCGCGGTGTTCAAGGCTGGAGAGCCCCTGGGGCCCGAGGCGCTCGCGGGCGCCGAGGCGGTACTGCACCTGGCGGGCGAGCCGATCAACCATCGGTGGACGAACGACTACAAGCGCCGCATCCGGGACAGCCGCGCCGAGGGCACGCGCGGGGTGGTGGAGGCCATACGGGCGGCGGGCACGGTGCGGCGCTTCGTGTCCATCTCAGCGGTGGGCTACTACGGAGGAGCGCGGGGCGCGGAGCCACTGACGGAGGAGAGCGCCCCGGGGGATGACTTCCTGGCGGGCGTGTGTGTGCAGTGGGAGGCCGAGGCCATGAGGGCCCGCGAGGCAGGGCTGCGCGTGGCGGTGGCCCGCCTGGGCCTGGTGCTGCACCCCGAGGGTGGCGCGCTCCACACCATGCTGCCGCAGTTCAAGATGGGAGCCGGGGGACGCGTAGGTTCGGGCAAACAGTACGTGAGCTGGATTCACCGTGCGGATGCGCTCGCGGCGCTGCGCTTCCTGTTGGAGCGCCCCGAGGTGGAGGGCCCCTTCAACCTCACCGCGCCGGAGCCGCTCACCAACACCGAGTTCGCCCACGCCCTGGCGGCGGTGCTGGGGCGGCCGTCGATCATGCACATTCCGGGCTTCGTGCTCAAAGCAGCGCTGGGGGAGATGGCGCAGCTGGTGCTCGAGGGCCAGCGCGTGCTGCCCCGGCGCCTCACCGAGGCGGGCTTCACCTTCCGCTTCCCCCGGCTGGACGAGGCACTCAAGGATCTGCTCCCGGGCTGAGCACGGCCCGGCCCTCGGCGGCCTTCATCGCCTTTCGGCAGGCCTCCTCATAGTGACTGAGGCCGCCAGTCAATGAGGCCATGATGTCCGAGGCATCGGGCCTGTTACGAGCCAGGGCAATGGTCCGGCGCAGGTGCAGCAATCCCTGCTCGCATTGCCCGCGATTGAGCAATACCTGCGCCAGCACGCTCCTCATCGTGGCGCTGCCGGGTGCCACCTCCACCGCTCGGATGGCGGGCTCCAGCGCCTTGTCTGGCAGCTTCTGCTCGGCGTAGTGCCGCGCCAGGTCGAACAACGTCGAGGTCGACTCCGGCATCAGCTCCCAGGCCCGCAGAAAGGCCTTCTCCTGCTCCGGCGGCGGAGCCTGAGTGAGGCGCAGCGCCCGGCCCCACAACGTCCAGGCCCGTGCGGCGCCGGGCCGTGCCTCCACCAGGGTCTGGGCCAGCCTCAGCTTCTCCCGAGGACTGTCGAGCAGCTCTGACTGGAGCCACACCACCTCGGCGTTCGCCGCATCCTCGCTCATGGCCTGCCGCACTTCGGGCCGCAGACGCCTCTGGCGCTCCTCCAGGCTCAAGGCACTGTTCGGAGCCTTGCTCCACAGCCGAGCCCGAAGCACATGCACCTCGGGGTGTGGCAGCACCTGCACCTCCATCCGCGGAGACACCTCCGCTGGAGCATAGGGAGTGGCGGCGTAGCTACGCGCGGTCGCGTGGGCCTGCAGGCCCTCTTCGAGATCCGTCACCTGGCCAAAGGCCCGCTCCCACGCCTCACGGGGCTCCTCCAGCCGGGAGAGCGCGAGCTCGAACTGGCCCAGCCGTTCCGGGTGGCGTTTGAGCAGGTAGTGCACCCACATCCACGCGGAGGCGTACTGGTGCTGAAGCTTCGTGACGTCATGCAGCGAGCGCTCCTCGTCCCACCGCCACATCGCCTCCAGGTCCAGCACCCCATGTGCCTTCACATATTTCAGGTGCTCCAGCTTGAGGTAGCCCTCCACGCTCTGGCGATTGTCGGCGTTCACCTCGATGGACTCCAGGTACGTGGCGAACCCTTCCGAGAACCAGCGCGGTGCCCGTGGAAATGTGCGGTCGATCAAGGCCACAGGTCTTGCGCGCCGGCTCGGCGCCCAGGGCCACGGGAGCATTCAGGGTGAGCACCAGAAGCGCCAGACACACGGGAACGAGAACTCGGACCATGCGAGTACCCTACTTACTAGGTAGGCAAAAGTCCACCCCGCCTGTCAGGTGCGTGCCCCCCCTGTTGCTCCCCGGGATCCGGGGCGTTGTCCTCCTGGGGACATGCGTCGCCGTACAGTTACAGCTCGGAGGTCGCACAGCAGTTCCGCCGCTCGCCCCTTGCCCTGCTTCAGCGAGGCTAGTGCTCGAAGGTGTGGCTCAGGTCTTGCCGGCCGCTCCACCCCTACTCGCGGCTGATGCTCTCCACTGGAGGGACGGCGAGTTTCGGCAGAAAATGATTCGTCAGACACGCCTCAGTTGCTCTTCCGCTTAAGCTTCTTGATCCGCTCTCTGGACTTGGTTCTCTGCTCGTCGATCCATTTCCTATGAACGTAAGTGCTCGTAAACAACGAAACCGGCAAAGATCCTGGATTGTGGGCGCCCCCACTGATGATTCCGACTAGCCACGCTTCATTGTCTCTTTGAGCAAAGCAGGGTCCGCCGCTGTCCCCCGAGGCCGCGTGGGCTTGTCTCCCATCAGGTCCTTCACCTCTGAACATAAAAACACCGTCCTTGGTCTTGGCGTCCCGCTCCTGAGGCTTCGTCCCTGAAGAGAGAGTTTTGACGATATTGGAACCGTAATACCGCTGCCCAATTAACCCATCCCCCCCTTTGGGTTCGGTCCTCCCGTAGCCCACTACCTCAAGCACTTCCCCTACCTCGACCTCACGGCCATTATCTGCATCACGGCCCTTTTTGGTCGGAACCCTAAACGGCTTGGCCCCGCTGACGATGGGTTCGGTCAGGTGGATAGCGACAAGGTCTGCTTGCGATTCTTTGAGATTGCCGTATGAATCATACACACTCTTGTAATCAGGATGAATCTCAATCTCCATTTTGCCTTTTGAAATCAAAGGCTCGAATTTGCCAGCAGGGGAGTTCGCCTGTTTCTCTCCACCGGCACCGCCGCCAGCGCCTAGTTGTTTCTTGCCCTTGTCCGGCCGAAAGACGAAAGCTTTCACGGCATTGACCCGCATGTCGCAGCGCGTGCTCTGCCTGTCGATGGTTATCGCTATCGTGAGAGGTGCCTTCACGCAGAAGCAGTGCGCAGCACTGAGGACAAGATAGGGATTAAGAAGAACACCACTGCAAAAGTCTTTCCCGTCTTCGCTGAACTCAACTTTGACAGCCGACTCGTACGAGTTGCGGGAATCTCGTTGTCCATTAATGACTACATATTGAATCTCTGAGAATGGAGGAGCCACCTCCGTTGAAGACATCCGATAATAACTGTCGTCCGTCTCGACGAAGGCTTGTCGGTCATCTTGCAATGAAGACCGGGCTTCGCCTGGGGGAACGCGGTCGGAGCCGAGACGAGGCCCGGCCACCTCGCGCTGTGAAGCACTTGGACAGCCCGCGCCCACCCAACAAAGCAAGCCCAGAGGGATGATGAAGATGTGTGTTTTCATGTTGTTGAGTCATTTCTCCTCTCGCCCCGAAAAGGAGAGGCGCTTGACTTCAGTTCGCAGCCACTTGCCGTAGACGGAGATGCTTACACAAGTTGGGTCTTCAACCGACGAGCGGCCTGAAATGCCCACAAGCCAGCGGCCTTCGCCAGTCTCGCGCAGACATGGCCAGCCACCGTGATTGGTATGAGTATCGACACTCAATGGAACGTAAGAGAACCTCTCGTCTTCTGCCGACGCGGGTTGTAAGACCCTGTTTCTTCGGAAGTAGCGCTCACCAAAAGCTTGCTCAACATGCTCGTCATGGCCATAGCCAGTCATGATGAGATACTCACCCGCCACAACCTCGGAATCCGCCAAAGAGACAGGCGCGGATACGTCCTCTACGGGTGATTCCAGCCGAATGAGCGCGAGATCTGCGTGGCTTGTCACTACGGACGACTTAGCATCAAGACGGATATGGAACTCTGGATGAGGGAAGATGGCTCCCGTGTATTCTTGAACCTCCATCTCGGCTGAGTACTTGTCATACACCTTGCCATACTTCACTGTCATGACAGTTGCTCGCTTCTCGCACGCCGAACTGTCGATGACTCTTTCTTCAGAGGTGTCAGAGGCGGATTGCTTGGGTTTGCAGACACAGCTCCCCGCTGTCAGGACTACCCGAGGACTCAATAGCACTCCGCTACACTGCGCTCCCTTCTCGGGATTCCCCGTCGTGAGCATCACGGCGGATGAGTAATGGTTTCTAAGATCGGGTTCGCCTGCATACCGGAGAAGGGTACCGTCAAAAGGACCTAGGTGCGTAGCGTGGATGGCTTGCGGAGAGCCGCCATCCTCTAGCCCCATTGACGCCATGAGTGACTGGTCCCATGAAGCTCCCGGCACATGCGGCGGCTGACCTTCGTGTGTGGGTGGGTGCTCCTCGACGCGAGGTCTGGCCTCGCCGTCGCGAATCCTCATCCATGTGGCAAGGGAAAGGCCTAGGAGTGCGGCGAAGAAGAGACTGATCAGCGCGAGCCCTAAGCGGGAGTACATTGGCTTTTCTGCCTTCATCGTAACGGGTTTGAGAGTATACGGGCCTGCCCAGCGGTTTGCAGCGTCCAAGACCGCTGGCCAGCAGGCCTCTTCAGGTTCCGTCTCGAAGCGATGAACGCCAACGTCAAGGCTGTCGATGCCGAGGTGGTCAAGCGGCTCGAATCCATTCCAGGCTGTCCGCTCCGGCGAATCTGGCAGCATCTCTGAGAAAGACGCCGACGGCGGAGTCCTGGGCTTGTAAGGGCAAGCAGGCCCTCCCAACACAGTGCTTGCCTCGGGGGCGTACGAAGCCGTCTGCAGAAACTCTCCAGCGCGCGTCTCCTGCCTGCATGCCCGCACGTGCCAGCATGCTCCACTGCATCGAGCACGGCCCCCAGCAGAAGGCGGTACTCGCTTGAACACAGGCGCCACCTTCCATCAGTCAGGAAACGCTTGGGTGCCACCGGCCCAAGCGAGTTGTCCGCCGCGCGCTCCAGGCTGTAAGATGTGACCCGGGAGGTCACCGCCTGTTTCCCCAACCTGCCGCCTGGTTACTTGCCGCATTCGTGCTGCTGCTTCTTCCACGGTCTGCGGCCTGGGCACAGCCCCACTTCATCGCAGAGCGAAATATCTCGATGGCGGCCAGTCCGGCGGGAACCGCGCCGGAGATTCACGCGCTTCTGGGCGTGACGACCGCCATCGTCTTCGACGCGGAGATTGACCAGACCTCCGTTCAGGTCGACCGGACACGCGTCAAGCTCGTGGACGTAGGCGCCCGGTCCATCCTCTTCGTTCCTCTGCTGGAAATTGGCCTGGGTGAGCGCCTGGGGCTGACCGTGCGCTACGCCGCGGGTGGCTCGCCCGAGCAAGCCCACTTCGCCATCGTGTCCCGCCCTCCCACCGTGGATACGGTGCTGTCCGTGCTCAGGGGCCCACAGTCGCTGGCCGCTTGCCAGGCAGAGTTGGCTCAGGCCCGCGAAGGTTGCGCTGACGCCACAGCTCCGCTCTGGGACCTGGCGGACCGCTTGGCAGGCGAAGGGGTGGAGGCCCTGGTCTTAGACCCGAAACAGGGAGCCACAAGCGGGCTCTGGATCAGGAAGATTTACATCTATCGGTTCAATAAGTCCGGGTTCATCGTCGCCTGGGTGAAAAACCCGCCGGGACAGCCATCCTGGTTGCCACAGAGCGCGGCGCTGACATGCGAGCGCACCCGCGTATCGGTGAAGGTCCGCCGGATGAGCGTGAGGAGCCAGAACACCCAGGCGGGTGGAATGACCGAGGTGGCAGTGGAGACGGAACTCCCTCCACCCGGAACAGGGCCCAGGTTCACGCTGGAACTGCGCGGTGCCAACGAACAGACGCAGAGTCAGCCCTTTACGCTTCCACCTGCCCCCAAGGAAAAGGCCGCTGAATGACGGCAAGTGCTCACGGGCCCAGTGCCCTCTCGCCTGATCAATCAATTGACGGCTGGCGCATCGTCGAGGAACTGGGGGCCGGCAGTTTCAGCTCGGTGTACCGTGTCGAGAAAGGAGGACTCTTCTTCGCGCTGAAGCTCGCCCATCACCGCACGGGTGGCTCGAGGGAACGGAAGCGCGGCGAGGAGCGCACGCAGCGCGAACTGGAGTGCCTGCTGGCCTTGCGCCACCCGAACATTGCTCGGGTGTGGGGCCATGGCAGGTGGCCCCATCCCCCCCAGGGTCAGGTCTACCTGGTCCTCGATTATGTGGATGGTTTCACCCTGGGGCAGTGGAAGGAGAAGTGCGCTCCCACGCCGCATGAGATCGTGGTGCTGTTCGAGCAGATCGCCGAGGCATTGGCCTACATGCACGAGCGCGGCGTCAAGCACCGCGACCTGAAGCCCGCCAACATCATGGTAGGCCGCCAGGACAGAATGCCGGTCATCGTGGACTACGGCGCCGCGGACAGAACCGGCGCCGAGTCGCTGACCGACGAGCGCTTGCCACCTGGAACTCCCCGGCACACCTCGCCAGAGGCCCTACGCTTCGACAGGGAGCATCGCGCCGATCCGCACGCACGCTACGAGTATCAGATCGCCGACGAGATCTACGCGTTCGGAGTCACGCTCTACGATGTGCTGACGGTGGCACTGCTGGACAGCGCGCCTCAGTACCTGCCCGTCACCAGCGAGGTGATGGAGCCCAGACCCGCTCACCGGGTCAATCCACGGGTGCCCGTGGCGCTCAGCGAATTGACGGCTCAGCTCATCAGCCGCGATCCCGCTCAGCGGCCCGTGGACTTCGAGGTGGTGCGGCGAAAGCTGGCGGAGCTGCGGCCACTTCAAGGTGAGGAGTGGCATGGCAAGCCCATCGACCCGCCGAGCCAGACCTCCATGGCCAGCGCGGGGCTCGGGCCCACGCGCGAGAGGGCTACGGGACTCGCCAGGCACCTGACCGCTCCATGGCGGTTACTAAGAGGCGGTGTGGGGATTGCCTCGGTGGGCTTGCTGCTCGTGCTGGCTCTGGGGCTTGCCCTCTTGCTGAGATGGGGAACGCGTGAGCACGCGCCTCCACAGGCACAGCAGCGCCATGGCCCCAACCCGCCGGTGGCTGACACTTCCCCCTTGGCCGAAGTGAAGGGCACCGAAGGAGCACCGCTTCCACCGGAGCAACCCTCTGTGGTGCCCCCCGCGCTGCGGAGCGCGCAGGACTCCGCCCCCTCCATGAAAGGCCGTCCCGTGAAGAAAGCAGATGCCGCCGGTAGCAGTGTTCCGTCGATTTGTTCGCGCAAAGAACCGCCTCCAGCCACCCAGCCCGCGCTGCTGCGCGAATGGTGCCGCTGTGCTGGCCTCGCAGGCGCGCTCGCGTTGACCGCTGCGTGCACCGGCCTTCAGCCGAAGCCCTCGGGAGGAAGGTGCCCTGATGAAGTGGTCAGATCCATGGAAGCGCTGGGGATCGACGCCGGAGACCTCCTCGGCACAACCCGGCTGGATGAAACCACGTCGGGCGAGGGCCTTACCGTCTACAAGGACGGGCCCATCACCTCGGTGGTGGAGGCAGTGGACGTGAAATATCTCGCGGAACGAGGTCTGGTCGTAGGTACGCAACTTCGCGGAGAAGTGTGGACCGGCCCCTTCATGCTCGAAGGCAAGAATGCATTCTACATCCGCTACACCCAGATCAGACTGCCCGGTGGGAATTGGCAGCCTGTGTGCGCTGTAGCTGGCGCGGCGGGTATTGGTCTTCTGGAGTGGGAAGAGGGTTCGAAGCCCGGGGCCGTGGTGTTCCAAAAAAGCGAAATCACTGCTGTCGCCGTCACGGGACGGTGGCCCTGGCCCTGATGCGGGCCATGTCAACCTCCTTTACAGCCGAGGCATGAACCCGCGCATGGCGGGATTCTTCCGCTGACGACCTGGGGCATCCTGTACCCGCATACTCCGTGGCGAGTAGGGTTGCGCCCTGCTCACGGCACCTCGCCGCTGAGTGTCCAGGAGGCGCAGATGACTGTTCCACGGAGTCCCCGAGAGCCGGTGATCCTCTTCACCCACGAGGGCACTGACTACGAATACATCTCTGGGCAGGGACTTGGACCGCATGGAGAAGTCCTGCTCATTGCTCGCAAGCGCACGGCCACGTCAGTCGGTGAGCAGGTGCTTCTCAAGAGCTGGAACCTGGAAGCCGCGGGCATGACAGGCGCCGCCCGCAAAGTCCGGGCTCGCCTTGAGGAGGAGACCCGGCTCGCCACGTACCTCCATCACCCGGCCATCCTTCGGGTCCAGGGGCCCTATGAAGCCCGTGGGGTGTTGTATACGGCCGTCGAGTACGCCCCGGGAATCGCCCTCACGGACCTCATCACGCTCGCCCAGGAGCGAGGGCAATACCCCTCCGAGGCCTTCACGCTGTACCTGGGAGCCGAGCTGGCCTCGGCCCTCCATCACGCGCATACCCGTGTGGACGAACGGGGCATGCCCCTGGGAATCGTGCATCGCAACCTCAACCCCGAGACGATTCGCGTTACGTGGGAGGGCACGGTGAAGCTCGGTGATTTCGGGCTCGCGCACTCGCTGCTGCCTGGCCGCCAGGCGACGACGCTGCGTGCTCCCAGGGTGCCTGCCTTCTACACAGCGCCCGAGGTGCTTCTGGGCTCCCCCATGAGCGTACAGGCTGACCTCTTCGCCCTGGGGCTGGTGCTGCTTGAAGTCTGCACGGGCAGAAACCCTTTCGATCTGCCGGACAAGACGCCACGTGACATCGAGGAGGGCCTGCCAAGAAAGGTCCAGCGCCTGGCCAGGAGCCGGGTTCGTGCACTCCTGGAGGCAGGACTGGATAGCAGTGTCGA
>DASVVJ010000220.1:0-3413 GCA_036389955.1 Myxococcaceae bacterium
ATCCGGATCGAACGGCTTGACCAGGTAGTCCACCGCCCCCTGTGCGTACCCCCTCAGCGCCTGTTGTTCATCACGGTGGATGGCGGTGAGGAACAGCAGGGGAATGTGGCGGGTGCGCTCCTGCGACTTGATGAGCCGCGCCGTCTGGTACCCGTCCAGCTCCGGCATCTGCACATCCAGCAGGATGACGGCGAAGTCTTCGTCCACCAGCCGACGCAAGGCCTCCGCGCCCGAGCGGGCCTTCACCAGCCGCTGCCCAAGCGGCTCCAGCGCGGCCTCCAGCGCCAGCAGGTTGGACGGGTGGTCGTCGACCAGCAGAATGCTCGCGACAGGAAGCCCTTCCATCATGTGCGGTGTTCCCCACCTGAGGGCATGGAGCCCTTACGAGATGAGAATTGCGCCGCGAAGCGGCAACTGGATCTTTGACCGGAGTGTCCACCACCGGGCGCTGCAGGCGGCCTCAGGAAGGCGAGCCGCGCCCCGCCCGGTTCTTGTCCCAGATGGCGTAGAGGATGATTAGAAAGGACACCAGTCGGATGAGGTAGACGTAGTGGCGGCGCTCGTCATCCACGTCCACCAACGTGAGCACCAGCCAGTTGCACCCCATCACCGTGAAGGCCAGCGCGAAAAATGCGAAGAGCCTGTCACGCGAGGCCTTCCAGAAGCGCAGGAAGAACAGCGCGCACGCCACGCACGCCATCACCAGCGCGCCGTTGATCATCGACTTGAGCATGACCGTGATGTCAGTCATTGCGCGTCCCAGATCAGGCCGTAGAGCAGCGTGGCGATGCCCACCAGCGCAATGGAGCTGCGCCACAGGGACAGGTCGGCCACATCGCGGAAGACCACCAGGTCCGCGAAGAGCACCATGTTGCTGACCGCCAGCGCCGCGAAGCACAGGCCGCTCCACAGCAGCAGCCGCAGGCCCGAGCGGCGATACCCCCGCAGCAGCAGCACCGCGCACGCCATGCTCGTCAATGCGCAGAGGATGTAGACCGCCTCAGCCATTGGGATCGTCCTTGTCCCGCTTCAGCCGGAACGCATCCGCAAACCCTCGGACCTTCTCGAGCGGTTTGGAGAAGATGAAGGAGATGACACTCACCCGCCGCGTGCTGTAGGTGGCCGACAGCTCGGCCACGTCCTGCGCGTCCTCGGCGCTGGCCGGCCCATAGCGGTACCGGCCCTCTCCCACCTGGGCCACCAGCCGCCGGGCGGTCAGATCCGTCAAGCGCATGGCCGCCGACGTCTCGGCGATGCGCAGCTCCAGGCTTATGTCCCGCGCGGTCCACTCCCGATCCGCCTGGGTCCGCAGCAGCAGCAGGACCTCCAGCTTCTCGATGGAGTCGATGTGCGTCGCGATGAAGCGCTGGACGCGCGGGGGGATGACTGCATCACTCACACCTCCACCTTGCCCACGACGCTTTGTAAATCAACTATTTCCTTGGGTTTTTCGGCGGCTCTGTTCACGCCTGAGCGGCCTTGCGCCACTCGCCCGAGCGAGGCTCTCGCGCGCGGGGCAGCGCCACCCGGAAGGTCGCTCCCTGACCGGGCGCGCTGTCGACGGACACGGCGCCTCCCAGGCCGGTGACAATCTCGTGGACGATCCACAGCCCCAGCCCGAAGCCGCTGTAGTGCTCATGGGGCACGGCCCGCTCGAAGCGCTCGAAGATGCGGTGGCGCGCATCCTCCGGAATGCCAATGCCCCGGTCCCGCACCTCGAGGGTGGCATGGGTGGCCCCCTCGCCGACGACCAGCTCCACCGGTGTGCCGGCGCCATACTTCAGCGCATTGGTGAGCAGGTTGGTGACCACCTGATCCACCCGGCTTCGGTCCCAGCGGCCAATCACGGCCCGCTCGGCCCGGACCGTAATCGTACACCCGGCGCGCGTGGCTTCCTCCGAGAAGCGGTGGGCCACTTCGCGCACCACCGCCGCCAGGTCCACATCCGTCAGCTCGAAATCCAGCCGGCCCGCGCTGATGCGCGAGATGTCCAGCAGGTTGTCCACCAGGTGAGCCAACCTGCTCACGTTGTGGTCCAGCGTCTCCAGCTTCGCCACATACTGAGTCAGCGGCACCGCCGAGCCATCCCCGCGGGCCGCCGAGCGCAGCGCGCCCTGGATGTGCACCTTGATGGAGGTGAGCGGGGTGCGGAACTCGTGGCTGGCCATGGACAGGAACTCGTCACGCACGCGGATGGCGCGCTGCAGGTTCTGTTCGGTCAGGTGCAGCGCCGTCACGTCCAGCATTGCCAGCAGCACCGTCTCCGGGCGGCCATGCATCTGCGGCAGGCGCGAGGAGAACACCAGCGCCACGCCGCGCTGCTCGCCGATGCGCCACTCCACGGGCAGGCCGTTGAACGTCTCACCCCGGGCCGCGCGGGCCGCGGGCATGGCCTCCTCGGGCAGGGCCTTGCCCTCCGCGTCGGTGAAGACGGCGTCGGGGTGCAGCGCCCGGGCCTCGCGGTAGATGAGGCACCCGTTGGCCAGGCTCTGGGCGGCGCGGTTGGCGAACAGCGTGTGCCCGGTGAGGGGCTCCAGCAGGGCCAGCGGGGTGGGCAGCGCGGCCAGCACGGCCTCCAGCCACCGCTGCTGGTTGCGGCCCGCCTCCATCTCCTTGCGCAGCAGCTCCTCGCGGACGCGCGAGCGCTCGGCCTCCATGCGCTGGTGGAACTCGGAGAGCTGCCGCTCGTGCTCGCGCTGCTGGGCCTCGCGCAGCGCCTCGGCCTGCTTGCGCACCAGCTCCGTCTTGCGGAACAGGTCCACGAAGACGCTCACCTTCGAGCGCAGGATGTCCGGCTCGAAGGGCTTGAGCAGGTAGTCCACCGCGCCCACCGCGTAGGCGCGGAACTCGGGCACCTCGCCGCGCGACAGGGCGGTGAGAAAGAGAATGGGCGTGTTGCGGCTCTTCTCGCGCTCGCGGATGAGCTGGGCCGTCTCGAAGCCGTCCATGTCCGGCATCACCACGTCCAGCAGCACCACGGCGAAGTCCTGGTGCAGCAGTTGGCGCAGCGCCTCGCGGCCGCTGCGCGCGGTCACCAGGTTCTGCCCCAGGGGCGCCAGGGTGGCCTCCAGGGCCATCAGCCCCTCGGGCTGATCATCCACCAGGAGAATGGACACCTTGTCCCGCTGTGGGTTGCTCACGGCTCCACCTTCATTCGGGGAGCATACGCTAATCTGGCCAGCCAGTTTTTCACGTCACCCACCTCCACTCGCTCCACCCCGTCCACGGGCTCACCCCCTCCTATCAGCGCCGCCCGGCCGCCGCGCTCTCTCAGTGCGGTGAGCCCGGCCCACCCGTCCTCATGGCCGCCGAAGAGCAGCCCGGCGGCCGCCGGGCCGTACGCGTCCGCGGCGGACTCGAAGAGCGGGTCGATGGCGGGACGCTGGCCATGCTCGGCTGGCTCGCGAGAGAGC
>DASVVJ010000221.1:0-9972 GCA_036389955.1 Myxococcaceae bacterium
GCCTTGAGCAACTCCACCCGCGTGGCTTCCGCCTGCCCCGTCGGCTCGGTCGGCGGCGGCTTCGTCTCGCTCTTGCACGCGCTCAGGCCCACCAGCGCGGTGACCACCAGCCCCCCACGACGCAACCCCTCCAGACGCATCCGCTTCATACGCTCTGCTCTCCCATCCGTGAATTTGCAAATGACAACCGTTTTCAAAACGGCTTGACACTTTCAGGGGGCTTGAGTAGTCAGCCGCCCGCTCTGAAAACGATAATCGTTCTCAACTTCAGCAGTCAAACCGTATCTCTAGGGGAGGGTTAGTCCGTATGCAGAACGAGACAGAGGGCTCGGGATTCCGGGTAACACTGGTGGGCGCGGCGGTACTGGCCATGGCGCTGGCGCTGGCGGGTGGGTGCGGTGGCGACGACGAGGATCCGCCCGTTACTCCCCAGCCTGACGGGGGCAGCAACCCCATCCCGGACGGTGGAGTCACGCCGGATGGAGGCACGCCGCCGCCTCCCTCTGCGGACACCGAGTTCGCGCTGGTGCGCTTCAACACGGACGGCACCCGGGACCCGAGCTTCGGCACCAACGGCGTGGCCCGCGTGGATGTGAACACCGGCACCGCCACCGCGCGTGAGACGCTCTGGGGCCTGCAGCGTGACGGCTCGGACCGCCTGGTGATCTTCGGCAACGCCAAGGGCGAGAGTCCCCGCGCCGACCTGGACCGCGTCATCGTGCGCCTCACCGCGAACGGCGCGCTGGACGACTCGTTCGCCACCAAGGGGGTGCACGCCCTCAACATCGGCAACCTGGCGGATGAGTCCCGCGTGGGCATCGTCCAGGCGGACGGGAAGATCGTCTCCTCGGGGTACGTCTCTACTCCCACGGGCGTGGGAACGCAGTCCGCCAACCGGATCATCCTGCTGCGGCTGGAGCAGACCGGCGCGGTGGACAACACCTTCGGCGTGAAGGGCGTGGTGAACTCGGCGCCGTTCCAGCCCGCCAACCCCGCCACCACCGAGTGGGGCATGGCCGAGGCGTACGCCGTGGGCCGTCAGTCCACCGGCAAGTACGTCACCACGGGCTACGGCCGCACCGCGCCCTCGGGCACGGTGGATCTCGTCTCGTTCCGCTACACGGCGTCGGGCGAGCTGGACACCACGTGGGGCACCAATGGCAGCTTCCTGCTGAACCTGGTGGGCGACAATGACCGTGGCCGCAACATGGTCGTCCTGCCGGATGATCGCGTGTTCATGGTGGGCAGCGGCGTGCCGACCGCGCAGAACATCGACGCCATGACGGTGATGCTCACGCCGGAGGGGAAGCTGGACACGAGCTTCTACCAGGACGGCTACAAGCTCCACACCTTCGGGCGCGCGGACGAGGCCTTCTTCGGCGCCGCCGTCTCGCCCGCGGGGGACCGGATCGCCGCGGCCGGCTACATCGCTGGCGGGACCGACGACGACGACGCCCTGCTGTACCTGAAGCCGATCGGCTCGGGCACCGGCAACGAGTTCGTCCAGCCCGTGCCGATCTCCGAGTCGTCGAATGACCGCTTCTGGGCCGTCACGTTCGACTCGGCGGGCAAGGTGTACGCCGCGGGCGTGCTCACCGAGAACGGGGACAGCCGGATGATCGTGGCGCGCTTCAACGCGGACGGCTCGAAGGACACGAGCTTCGGCACCAATGGCGTCGCCATCCACAACGTCATCGCGGCCGGCACGGTCGAGACCGCTCGCGGCATCGTCATCCAGTCGGACGGCAAGGTGGTCATCGCCGGTATCGCGGAGAAGCAGTAAGCCGCACACCGCGTAGCAGCCTGAGGGGCGGGGCCGGCTCAATGGCCCCGCTCTCCTCAGGTCAGAGTTGACAAGCGCAGGGCGGAAGTCGATTCAGGAGCCCTGCGTGAAGGAGAAGGGTGCAATGCGTAACGGGATGTGGGTGGCCGGGGCGATCTTCCTCAGCGTCGCGACAGGAGCAGGTGCTCAGTCACCAGAGCCAGCTCCCGCGGCTCCCGCGCAGGCCAGCGAGCCTGTACCCTCTCCCACCTCCCCTGCCCCCGTGGCGCCTCCCGAGGGCAGTGAGGCTCCCGCCACCGAGGCCACTCCGCCCGCGGCGCCCGCGACTGGCGAGGTGACCCCCGCGCCTGCGCCAGAGGCCGCCAGCCCCACAGCCGAGCAGCCGCAGCCGTCACCCGAGGCCGCGCCGGATCCCGCCAACGAGAAGCCGCGCGTCGTTGAGACGGTGGTGGTCGGAACGGCGGAGACGCGCACCAGCGGCTCGATCCACATCGTCAAGGAAAGCAAGCTGCAGCGCTACGAGCTGGATGACCCGCACGCGATCCTGCAGTCGGTGCCCGGCGTGTACGCCCGTGGCGAGGATGGCTTCGGCCTGCGGCCGAACGTGGGCCTGCGCGGGGTGAACCCCGATCGCAGCAAGAAGGTGACGCTGCTGGAGGACGGAGTCCTCTTCGGCCCGGCGCCCTACTCCGCTCCCGCCGCGTACTACTTCCCGCTGATGACCCGGATGCAGACGGTGCGCATCCTCAAGGGCCCCTCGGCCATCCAGCATGGCCCGCAGACGGTGGGCGGCTCGGTGGACTTCGTCACCCGGAGCATCCCCTCGGGCGAAGAGGCCCGGGTGGACGTGGGTGGCGGCCAGAACCTGTACGGCAAGTTCCACGGCTACTACGGAGCGAGCACCGAGCGCACCGGATTCCTTCTGGAAGGCGTCCACCTGCGCAACAACGGCTTCAAGGATCTGGATGGTGGAGGCCACACGGGCTTCCGGCGCAACGAGTGGATGCTGAAGGCCCGGCACAAGCTGGACCTCGACTCGGACGGCGATGCGCGCCACACGCTGTCGCTGAAGGTCGGCTACTCGGACGAGGCCTCGAATGAGTCGTACCTGGGCCTGAGCGACGCGGACTTCGAGGCCGCACCGCAGCGGCGCTATGCCGCCAGCCGCCTGGATCGCATGGAGTGGCACCGCACCCAGGTCGTGCTGCGCCATGATCTCGAGCTGGACACGCTGACGGTGACGACGCAGGCCTACCGGCACGATCTGCACCGCATCTGGCGCAAGGTGAACCGCTTCCAGGGCGCGGCGATCGCCAACGTGCTCGCCGATCCCACCAGCGCGCGCAACTCCATCTATTACGGCGTGCTCACCGGGCAGCTGGACTCCTCCGCGCCCGAGGAGACGCTGCTGATTGGCCCCAACAACCGCCAGTTCGTCTCGCAGGGGCTCCAGAGCGTGGCCCGGTGGAGCACGACGACGGGGCCGCTGAGCCACAGCGTGGAGCTGGGCGCGCGCTACCACTTCGACGAGATCGACCGGCTCCACACGGAGGACGGGTTCCGGATGGTGGGAGGCGAGCTGGTGGCCGAAGGCGGCCCCACGTCCACCACCGCCAACAACCGGGACGGCACGCACGCGGTGGCGCTGCACGCAACGGACGCGATCGCCTGGGAGTGGCTCGTGGTGACGCCGGGCGTGCGGCTCGAGGTGATCCGCTCCCAGTCGATCGATCGGCTCACGGGCGAGACGCAGAAGGGCTCGCTCGAGGCGGTCATGCCGGGACTGGGCATCCACGGCTCGCTCACGCGCACGCTGGGCCTGTTCGCCGGTGTGTACCGGGGCTTCTCGCCTCCGGCGCCCGGCCAGCCCCAGGAGGTGCTGCCCGAGCGGAGCACCAACTTCGAGACGGGCGCCCGGTGGACGCGCAGCGGCGAGCGGTTCGAGGTGGTGGGCTTCCTCAACGCCTACTCGAACCTGACGGACATCTGCACCTTCTCCAACGGGTGCCTCAACGATGACCTGGACCGGCAGGTGGACGCGGGCAGGGCGCGCATCATGGGTTTGGAGGCCTTCGCGGAGAAGACGTTCCGCCCGGGCGGCGGGGTGACGTTCCCCCTCTCGGCCGCGTACACCTTCACCCAGACGGAGCTGCTGGAGGCCTTCCGCTCGGCGGACCCCCAGTTCGGTGTGGTGGAGGCCGGAGACGAGATGCCGTACGTGCCCAGGCACCAGCTGTTCGCCTCGGCGGGCGTGGAGTCCTCGCTGGGCGGCGTGTTCCTGAGCGCCACCTACATTGGCACCATGCGCGAGCAGGCAGGCCAGGGCGAAGCGGAACCGGGAACACTGACGGGGGCCCAGGTCACCTTTGACTTGAATGCGAGCTGGAGCTTCGCGAAGAAGGGCGAGCTCTACCTGAGTGTGCGCAACCTGTTGGACAACCAGACCCTCGCCTCACGTAGACCCTACGGCGCGCGCCCCAATGCACCGCGCACCGTGCTGCTCGGACTCAAGTACTCGCTCTAAAAGGTTGATGACCCCATGAAACGTCTGTTGACGCTGCTGCTCGCGACCCTGCTGGCTCCCACCGCCCTCGCGGCGGAGACCCTCACCGTGTACTCCGGACGCAACGAGCGCCTGGTGGGCTCGCTCTACAAGTCCTTCACGGAGAAGACGGGCATCGAGGTGAAGGTGCGCTACGGCGAGACGCCGCAGCTCACCGCCACGCTGGAGGAGGAAGGCGCGAAGTCGCCCGCGGACGTGTTCTTCGCGCAGGACGCGGGAGCGCTCGGCGCGCTGGCCAAGGGCGGCAAGCTGCAGGCGCTGCCCAAGGAGCTGCTGGAGAAGGTGGACGCGCGCTTCCGCGGCGTCAATGGCGCCTGGGTGGGCATCAGCGGCCGGGCGCGCGTGGTGGCCTACAACACGACGAAGGTGAAGCCGGAGACGCTGCCCACGAGCATTCTCGGGTTCACGGACGCGGCGTGGAAGGGGCGCATCGGCTGGGCTCCGACGAACGGCTCGTTCCAGGCGTTCGTGACGGCGCTGCGGCTGACGAAGGGTGACGCGGAGGCCAAGAAGTGGCTGGAGGGCATCAAGGCCAACGCGCCGCGCGCCTACAAGAACAACGCGGCGATCATCGAGGCGCTGGGACGCGGAGAGATCGACGTGGGCTTCGTGAACCACTACTACCTGCACGAGGCGAAGCGGGACAAGGGCGCGGCGCTGCCGGTGGCGAACCACTTCCTGGCGGCGGGCGATCCGGGCGCGCTGGTGAACGTGGCGGGCGCCGGAGTGCTGAAGAGCTCGAAGAAGGCGGCGGCGGCGCAGAAGCTGATCGCGTTCCTGCTGGACGCGCAGGCGCAGAAGCACTTCGCGACGCAGACGTTCGAGTACCCGCTGGTGCAGGGCGTGGAGGCCTCCTCGGAGCTGCCGGCGCTGAGCAAGGTGGGCTCGCCGGACCTGGATCTGTCGAAGCTCGAGGATCTGCGAGGCACGCTCAAGCTGCTGCAGGAGACGGGAGTCCTCTAACTGTCTCGCCGAGCCTCCAGGCCGCTGCTGATCGCGGGACTCGGGGTGGCAGCGATCGCGCTGCTGCCCGCCGTGTACCTCCTGGTGCGCTCGACGGAAGCCAGCGGCGACGCGTGGGAGCTGCTCTTCCGGGGCCGCACGCTGGCGCTGCTGGGCAACACGCTGGGGCTCGCGGTGGCGGTCACGGCGTGTTCCGCCGTGATCTCGCTGCCGCTGGCCTGGCTCACGACGCGGACGAACCTGCCCGGGCGGCGGGTGTGGACGGCGCTGCTGTGCCTTCCCCTGGCGCTGCCCACTTTCGTCAGCGGCTATGTGCTGCTGGCGGCGTTCGGCACGGGAGGCGCGCTGGAAGAGCCGCTGTCCCGATGGGGCCTCCCGGTGCCGCCGGTGTACGGGCTGCCAGGGGCGCTGCTGGCGCTGACGATCTCCACCTACCCTTACCTCTTTCTCGCGCTCCGGGCCGGGCTGCTCGCGCAGGATCCGTCGCTGCTGGAGAGCGCGTGGAGCCTGGGGCTGACGCCGGCCCGGGCCTTCTGGCGCGTCACCCTGCCCCTGCTCCGCCCGGCGCTCGCCTCGGGGGCCCTGCTGGTGGGGCTCTACGTGCTGTCGGACTTCGGCGCGGTGGCGCTCGTCCAGTACGACGCCTTCTCCCGCATCATTTATATGCAGTACGACGGTGCCTATGACCGCTCCTACGCCGCGCTGCTCGGGCTGGCGCTGGTCGCGGTGACGGTGGTCGTCCTGGCGCTGGAGGAGTTTGCCCGGGGCCGGGCCGGGTACCACCGCAGTGCCCGGGGTGCCTCGCGAGCGATGCCTCCCGTGCGGCTGGGCCTGTGGACCGTGCCCTCGCTGCTGCTCTGTGGCGCAGTCGTGGCGCTGGGAGTGGGCCTGCCGGTGGGCATCCTCATCTACTGGGCCGTGCGGGGGCTGTCCGCCGGAGAAACCGAGTTGCTGGACCCCGGAATGAACTCGGTGCTGGCCTCGGGGCTCGCCGCGCTGCTGGCGGTGGTGGCGGCGCTGCCGCTGGCGGTGCTCGGAGCGCGCTTTCCAGGGCGGCTCTCGACGCTGCTGGAGCGCAGCGCCTACGTGGGTTACGCGCTGCCGCCCATCGTGCTGGCGCTCTCGCTGGTCTTCTTCGGCATCAACGTGACGCCGTTCCTCTACGGCACGCTGGGCATGCTCCTGCTGGGCTACCTGGTGCGCTTCCTGCCCCAGGCGGTGGGCGCGCTGCGCGGGGCGCTGCTGCAGATCTCTCCGCACCTGGGCGAGGTCGCCGCCACCCTGGGGCACTCGCCGCCCTCGGTGCTCGTGCGCGTCACCACGCCGCTGATGGCGCCGGGCCTGCTGGCGGGAGCGGCGCTCGTCTTCCTCACGGCCATGAAGGAACTGCCAGCCACGCTGCTGCTGGCGCCCATTGGCTTCAACACCCTGGCCACGCGCGTCTGGAGCGCCACCTCCGAGGGCCGGTTCGCCCAGGCCGCGCCTCCCGCGCTGCTGCTGCTGGCCGTCTCCGCGCTGGGTGTGGGTCTGCTGCTCTCGCAGGAGCAGCGCGCGCGCCCCGAATAACGGTTATAGGGTGCGCTCCTCGCGATGCCGCTGCTCTCGATAGACCAGGTCACCCTCCAGTACACCGCGGGTGGCACCGCCGCCGTGGACGGGCTCTCCCTCACCCTCGAACAGGGAGAGACCCTGGCCCTGCTCGGCCCGTCGGGCTGCGGCAAGACGACGACGCTGCGGCTCGTGGCGGGCTTCGAGCGACCGAAAGCGGGCCGCATCACCCTGGAGGATCGGGTACTCGCCAGCCCGGACACCTTCGTGGCGCCGAGCCAGCGGCGGGTGGGCATGGTGTTCCAGGACTACGCCCTCTTCCCGCACCTGTCCGTGTTGGACAACGTCACCTTCGGGCTGGCCGCGCTGCCCCGCCGCGAGCAGGTGGCTCGGGCCCGGGCCATGCTGGATCTGTTCGCGCTGAGCGGGCTGGAGGCACGCATGCCGCACGCGCTCTCCGGCGGCCAGCAGCAGCGGGTGGCGCTGGCCCGAGCGCTGGCTCCAGGCCCCCGGGTGCTGCTGCTCGACGAGGCCTTCTCCAGCCTCGACGCGGCGCTCCGGGCCTCCACACGGATGGAGGTCCGCCGGGTGCTCAAGTCCCTGGACACCACGGTGCTGCTCGTCACCCACGATCAGGAGGAGGCCATGGCCTTCGCGGATCGGCTGGCGGTGATGAAGGCAGGCAAAGTCGAGCAGGTGGGCACACCCGAGACCGTCTACACGGCCCCGCGCACGTCCTTCGTGGCCTCGTTCCTCGGGGGCACCAACGTGCTGCCGGGCACCGCCTCGGGAGACACCGCGAGCACGGTGCTCGGCAACGTTGCGCTGGCGAAGCAGGCCACCGGGCCGGTGCTCCTGTCGTTGCGGCCAGAGGCCCTGAGGCTGCTCCCGGACACGGCAGGGCAAGCAGGCGTGCCAGGCGCCCAGGTGCTGGCGCGAGAGTTCCAGGGGCACGGCGTAAGCTTCACGGTGAAGTTTGGAGGACTGGAGCTGGCGGTGCGGGGAGCGCCGGAGCTGCCGCTCCAGCCTGGCCACAAGGCGCGGCTGGAGGTGGTGGGCAAAGCCGTGGTGCTGGAGGACCTGCCGCCCGCGACCTGAGCGTCAGGTGGCTTTGCCCACGCCGACCACCCGCCGCGTGAGCATCTTCTGCAGCAGCACGAACACGAGCAGCAGCCCGCCGATGGCCACCCGGGTCATGCCCGAGCTGTACATGCCCTCATAGGTGGTGATCGCCGTGAGGATGAGCCCCAGCATCAGCACCCCGACGAGCGTGCCGAACACCGAGCCGACGCCGCCCGCCAGCAGGGTGCCGCCGATGACCACGGTGGCGATCGCATCCAGCTCCATGCCCACGCCTTCCAGGTGGCTGCCGCTCGACAGGTAGAAGGTGAGCACCGCACCGGCGAAGGAGGCGCAGAAGCCACTCACCGCGTAGACGGCCACCTTGGTGCGCTGGACGGGCAGGCCCATCAGCAGCGAGGCCTCCTCCCCTCCTCCGAGCGCGTAGACATTGCGGCCGAACGGAGTGAGCACCGCGACGTACCAACCCACGGCGACGAACAGCAGGAACAGCACCGCGGTGATGGGCAGCGGGCCCACGCGGGTCACCGCGATGGCGGTGTGGCCCGGGTCCGAGATGGCGATGGACTCGAGGTGAATGATGAACGCCAGGCCGCGCACGAAGAACATGCCGGCGAGCGTGACGATGAACGGCTTGATGCCGGTGCCATGGATGATGGCTCCCATCACTGCCCCGAGCACCGTCCCGCAGACGACCGCCAGGCCAATCGCGGCGAAGACGTTCCAGTGGTGCTTCATGACCAGCACGCCGATGAGCACGCTGGAGAAGGACATGACGGCACCCACGGAGAGATCGATTCCGCCCGAGAGGATGACGAACGTCATGCCCACCGCGACGATGCCCAGTACGGCGTTGTTGGACAGGAAGTTGATGAAGACCGGCAGGGACAGGAAGCCGTCATACCGGACCGACGCGATGGCGTAGAGCACCACATAGGCAAACACGCCCGCCAGAACGGTGATGTGCTTGCGGATGAAGTTCATCATGCGCCACCCGCCGCGGGCCGCACGCGCCGCATCAGCCGCTCGAACGAGGGCGTCTGCATGAAGCACACCGTCAGCGCCACGATGGCCTTGATGATGAGCGTGTGCTCGGTGATGACCCCGCGCATCTGCAGCATGATGGTGAGCGTCTGAATGAAGATGGCGCCGATGATCGAGCCCACCAGGTTCGCCCGGCCGCCCGTCAGGCTGGTGCCCCCGAGCACCACGGCGAGGATGGCATCCAGCTCCAGGTAGAGCCCGGCGTTGGCGACATCGGCCTCCTTGATGTCCGCCGCGGCGATGAGCCCGGCCAGGCCCGCGCACAGCGCACAGGCCATGAAGGCCAGCATCCGGATGACGTGGACCCGCAGGCCACAGAGCCGGGCCGCCTGGGGATTTCCGCCCATGGCCTCGATGTAGAGGCCGGTGGCCGTCTTGCGCAGCAACAGCCCGACGGTGACCGCCACCGCCGCGACGATCAACGTCGGGACAGGCAGACCCAGCACCGTGCCATTGCCGAGGAACTCGAAGGCGGGAATCTCGAAGCTGACCTTCTGATCGCCGGTGAAAGTCTGCGCCAGCCCGCGCCCCATCACCAGCGTCACCAGGGTGACGATGATGGGCTGAATGCCTCCATAGGTGACGAGCGCCCCGTTCAAGGCGCCAACGACCAGGGCCACGCCCAGCGCGGCGGTTACCGCCACGGGCACGGACTGGCCATGCTGCGTCATCAGGAGCGCGGCGACCGCACCGGACAGCGCCATCACCGAGCCGACCGACAGATCGATGCCGCCCAGCGCAATCACCAGCGTCATCCCCACCGCGAGCAGCATGACGGGGGCGCCGTTCTGGAAGATGTCCACCAGGGTGCCGAACAGCCGGCCGTCGCGCAGCTCCATGCGCGCGAAGCCGGTGGTGAACAGCAGATTGAAGACCAGCAGCGCCGCCAGGGCCACCAGCGGCCAGAAGTTCCTAGGACGCATTCGTGTCCTCACCGGCGATCATCTTCGTGACCTCCGGCAGCGGCGTACGTGTGAGTTCACCGATCTTC
>DASVVJ010000222.1:0-4496 GCA_036389955.1 Myxococcaceae bacterium
GTGCCCGATCCCCAGCAGGATCAGCGCGTACACGGGCAGCGTCAGATGGGCGAACTTGCGGCCCACTGTCACCAGCAGGATCAGAACGACCAAGGGCAATACGGCCGTGGTGAGTACGAACATCGTCAGTCCTCGATCACCCGCGGAAACAAGACGAACCCTAGCCCCCAATAGATGAGGTTGAACCCGCCCAGGAGGCCGTACCATGAGTTGAGCTGATTCATTGGGTCACCCTGAAGCACCAGCGTCATCGCCTTGGCCGAGGCCAGCAGGGCCGGAACGATGAGCGGGAACAATAGCAGAGGAAGGAGAACGTCCCTTGCACGAGCGTTGCTGGCGATGGCTGCATACACGGTCCCCGGGGCGGCAAGCGCCATGCATCCCAGCACCAACGTTCCCGCCAGCGGCCCGATTCCCAGCACCACCTTCACCCCGTAGATGGCGACCATCACAGGGATGAGGACGCCTCCCAGCACCACGAGCAGCAGGGTGTTTCCCAGCGCCTTGGACAGGAAAATGGCGCGAGCGTCCGCCGGGGCCAGCCGCAGGCCGTCCAGGCAGGCGTTCTCCTGCTCCACCCGGAAGGATTCCCCAAGGGACAGGGTGCTGGCGAAGAGGATGGCCAGCCACAGGTAGCCGCCCGCGTTGCGCTCGAGCAGCTTGGTGTCCGGGCCCAGGGCGAACGAGAACAGCAGCAGGGTGGACAGCGCGAAGAACACCAGCGCGTTGAGCCGCGCGCGGGTGCGCCACTCGATGAGCAGATCCTTGGCCAGCAGCACCGCGACGGACCGGAGCAGGCCAATGGGCTGGGAGCGCTTCATGCGGGCACCGCCCGGCCTTCCTGCAGGTGCAGCCGCTCCTCGCACAGCGACAGGCCCTGTTCGATCAGGTGGGTGGCCAGCACCACGGTGACGCCCGAGGCCTTCAGCTCGCCGATGATGCCCTCCATCTCGCGGATGCCCTGCGGATCCAGCTCGCCGAAGGGCTCGTCCAGCAGCGCCAGGGCCGGCGTCTTCAACAGCAGCCGCGCGATGGCCAGGCGCTTGCGCATGCCGGCGCTGAACTGGCGCACCGGGCTCTCCGTGCGCCGGGTGAGGCCCACCCGCGTCAGCAGCGCGCTGGCCGCATCCGAGGGCGAACCAATGCCCAGCAGCCGGGCCAACACCACCAGGTTCTGGTGCGCCGTGAGATCCTCGTAGACGAAGCTGGCGTGGGACAGCAGGGCCACCTCCCGGCGCACCGCGTCACGGTCCATCACCGCATCGCGGCCGAGCACCTCGACGCGGCCGGCGGTGGGCGAGAGCGCGGTGGCCACCAGCCGGAGCAGGGTGGTCTTCCCCGAGCCGTTGTGGCCGGTGAGGAGCAGCGAGCGGCCAGCGGGCAGCGCATAGGTGAGGCGCGCCAGGGCCCAGTGACGGCCATAGCGCTTGCTCACGTCGTGCAGGGCGAGCGCGGGAGGCGCCGCGGCGGAGAGGGCTTCCATCGGGGGGGAGTGTTCGTAACTGGAAACGGCGCCTTTCTCCAGAGAAAGCCGGTAGGTCCACCGCGCTCGGATGCCCACCCCCCGGGGTGAAGTGGTTGAAAGGCAGTGGGCAGTCGCTGTTCCCCAGGTTCCACCGGTGCACGGTTGCGTTGCACGGGGTCTGGAAACTTTTTCAATCCAGGGCGCAGATTCTTCCGGGGAAGCACACGTTGCTTCTCAGAAAACCTGGAGAGCCAGGGAGAGTGGGGGGGCTGGAGCCTTGGCATTCACCGTGCAGGTGGTGTCGGCAAGGGTTAGCTGCGCAGGGAGAGGTCATGGGCGCGGGCAGGTTGGTCAGAAGGGCAGTCAAGGCGGCGGCGGCTGGGGTGTTGCACTACAGCGGGCTGCGGAAGGCGATGGCGGCATACCGCCGAGGCCAGTCGGGTGGGCGACGAATCCTGATCGTCAGCTACCACCGGGTGGTGGACGACTTCACGGGCGAGTTGCAGCGTTCCATTCCGGGGCTGCTCATCTCGCAGGAGACATTCCGCAGGCACCTGGAGGAGGCGGCAACAGCGGGCTACGAGTTCGGCACCATTGGCGACGCGGTGGACGTGATGGCCGGGCGCAAGGTGGCAAAGAAGGACCTGTGCGTCGTCACCTTCGATGATGGGTACCGGGACGTGTACCGGTACGCGTACCCGGTGCTGAAGCGCATGGGGGTGCCGGCGATCACCTACCTGCCGACGGAGTTCATCGGGACGGACCGGCGCTTCAATCACGACCGGCTGTTCCACCTGGTGCGCAAGGCGGGCCAGCGGCGGCTGAATCCGTACTTCTGCTCGCTGCCTCCGGCGGCGGTGGAGCTGCTGGGGCCGGTGATGTCGGGGCAGAAGACGCTGTCGGCGGCGCTGGACGACTTCATTGGCGAGCACTCGGCGCGCGAGCTGGTGGAGATCATCGAAGCGCTCGAGCGGGAGCTGGGTGGGCCGGGGCTGCTGCCCGAGCAGGGCGACGTGATGAACTGGGACGAAGTGCGCACCATGGCGCGCGACGGGTTCGACTTCGGCGCGCACACGCTGGGGCACACCGTGCTGACGCTGGAGCCTCCCGAGGTGGTGGAGCGGGAGATCCTCGAGTCCAAGCTCACCATCGAGCGCGAGGTGCCCATTCAGGTGAAGGACTTCGCGTACTGCAACGGCTGGTACTCGGACGAGATCATCCGGGTGCTGCAGGCCAACGGGTTCCGCTCGGGAGTGACGACCGAGGATCTGCCCAACCGGATCGGCGGGGATCCGTTCACGCTCAAGCGCAAGGTGCTGTGGGAGAACTTCAGCATCGGGATGCTGGGGGACTACTCGTCGGCGCTCACCGGGTGCCAGTTCGACGACTGCTTCGGCGTGCTGGGCATGAGCCATCCGGTGCCTGGCCGGAGGTTGCACTTATCGGCCCCACTGGGCGGGACTAACCATCTGCGCGCGGACAAGGGCCCCGTTCGAGGAGAGATGACGTGAGTTCATCCCCGGCTCCGGCCGCGTCCGGGTCGTTCCTGGGCAAGGCCGGTCCCCTGGTGCTGGCCCGGCTGTTCACCGCCGGGTTGACGCTGTCGATTCCGCTCGTCCTCGCGCGGGTGCTGAGCCTGGAGGAGTATGGGACGTACTACCAGCTCTTCCTGATCGCGATGACGCTCTACTACGTCCTGCCGATGGGCGTGGTGCAGAGCCTGTACTACTTCCTGCCGCGCGCGGAGCAGAAGCGGCCCTACCTGGGGCAGACGCTGCTGTTCATGTCCGCGGCGGGCGTGGTGGCGGCGGTGCTGGTGGCGCTGCTGCTGGAGCCGGTGGCGGGGCTGTTCTCCAACCCGGCGCTGCTGGAGTACCGGCTGCCGCTGGCGATCTACACCGCGTTGCTGCTGGGCTCGTTCCCGCTGGAAGTGTCGCTCACCAGCCAGGGCCGGACGAAGCAGTCCGCGGTGGTGTACCTGGTCTCCGACAGCGTGCGCGCGCTGGCCATGGTGGTGCCGTGCCTGCTGGGCGCTTCGCTGCAGGGGATGATGGTGGCGGTGGCGCTGTTCGCGGGCCTTCGCTACGTGGCCACGTGGATCGTCGCGCTGCGCGGCTCCACCGGGCCGCTGGTGAGCGGGACGCTGCTGCGCGAGCAGCTGGTGTACGCGGCGCCTTTCGGGGCGGCCATGGCCCTGTCCATCCCGCAGCAGTACGCGCACTTCTACGTGGTGGGCGGCGTGGTGGCTCCGGCGATTTATGCGCTCTACCGGGTGGGCTGCTTCCAGCTGCCGGTGGTGGATCTGCTCTACACGCCCACGAGCGAAGTGCTGATGGTGCGCCTGGGCGAGCTGGAGAAGGCGGGCCGGCTGGAGGAGGCGGTGGGAGCCTTCCGCGAGGCTGCGGGCAAGCTGGCCTTCGTGTTCCTGCCGTTCGCCGCGTTCCTGTTCGCCGCGGCACCCGAGTTCATCGGGGCGCTCTTCGGCGCGAAGTTCCTGCCCGCGGTGCCCATCTTCCGGGTGAGCGTGCTGGGCGTGGTGCTGTCCATCCTTCCCATGGATGGGGTGCTGCGGGCGCGGGGGTACACGCGATCGATCTTCGTCTCATACCTGGTGAAGGCGGTGGTAACGGTGCCGCTGGTGTGGTTCGGCGTGCACCACTTCGGGATGCAGGGCGGCATTGCCTCGTGGGCCCTGGCGGAGCTGGTGGGCAAGGCGACGCTGCTGGCCCGTGTGCCGGCGGCGCTGTCCACGCCGGAGCAGCGCCTGCGCGTGCGCGATGTGATTCCCTGGCGCGAGCTGGGCCAGGCAGCGTTGGCGGCCGCGGCGGCCGCGGCGGGCGTCTTCGCCCTGAGAGCGGTCCTGGAGGGCACCTGGGTGGGGCTGCCCGAGGGCTTCGTCTGGCGTGCGCTGCCGCTGATGATCGCCGGGTTGCTGTTCACCTGTGGATACGTGGGCGTTCTGTACGCCACGGGCATCCGGCCCCTGCGCGTGCTGGCGAGCTTGCGGCCCCGCAGGGCGGGGTGAACGGTT
>DASVVJ010000223.1:0-2079 GCA_036389955.1 Myxococcaceae bacterium
CGAGAGGGGAAATTTCCCGGCGAGCCGCGGCCAGCTCGTTGACCTTCGCCAGCAACTGCTCCGGGTTGGGAAACCCGTTGAACCTCGTCCACACGCCCGTGCGTGGATCCCCCACCAGCACCATGGGAGCGTGGCGGGTGAAGTCCGGCGTGTAGGCCCCGAGCCCCTCGAGCACCCGCTTCATCTCCTCCGGGTTGCCCGTGAGCCAGCTCCACCCGGCCTTCGCGCGGTGCTGGCCGGCATAAGCCTTCAGCCGCTCGGGCGTGTCCCGGGTGGGGTCCACCGAGAGGGAGACCAGCCGTACCTCGCCGCCCTGCCGCTCCCCCAGCTCCTGCTGGACGCGGGTGAGGATGGAGGAGAGCACGGGGCACACGGTGGTGCAGGTGGTGAACACGAAGTTCATCACCACGAGCTGCTCGCCGAGTACCTCGCTCTTGAACCGCACCGGCACACCGTCCTGGTTGACGAGCATGGCCTCGACGAGGCGGACGTCCGCCGTGGGCGCCGTGGCCGAGGCGGCCGGCTTGTGGGCAGCGCAGTGGGGGTTTTCCGGCGGGGCCTGCTCCACCTGGGCCTGCTCCACCCAGAGCGTCCGGTAGGACAGCCCTCCGTAGCGGACCCCCGAGGAGGGGCTCGAGACGTAGAGGTAGTAGGCGCCAGGGGCCGTGAGCACCGGCTCCGCCTCGTAGAGGCCGGGCTCCACCTCGCGGGCGACCACCTCGGCGCGCAGCCTTCCGGGGGGTTGGTAGGTGAGCACGCTCACGTCCTTCAGCCCTGCCGCGGGCCCCTGGCTCACCGCGTCCTTGAGCCGGAAGCGCAGCCGCTGCTGCTGCCCGGCTTTCAGCCGTGAGGGGAAGTCCAGGTAGTCGATCTCCAGCGCGCTCAGCGCCTGCGGCGGGGTAGGGTTCTGCTTTGCCTCGACGCTGAAGCAGTGCAGCACGCGCGGCGAGTCCAGCAGGAAGGCGATGTCGTACTTGCCCGCCGCGGGAATCCTCACGCGCGTGGCGTAGACGCCGGGCTCCACCTCCTCCAGGCTGCGGTCCACCACCGTTACCGCCCGGGCGCCGTGCCCATAGTTGCCGAAGCTCCCCATCGGAGCGTTCATCCCCTCCATATAGAAGTACGTGGTGCTCTCCGCGGGGTTCACCACGAAGATGGCCGCCTCGGTGGCCGCCTGGGCCATGGAGCTGGCCAGGCTCAAGTCCGCCACGCGCTCGGGTGCGGCCGCCCCCGCCGCGAAGCCGTTCACCGTGGGCTTCGCCTCCGTGCCCAGGGTGGCCAGGTTCACCATCTCCACCCGCTCGGAGTCCAGCAGGCGCACGTAGGCGAAGGCCCGGGTGAGGCTCACCTGGTAGGGCTTGCCGCCCACCGCCACCGTGTGCGCCAGCCGGTTGTGCGCCGCGTCGATGACGTGCACCGCATGCTCGGTGGGGTTGACCACGAAGCCCCAGCGCCCATCCTGAGAGAAGCGCATGGGCCCCAGGCCCGGCTTGGCGTTCAGGCGGGCCACCTGCTCGAGGCGCGGGCCGCCCACCGCGACGATCGTCCCGTCCTTCCCGTCCGCCACATAGAGCACCTGGGAGAGCGGGGAGAAGGCCAGGGAGATGGGCAGCGGGCCCGTGCGCAGGTCCTTCACCTTCTGGAGCCGGGCAATGTCGATGACGGAGACGGTCCCCTCATCCCGGTTGCTGACGAAGGCGTAGCGGTCGTCGCTGGAGAAGGCGATCTCGTGGTGCCCCCGCCCGGTGCGCAGGTGGGCCACTGGCTCGAGCGAGTCGGTGTCCACCACCGTCACACCACTGTCGGCCGCGGCGCTCGCGTTGTTTCCCACCCACAGGTAGCGCCCATCCGGCTGGATGGCGACGCGCGTGGGCTCAGGGCCCGCCTCCACCGAGGCCTGGACGCGGAACGCCTCGGTGTCCACCACCGCCACCTTTCCAGCCCGCGGCATGGAGATGAAGAGCCGCTTGCCGTCTCGGCCCTGCACCCAATCGGCACCGGGGCGCTCCAGGACGATGGTGGCATAGAGGTTCGTCTTGCCCGTCATCCCCATCAGCGGATCAATGACCGAGACGCTGG
>DASVVJ010000224.1:0-8374 GCA_036389955.1 Myxococcaceae bacterium
AGCGAGCGCCGGTTCCCACACATCCAGTCCGCGCTCAACGGCCTCCCGATCGAGCGCCTCATAAAGCGCACGTGCCACGTTGGGTTGGCCGCTGCCGACACACAATTTCGCCAGAGCGAGCCGGGCGCGGAAGCGCTGCCGGCTGGAGGTGGCGGCCTCGACTCGCTTCTGCAGCAGAGCGATGGCCTCGGGCGCCTTGCCGCCACCGAGCAGCTTGCGCGCCTCGGCCAGCGCGGCCGCATCTTCATCAGCTCCCTTGTCTTCGGGTTTCCCCCCGGTCGCGGGCGCACCACCGGCCGCGGAAGGAGCCAGCTCATTCTCGAGCCAGGCACGCGTCTCGCCGTTGGCGGAGGCCGAGCCGTCGCCAAACATGAACCTGGGCACCGTGGGCATGCGCTTGAGCCACGCGCCCAGCTCCGTCAGCAATGCCTGGCGCGCGGGCTGGTACGCGGGCCCCAGCTCGGCCAGCGCCCGGGCGCTGAAGAAATGCAGATCCACCCAGAAGCGGTGCTGCGCGAGAGCGGACTCGGACTCCTCCAGCACCTCGGCCCACTTGGCGTTGGCCGCCATGCGCTCCAGCTGCGTGCGCAGCGCGGCGGGCGGCGCGGGGATGGACGTCTTGCCGCTGGCGTCCGAGGGCGGCGGCTGCGCCAGGTGCAGGTACAGGCCCACGCGCAGCAGGCGGTAGGGCTGAGGATCCATGTTGGCGGCGCGGCGCAGCGTGGCGGCCGCGCTCACCAGGGCCGAGCCCGTCTGGCGCAGAAAGTCCGTGGCCCCCTCGGCTCCGGCCAACGCCGCCACCGCGGGCATGGTGGCGGCAGCGGCCGATGGAGGCGCGGCCACCGGAGCCACGGCGGGCGGAGGCGGCACCACGGGCTTCACCTGAGGCGGAGGCGGAGGAGGCGGCGGCGGTGCGTCGGCGGGCAACGAGGCCTTCAGGCGCTGGACGCTCTCCAGCAAAGGCCGGACAGCGGGGCCATTGGCCTCGAACTTCTGCCGCGCCACCTCGGCCAGCCGCGCGGCGGCCACATCCAGGGCCTCGACCCGCTCGCGCGAGCCCGCGTCCACCTTCGTATCGGGCAGCGTGCTGGTGGCGCGCTCGATCAGCCAGCCGAGCGCATTGGCCCGGCCGCGCATGCGCGTCAGCTCCGGGAACAGGCCCTGCCAGTACCGGTCCATGATCTCGGAGATCACCACCAGGCCAGTGGCCAGACCGTCGAGCCCCTGCGTCTGGTACAGGCCGAAGGCCATATACGTGGCGATGCGCAGATCCTTGGAGACGGACTGGAGCACCTTGCCGCTGGAGTCGAGCACCATGGGCCAGTCCACGGCCCCACCCGACACCGACTCGAGCTTGGTCATCTCGGCGATCACGGCCTCGTACTGAGGGTTCGCCTTCGCCGTGGCGCCGGCCGGAGCCGCCGCCGAAACGGGCTCGATCCAGTTCTTCGCCTTCTCACGCAGTTGGTCGATCGAGACTGCCATGGTTCCCCCGAGTGTTCCCCTGCCCCGCTAGGTTCCGAACGCGCCTATCAGCGCTTCGGCAGTGACGCTCTCGTCCTCGAGGGCACGCCGCTGAGCGGGAGACAACGCGTTCTTCGCCGTCTCGATGGCGTTGGGTTGTTTGGTGCGAAGCGGCCACAGCTTCATGCTGGAGTGCTCCGGCTTGGCCAGGTGCAGCAGCACAGAGGAGCTCGGCGGCCCCAGCGACAGCAGCAGCCGCGGATTCGGGCCGTGGTGCCAGAAGAGCGCCGGCGGCGTGGTGCGCCACTGCAGCAGCCGGCGCGCCATGTCCACCCACGGGAAGGGCCCCGTCTCCTCCGGGAAGGGACAGTCCAGCGTCACACCCGGCTTGGAGGGCTCCTTGCCCTTCTCGGCCGAGCACGCCGTCATGAAGGTGCGGAAGGCGTAGTACTGCACGCCCGGCGGCGCCCCATCCGAGGTGAACTGCTTCACCAGGCTGGAGGCGGGCGCCAGCTGCGCCTTGCGCCGGTAGGCCTCGGCGGCGCCCGAGTCCCCGGCGGCCTGCGAGGACAGCCCCTCCATCCGCTTGTGCAGATCATCGGCGGACAGCGCCGCCGCTTCGGCCAGCAGCTTCCGGGCCCCGGCGAAGAAGGCCTCGTGCGAGCCAGGCAGCAGCACGTTGGCGTGCCCCGCCAGCGCCGAGGTGTCCACCACCAGGTACACGGTGAGCGGGAAGATGCGGCCCACCTTGTCACTGCTGGGCGCCATCAGCCCCACCAGGGCCTGGCGCGCTCCCGCCGCGGTGAAGACGAAGTGAATGGGCTCGGCCGGCAGCAGCACGTTGGCACGGCGCACGGCCTCGTGCCCCTCCTCCAGCCAACGGTGGAACTGCTGCGAGACGGGATCCCCCGCGTTCCAGCGGATGAAGTCTCCCTGGCATGGCGCCTTGCCCAACAGCGCCACCGTGGCTCCGTGGTTCACTCCGAGCATCCTGCGCCCTTTCCAATGGACCGAGGAGGCGCCACGTTCGCGGCGCGGAACGGCTGAAGCATGGGAGTCCCGGGGCTCGGAGAAGTGCCGAAGAACGGCGTGGCGTTACGCTCGGGCTTGAAGTCGATCACCACCTCCGCGTTGTTGCTCGGGAACTTCCACTTCATGGAGAAGGTGCGCGCGCCCTTGTCCATCTGTGACACGCCGGCCTCCATCAGCCGGAACAGGCCCCACTCGCCCTCTTGTGTGATCTCCTCGGGCTGGCCGCGGGCGGCGCGAACCTTGATGAAGGCTCCGGGCTTCTTGCCGTCTCCCGGCCACTTGAACTGCGTCCACCGCTCCGGCTCGTTCTTGTAGACGACCTCCTGGCCATCCACCGAGAAGGTGATGGACGCCAGCTGCGGCGAGGGCCGGATGCTGATGGCGAACTTCAATCCCGGCTCGTCGCTCTTCGAGGAGAACAGCGAAGAGGAGATGTCCTGCGAGCGCTTCAGGAAGGGCAACACGGTGGGCAGCAGCGAGTTGGAGCCCGTGCCCCTGACGAAGGTGTACTTGTTGTCGCCACCGCCCTTCTTCACGTCGTCCTTCAAGTAGGCGTCATAGAAGCCCCACACCGTTCCGCCAGGCTGACGGTAGAACTCGCCCACGTCCGCCAGCGCCGCGTCATGGCCCGACTTGTCGAACGGGTAGCGCTTGGCCAGGTTGCGCTTGAACGCATCGCCAATCTCGCTGCACCAGGCCTGGTTGAGCGAACCGCCAATGGTCCTCTTGGCCAGTGAGTCCGTGGCCCGCAGCGGCGGCATCAGCAGCTTGGTGAGCACCGGCCGGATGTTGGGGTCCTCCTGGCCGTTGATGATCGACTGCGTGGTGAGCTGAGCCGTCTGCACCCGCGAGACGAGCGCCTTGCTCTCCGAGGGGTTGTCCATCGACTGGCGCAGCGCATCCCGGACGAACACGAGCTGCTCCTGGTACAGGTCGAGCTGCACGGACTCGGGCTGCGCGTCGGGCGGAGCCGGGGGCGGCACGCCAAACTTGACCAGGCCCTCGTAAGCCAGCTGCACGTGAAGCGCCGTGAGCTGAGGCTCTCCGGTCACCTCCTCCGCGGGAATGAACTTGGCTCCCGCTTCCACGACGTCCTTGGCGCCCTTGGGCATCTTCTTCCCGACCTTCTCCCGGAGCTTGTCCAGCAGATCCTCGGCGCCCTCCTGCTCGGAAGTCTTCGTCGGCAGCTTGGTGTTGTACCCCAGCGTCTGGAACAGGCGGGCCATCGGCGGCTTGCCGCGCGTGAGCTCCTCCAGCTCCGCCAGCACATCGGTGTCCTTGCTCTGCGAGAGCACCTCGATCGAGTCCAGGAAGTTCTGCCACTCGATGATGTACGACTGGAAGTAGCGCGAGTTGAGCGCGTCGATGACCTTGGTGATCTCCGCGTCGGTGGAGTTGCGCGTGTCCTTGCCCAGCACCCACAGGTCCGCGTTCTCCAGCGGAGACTCGAGCCGCTCGCGCACCACCTTGTCCCAGCCCCTGCGGGTGAAGGCGCCACGCACCACGCCCTTGGACTTGATGTTCGAAGTGGTGCCTCCCAGGATGCTGGACAGCTTCAGATCGAACTCGCGGCCAGTGTCCGCGATGATCTGGTTGAGCAGCAGCTTGTCGAAGGGAATCTTGCTCAGCGCCTGGCGCACGTCGCCAATGATCTTGTCGTCCCGCTTGAAGGCCAGCGACCCGTCCTGCGCCAGGAGCTTCACGTAGAGATCGAGGTGCTCGCCGAGGATGCGCTGACGCTCGGCACTCTCGGCGAACCCGGAGCGGTTGCTCCAGCGCTCTCCCAGGGTGCCGACGATCCAGCCCCGCTCCGCGTCGCCAATGACAGGCTCGGTCTCGGGGCGCGGGCCCGTCAGCAGCAGATTCAGCTTGAGCATGCTGAAGTACCGCGCGAAGTCGCTCTCCTTCGGAGCCGGGTCATCCTCGCCCTTGTACTCCTCGCCGAACTCCCGCAGCAGCTTCAGGTCCGTCACCAGCATCGGCTCGACGAAGGTGCGGCGAACCGCGGAGCCGTAGAACTTGCGCAGCGGCTCGAACAACTCGCTGCCCTTGTACATGCCGAAGCGCATGCCAATGGGAGCGCCCTCCTCCTCCCACTTGTTCAGCTCGTCGATCCGGTCCCGCAGCATGCGCAGGTCCTCCACCGCGATCGAGGCGGTGGAGGCGCTGCCGGCGCTGCCCATCTGCGCCATGAGGATCTTCCGCGTGTCCTGGATCAAGTCCCGGTTCTTGAAGAAGGCGATCGTCGGGAACAACAGGATCAGGAACGCCACCGCGAGCGCGCCGCCCGCGTAGGCGTACTGCAGTTGCCGCTGCCGCCGGATCTCGGCCGTGCCCTGGACCGCCAGATCCTGGTCCGGGAAGATGACGTTGGCGAACACGTCACGCAGGAAGTAGCTGCGCGCCTCCACCGCGGGCTTGGAGTGGGTGGGCAGCGAGCGCCGGATGCCGAAGGCGTCCGCCATCGCGTTCATCACGCGATCGATGGGGCTGCCCTCCTGGGTGCCGCTGGTGAAGTACACCCCGCGCATCACCGGGGTGTCCTGGTACACGTTCTCCGCGAACAGCGTCTGCACCATCGCCGCGATGTTGTCCTTCAGCCCGTCAAACTGCTGCGGGAAGCGGTAGATGCGCTCGCGCGTCTCCGGGTGGCGCTCCTCGCCCATGCGCTGGATGGAGCGCTGCTCCACCACCTCGGACATCTCGTCGAACTTCCCGCGGAACAGCTCGCCCAGGTCCTCGCCCTTGCCCGCCACCGGCACGGTGAAGCCCCAGATCTGCCCACGCTCGCTCTTGGCCAGGTCGCCGAAGATGTCCACGAAGCCGGCCAGCAGGTCGCACTTGGTGAACATGAGGTAGACCGGAACGATCATCTTCAACCGCTCCATCACCTCGTCCACGCGCTCGCGCAGCCGCTGCGCCAGCTGAACCGTCTCCTCCTCGTCGATGCCGATGATGTCGCCCACGCTCACCGCGACGATCAGGCCGTTGACCGGCTTCTTCGCGCGGTTGCGCTTGAGCATGTCGAGGAACGAGAACCACTCGTCCCGATCCTCGTCCTCGGTGGTGTAGCGGCCGGCCGTGTCCAGAATCACGGCCTCGTTGGTGAGCCACCACTCGCAGTTGCGCGTACCGCCCACGCCCTTCACGCCACCGCCGCGCGAGGACAGGTAGGGGAACTTGATGCCCGAGTTGCGCAGCGCCGTGCTCTTACCGGAGCCCGGCGGGCCGATGATCATGTACCAGGGCAGGACCGACAGGGCTTCCTTGCCGCCGCGGCCCCGCGCCAGCTTCGAGGTCTTCAGCGCGGCGATGGCCTTGGTGAACTCGGCCTGCATCGCCTGGACTTCTTCCTGCAGATCCGGCCGGGCGTTGGCGGCCTCGACGCTGGCTTGAGCCGCCAGCGCCTTTTCGATGTCGCCGGCCGCCTTGGCGGCCTTCACCTGCCGGATCGCGATGACGGCGACCAGCGACAGGATGACGAGCGTGGTGACGGCGATGGCGACCCAGATGGGGAACTGGAATACCAGGACGACCGCCCAGATCGTCGCAATCACCAGCGCGCCGAGAATGTACTTGAGCATGCGCGGGGCTCCGTTAGGGCTTGGAAGGCTTGGCGGGAGGAGGAGGTGCGGAAGACGTCACGGACGCCGCCTCGATCTCCTCGACGAGCGAGGAGACGCTGCTGCTCAGCCCCAGCCGCAGCCCGCCGTAGATGAGCAGCGCCAGGACAACGACGCCACCAGAGATGGCCACCAGCGGAATGGCCCGCTTGGACGCCTTGAGGCTGCTGGCGGGCCGGTCACCGCTGGGAGACAGCGTCTCCGTGTCGAACTTGTACGCGTGCGACAGGTCCCGCTGCAGCTGCTCGATGAGCTGCATCAGCTCCAGTTCGCCGCCGCGCACCCGGTAGCGCCCCTGGAACCCGAAGATGAGGCACAGGTAGTAGGCGCGCAGAGCCTCCACCCGCTGCGAGTCCTTGCGGATCTCCGCCAGCTTGGTGAAGAAGCCCTCACCGGCGCGGTTCTCCTTGAAGAACTGGAACTGCAGCAGGTTGGACAGCCAGTACTCGCGGAACTCGTCCGACTTGGCCAGCGCTAGCTCGTCCGCCAGCGCCACCAGGGCGTAGGCGATGTCGTCCACATCCTGGCGGCTCAGCCCCTCGTCCGAGCCCTTCCTCATCATGTCGTTGATGAAGGAGCGCAGGCGCTGCTGCACCTGCTCGGGGGCGGGCAGCGCGCCAGGATCCGCCTGGCGGATCTGCAGCAGCGCGCCGAAGCAGTCCTTGGTGATGACGTTCAGCCGATCCATCGACTCTCCCCCAGATTCACGCATTCAGACAGAAGAGGGGCTCGCCCCTCTTCGTGACAAAACGGGCCCTAGCGCCCCTTGGTTTCCTTCTTGCCTGGCACGGCCATGAGCTCCAGCTTGGTCCTCGCGGGCTCGAAAGGCGGCGGCAGGTAGATCGCCAGCGTCTGATCCTTGATGGCGTCCTTCCAGTAACGGTCGGTGATGTCGAGCTGGAAGTAGACGACCTTCGGCTTGACCGGAATCTCGGGCGGAGGCCGGAACGTCACGTTCAGCGGTACGCCCGGCGTGGCCGCCTGGATGATGTTGTGAATCTCATCCCAGCTGGCGATCTTCGACAGCGCGGGCAGCTCGTCGGCGACCTGCTTCTCGGGCAGCTCGCTGCGCACCGCGAGGATGAAGTGCGTGCACTTCGGCAGGCGCTCGTCCTCCAGACGCCCCAGGTGCATGCCGTCCTTGCGGGACTCCAGCGCCACGGCGATGGACTGCTCGATGGCCACCGAGCGCAGCAGCCCCTCCAGGCGCTGGAAGAGCCCCTCGAAGGTCACACGCAGGTTGGTGTACTGGAACTTGGGCAGGTTGGACGGGTCCCCGTCCGCCGAGAACGTGGACAGCTGCCCAGCCGCCTGGCTGAGCAGCAGGTAGAGCAGCTGCGGAGAAATGTCCGCCGCCTCCACGCCGTGCGCCACCTGCGGAATGAGGCCATTGAGCGCGCTGAGCTGCAGGAACTTCGTCACGTCCGCGGCGGTGAACTCCAGCGAGGCCTCGTCCCGGTGGCGGCGCGTGTCGGACAGCTCGCGCTGCTTGCCGTACATGGACTTCAACAGCTGCCGCAGGCTCGCCAGGATGTAGGGGGAGGCGGAGATGCGCGTGCACGGCGGAATATAGGTAGGCGACACCGTGGCGGCGCCCGTCTTGTCGCGCACCAGCTCGGCGATCTTGATGACCTCGTAGTCCTCGCGAGGCTCGGTGCCGAACAGGAAGCGGATGTTGCGCTGGGCAAAGGACACCGGCACCACGGACTCGGTGGTGACCAGATCCGGCACCGAGCGGTTCACCACGCTGAAGCGCGGCGAGGTGGTGGTGTCCTCCGGATTGCCGTAGCTGGCCACGCCGTCCCGCTCGCGCGCCACGCCCAGGTACACGTCGAGCGACTTCTTCGCCGCGCCGAAGTGCTCCTCGATGGGCCGGCCCTGCGGCTCCTCGGGCTGCCCGCGCTCGAAGCGCACGGGCAGCCCGTCGGGCAGGATGCCGAAGAAGCGCAGCAGCTGGAACTGCCCGGCCGACAGCGCCTTCTCGTCGACCTCCATCTCCACCACGCCCCAGTCATAGGGCGTCATCGCCCCCAGCCGGGCCGCCAACAGGTTCTCGTGGTACAGGTCCGCCTGCTGCAGGTGCTGGGGATTCATGAACATCCCCTCGGACCACACGACACGCTGCGGAATCTTCATCATCGCCCCCCCGCCCTGCCCCGGGCCTCGACCCGGTAGTCCTCGATATAGAAGTGCATCGGCGCGGGAGGCGGGCCCGGCTTCTTCGCGGCGGCGCACAGCTCGGGCGTCACCTCGGG
>DASVVJ010000225.1:0-5569 GCA_036389955.1 Myxococcaceae bacterium
CCAGCTCGAAGGGCAAGCGAGTCCGGTTCTCGGGGGAGAAGCGGACCGTGATCGACGGCCCGTTCGCCGAGACCAAGGAGCTGATCGCCGGCTTCTGGCTGTGGCAGGTGAAGTCGATGGACGAGGCGGTCGAGTGGGTCAAGCGCATGCCGAATCCGATGCTTACGGAGAGCGAGGTCGAGCTGCGCCCGGTATTCGAGGCGGAAGACTTCGGCGCCGAGTTCACCCCGGAGCTGCGGGCCCAGGAAGACCGGCTGCGCGAGACCATCAAGTCGCAGCAGAGCTGAATTGTGGTGGCTCCAGCCCGTCCAAGGAGTGCTATGACCCAGCGTATGAAGCCATTTGTCGGATTGCTCGTTGCCGCGGCCCTGACCGCCTGTGCCTCCAGCCAGCCCGTTCCGGAGCCTCCCATGGATTCCAAGCCTCCCGCATCCACCCCGGGGGAGGGCTCCACGGCTCCCGGGACGACGCAGCCCGCACCGCAGCCTCAGGCCTCCATGGAGGTGACCGGCTCCGTGTTCTACCGGGAGCGCGTGGCCCTCACCCCGGCCGCCGTGCTCCAGGTCGAGGTGGTGGAATCCGGCGGCCAGGCGGGCGCGGAGACCGTGGTGGCGCAGCAGACGTACACGAACCCGGGCCAGGTGCCGCTGCGCTTCTCGGTGACCGTGCCCGGTGAGCGCATCCGTCCCGAGGCCACCTATCTCATCCGGGCACGCATCACGGACGGCTCCCGGACCTTCTCCGCGGCTCAGGCCATGCCCGTGCTGACGCAGGGCAACCCGCACCAGGACGTGCAGGTGCTGGTCCGCTCCGGAGGCTGAGCCGGAGCACCGTCAGGTGCCCTGGGTGGGTTTGGGAAACAGCCAGGGCGCCAGCAGCCGGGTGAGCAGCGGCATGACGGCGTACGTCATCAGCGAGACCATCACCCCGGCCGACACGAGCGCCGCGAGCAGATCGGGCAGCGCGCGCAGCAGGGAGCGCAGCGCGGGCAGCACGAAGATGAGCAGCGGATAGATGCCGAGCACCGTCACGAGGACCATCTTGTGACGGGGCGGAGGCCGCGGCTGGCCCGGCGCGTCGAACCAGAACTCGAGCCCATTCACCCTTCGGATGCGCGCCTCGCCCACGGTGAACTCGGTGGCGCGTGAGAGCCACTCGGCGCGCACGGACGACTCCTCCCAGGCCTGGAGGTGGCCGTACGTGTCGAAGCGGAAGATGAGCACGTAGTCTCCCGCGGTGGCACTGGAGGGACGGATGACGTTGACGCCCAGGTGGCCCGGGAAGCGCATGGCCTCGGCGGTGACGCCGCGCAGCCACTCTTCGAACCGGGCCTCGGTGCCGGGCTTCACGCGCCGGCTGACGATGACGGTGACGGGTCCGTCAGCCATGGGAGTACTCAGGATGGGGTGCTCGGCGGTCATGAGTCGCTGGGTAGCACAGAAAACTGTTTAAGTGGTATTGTAGGAATATCAAGGGGTTGGCTCGGCACCGGGGATCGCGGTGCCCGGTATGTCAGCCCGGCTTGGTTTCTGTAGCTCCACACCCGATTTTTCCCCCGGGGAGATGGAGCGTCACCTTGAAGACTCGAATCACTGTACCGGTCCTGCTCACGATGGTTCTGCTGGCACTTCCAGGTTCCGCCTGGGCGCAGGTCGCGCTCGGCGGACAGGTGCTGTTTTCGGATGGCACCGCGGCCACCGGTGCGAGGGTTTATGCCAGCTCCACCACGGGCGGCTCCTCGTACAACACCACCGCGGATGGCACCGGCGCTTACGTCCTGTACGTGCAGCCCGGGAACTACAACGTCAGCGTGGAGTTCTCCACGCAAGGCTTCTACGGCTCGCAGAGCGTGGCCTCCGAGTACGCCGTGAGCACCAGCACCCAGCTGAACGTGACGTTGGGGGACATTCTGCTCAATGGCCGCGTCGTCAACAGCGCCGGGCAGCCGGTGGCCAATGCCCAGCTGTCGGGCACCTCCTACGGCCAGAACACCTACGGCAACCTCTACGCCTACTCAGGCGCCGACGGCCGTTTCCTGGTGCGCATGCTGCCGGGCACCTACTCCTCGCTGCAGCTCTCTCCGCCCTCGGGCAGCCCGTACGCCACCACGGCGCTGCCGGGTGAGACGTTCACCACCTCCGTGACGCGGGACTTCGTGCTGAGCGACGCCGTCAGCCTCAGTGGGCTGGTGCTGTTCTCGGATGGCACCGCGGCCGCCGGCGCAAGGATTTACGCCAGCGCCACCTCGAGCGGCTCCTCGTCCAACACCACCGCGGATGCCTCCGGCGCTTACGTGATGCCCCTGCTGCCGGGCACCTACAACATCAGCGTGGAGTTCTCCACGCAGGGCTTCTACGGCTCGCAGAGCGTGGCCACTGATTATGCCGTGAGCGCCAGCGCCCAGCTGAACGTGACGGTGGGAGACATCCTGCTCAACGGCCGCGTCGTCAACAGCGCTGGGCAGCCGGTGGCCAATGTCCAGCTGTCGGGCACCTCCTACGGCCAGAACACCTACGGCAACCTCTACGCCTACTCGGGCGCCGACGGCCGTTTCCTGGTGCGCATGCTGCCGGGCACCTACTCCTCGCTGCAGCTCTCTCCGGCGAGCAACTCCGGCTATATGCAGACGGCGCTGCCGGGTGAGACGTTCTCCACCTCCGTCAGCAAGGACTTCGTCGTCACCGACGTGGATGAGTGTGGCTACAACAATGGCGGGTGCAGCGTGAACGCCACCTGCACCAACACTCCCGGCTCGCGTACGTGCGCCTGCAACCCCGGCTACTCGGGGGATGGCATCACCTGCACGGTGCCTCCTGCTCAAGTCATCATCAATGAGATCCTCGCCAACGAGCCCGGCTCCTCCACCGCGGGCGAGTTCGTCGAGCTGGTCAATGTGGGCGGCTCCTCCATCAACATCGGTGGCTGGACGCTGTGGGACGCCACCTCGGCGCGCCACACCTTCGCGGCGGGCACCACGCTGGCTCCGGGCAAGGCCATCGTCGTGTTCGGCGGCGCCTCGGGCATTCCCGCGGGCCTGTCCAACGCGGTGGCCGCCAGCACCGGCACCCTCAACCTGGCCAACACCACCGACACCGTGGCGGTGAAGAACGCGGCGGGCGCCAGCATCAACTCCTTCACCTACTCCAGCGCGCTGGCGTCGGCGGACGGGGTGTCGATGAACCGCGGCCCGGACACCAACGCGGGGGCGGGCTTCGTGCTGCACAACTCCCTGTCCTCGCTGGCGGCGTCCGCCGGCAAGCGCGCCAACGGCACGGCCTACTAGGCACCCGGCCGTGGAGAGGGTCACCCTCGTTGGGTGACCTGCCCCTCAGAGCGCCAGGGGCAGCGACAGCGTGAAGGTGGACCCTGCATCCCGCTGTGAGCGGACCTGCAGGGCACCGCCATGCACCCGGGCCAGCGCCGACGCGATGTACAGCCCCAGCCCATGTCCCTGGCCCGTGCTGCCCGCCGCGCGGTGAAAGCGGTCGAAGATCCGCGGCAGCTCGGCGGCGTCCATTCCCTTGCCATAGTCCCTGACGGAGATGGCGGCACGTCCGGGAGAAGTCTCCAGGGTGAGTTCCACCCGGGTGGACGTCCCGCCATACTTGATGGCGTTGGACACCAGGTTGTTGAGGATCTGCCGGATCCGCTCGGCGTCGATGAGGACGGTGACCTCCTCGGCCGGGAGCGTGAGGGGGAACTCGAAGTCCGGCCGCGTGTCCTGCCAGTAGCGCGCCACCTCCTGGCAGAAGGCCTTCAAGTCGCTCCGCTCGCGCTGCAGTTCGAGCCGCCCATCGGCCAGCTGCGAGGCCTCGAGCACGGAGCTGACCAGCGTGCTCATTCGGTCGAGCTGCTTGAGCACCGAGCTGGCCCGCTTCCGCTGCGGGTCCTCCTCATCTCCGCTCAAGTGCCGCATGATCAGCTCCAGGTTCAGCTTGGCCGAGCTGAGGGGCGTTTTGATCTCGTGGGCCACCCAGTTGAGCATCTCCGCGCGCGCCAGGGTCGATGCCGTCTCGGGCACTTGTGTCAGGGGCGCCCCTTCTGGCCGCTCTGCCTTCACCCTGGACGAGCGGAGCCCCTCCTGCACCGCGTGCTCGAAGGACTCCAGCGACACCGGCTTGGGCAGATAGGTGGTTGCCTCGTGAGCCCCTTGCGGTTGCGCCGCGCTGATCAGGATGAAGGGGGTCTGCGCCAGCCGGGCATCTCCGCGCACCGAGCGCAGGAACTCCAGGCCCGTCAGGCCCGGCATCATGTGGTCACTGACGATGAGATCGGGCTGATGGGCACGGGCCAGTCCCAGCGCCTCGTCGCCCGCATGGGCACACAGCACGGTGTGGCCCAGCTCCGTGACCACGGAGGCAAACACCTCGAGGAGCGCCTCCTCGTCATCTGCGACCAGAACAACCTTCAAGGCAGCACAGGCTCCTTGTCGGGGGCACGCAGCGGGCGTGCCTGGCCCGTCATCAGTCCCTCGGCTGAGTTGATGGGGTTGAGCACCCGGAGCCCTGAATCGCGGATCTCGAACTCGCGCAGGCTCGAGTCGAACCGGCTGTTGCGCAGATTGAGGATGGACAGCACCCGGTGCAGCCGGCCGTACAGCTCGACGTGGCGCAGGAACAACAGGTTCTCGGCGATGTCCGCCATGGCCGAGTCACTGAAGTCCAGCTCCGGTCCGATGACCTTGGAGATCTTCCGGGTGAACAGCGACGTGACACCAAGCGACCTGAGCCGGATCAGCAGGGCCGCGAAGAAGGCGCGGCTGCGGCCAGGGTTCTCTAGCGACCGCTCGAGCGTGTTGACGTCCTCCAGCACCAGGCGCACGGCGCCGGAGCGCTCGAGCTCTTCCAGCAGCTGCGCGACGATCTCGTCCGCTTCCACCTCCAGGTACGGGTTGTAGCGGATGCGCAGCATGCCGGACGAGATGAGGGGTTGGAGCTCGAGGTTGACCCGCCGCGCTCGGGCGACGAGGCTCGCCGGGGGCTCCGAGAAGGAGAACACGAGGGACTTCTCTCCGCGCGCCGCACCCGCCGCCGCGAAGTGGAGCCCGAGCAACGTCTTCCCCACGCCCGTGCTCCCAGCGATGAGCGCCGCGCTCTGCTTGGGCAGCCCCCCCTCGAAGAGCGCGTCGAGTTCCTCCAGACCGAAACCGGCCCGCCCGGTAGGCGGGACGAAGTCCTCGTCGGGGGAGACGACGGACTCGGCGCGCGGCAGGATGTGGATGCCGGAGGTTTCGATCCGCAACAGGTGCTGGCCGTGAAGGTGCCGCATGCCGCGAAGCTTCACGACCTCGGCGCGCCGCACGCGCCCGGCGCGGGACCGGTCGAAGGAGAGGGAGATGATCCCATCCACCGTGGTCGACTCAGGAAATTCGATCAGCTTGTCGAGCGGGTACTCGGTGATGAAGATGGCGGTGCAGTCCACGGTCGCCAGTCCCACCGAGAGCTCGTAGAAGAACTCTCGCAGCTTGGCTTCGTCCTGCCACAGGTCGCGCACCGAGCGCAGCCCATCCACCACGAGCAGCCTGGCCTTCCGCTCACGCACGGTGTTGACGAGGATCTCCCTGGCCTCC
>DASVVJ010000226.1:0-10458 GCA_036389955.1 Myxococcaceae bacterium
CCCGGTTCGGCACCGGCCTGGTGCTGGTGCAGGAGCGCCGCGCCAAGGATGACGAGTGGCGCGTCACCCCGCTGGATCTCTTCGTCTCCCTGGCCGAGGTTGAGGTGGAGGGGCTGGATCCCTCCCGGCTGTTGCAGGTGCGCACCCTACAGCCCCCGGTGGTCCCGCTGCTGGGGCCTCAGAGCCTCTACGGCGCGGTGAGCAGCTACCCGGATCCGGACGGCATCGTCCGCGGCATGCTCCACCTTGTCAGCTACACGCCGCGCGAGGGTGAGCACCACATCCTGCCCTCGCTGCCGCTGGCCGCGGCGATGAAGAAGGCCGGCACCCGGAAGCTGCGCTACGAGAAGGGCCGGCTCTTCGTGGGCGAGGCGTACTCGGTGCCCATGGAGGAGACGGGCTACAGCCTGATGCGCTGGGATGCTGGGGACGCGGGGCGCACCCCGGGTGCCTCGGTGTTCCGCTCCGTCCGGGCCTGGAACGTGCTGCTCAACCTCTTCGACGTCATCGAGGACCGGCCTCCGCGCGCGGCTCATGACCTCGAGGGGCGCGCCGTTGTCCTCACCAACACCTCCACGTACGCCACGGACTTCAAGCCCACGCCCATTGGCAAGGCTACGCCCGGAGGCGCCGTGGTGGCGCAGGCGCTGGACAACATCCTGCTGTCCCAGGGAATTACCCGCGCCGAGCCCAAGCGGGACCTGATGGTCACCATGGGCATGGCCTTCGTGGGCGCCGTCATCGCGCTCATCTTCCGGCGCAACTTCCGCTCCGGCTGGGGCGCCACGCTCTACTTCTCCAGCGGAGTGCTGGCGGGGGTGGCGTACTTCGTGGGCGCCACCTACCTGTTCATCCGCGATCAGCTCTGGGTGGCCACCGCCGGCCCGCTGTTCGCCATGGCGGCCACGTTCCTGCTCACCACCATCTACGCGGTGCGCACCGAGCGGGAGATCCGCGAGTTCGTCAACCACGCCCTGGGCCGGTACGTGAGCCCCGAGGTGGCCCGTCTGGTGACGCGCGATCTCACCCTGCTGGTGCGCCCCGAGCGCCGGCAGATGTCGGTGTTCTTCTCGAACATCCAGGGCTTCACCCGGATGTCCGACCAGATGGAGCCGGAGCGGCTCGTTCAGATGCTCAACGAGTACCTCACCGAGATGACCATGGCGGTGCGCTCCAACGGCGGCCAGGTGGACAAGTACATCGGTGACGCGGTGATGGCTTTCTGGGGCGCTCCGGTGCGCAGCGACCGGCACGCGCACCTGGCCTGCGAGGCCGCGCTGAAAATGCGCGCGGTGCTGCTGCAGCGCCAGCCGCACTGGGAGAAGACGTACGGCCACCGCATCCAGTTCCGTGCCGGCATCAACAGCGGCGAGCTGCTGGTGGGCGACATGGGCAGCGAGCTGAAGTCCAACTACACGGTGATGGGCGACGCGGTGAACCTGGCCTCGCGGCTGGAGGGCGCCAACAAGGCCTATGGCACCTACGTGCTGGTGGGCGAGAACACCGCCCAGCTCGCGGGGGACTCCTACGTGTTCCGCGAGGTGGACCGGGTGCTCCCCAAGGGCAGGACGGTGCCCACCCGCATTCACGAGCTGCTGGGGCGCACCGGCGAGATTGCCCCGCGCGTGCAGGAGCAGCTGGCGTTGTACGAGCAGGCGCTCACTTCCTACCATCAGCGGCGCTTCGACGAGGCGCTGGCGCTGTTCGATCGCTGCGCCACGGAGTATCAGGACTCCGTCGCGGCGGTGTATGCGGGCCGGTGCCGCCGTTTCCTCCTCGCCGCTCCGGCGGAGGACTGGGACGGTGTGTTTGCGCTGGAGGAGAAGTGATGCGGCCACTCGCGATGACCCTGGGCTTTATTCTGGCCACCGGCGGCGCGGTGGGCAGCCTGCGTGCGCCGGGAGGCCAGCCGTGAGCGGGCGGCGCCTGAGGACGGTGGCGGCGCTCGCGGGACTGCTCGCGGCCTGCAAGGCCACGGACAAGCCTCCCCTCGTCGTGAAGCTGGAGCAGGGGATGGAGGAGAACCGGCGCCAGTTCAACCGGGACGTGGCCGCGCGCAAGGAGAGCCTCTCCACCCTGACGTCCGCGCTCACCGGCTGTCCCCTGGAACGGCGCCAGGCGTACGAGCTGGACCCGGAGCAGGAGTACGCACTGGGCCGCGCCGTGGCGGCGCGCCAGCTCGCCACGCTGGGCACCGAGCCGCTGCCATCCACCGAGCCCCTGGCGCGCTACGTGGACCAGGTGGGGCAGTATCTGGCGCTGGTGGCCGAAGCGGTGGGCAACTCCAGCGCGCCGGATCGCGCAGCCCGTGCCGAGCGCGTGCTGGAGAACCGCCCGTGGCCGCTGGCGGGCTACCGTTTCCTGGTGCTGCCTCTGGAGGAGCCCCGCGCCACCGCGAGTCCCAGCGGCACGGTGATGATCTCCACCGGTTTCCTTCGCAAGCTGCAGAGCGAAGAGGAGTTGGCGGCGGTGCTGGCGCACGAAATCGCCCACGTGCAGCGCGGCCACGGGGTGGAGGTGCTCAAGGCCTTCATGTGCCACCACGCGGCGCGCCAGGAGGCTTCGGCCAGCCTGCGCGCCTTCGGGCAGAGCGGTGAGCGCAACGCCAGGGTCCAGGGTGGCAGCGGGCCGCGCGGTACGCAGGACTCAGGGGTGCTGAGCGAGCTGCTCGGTGGCGCGGCGGAAGGCGCGGCTTCGCTCTACCGCGAGGGCTTCCCCAAGGACTTCGAGCTCGAGGCGGACCGCATCAGCGTGCGCATTCTGGCGGCGGCGGGCTACGACGCGCGGTCGCTTACCGGGCTGCTGCGGCGCATGTCCTTCGAGGCTCCGGCCCATCATGCCTGGGTGCGCACCCACCCGAAGCTCGAGGAGCGGCTGGAGACGGTAGGCGAGCGGCTCAAACAGTTCGGTTCGGCGCAGCCCCATCCTTCCCAGGAGGCAGTGGCCCTGCGCACCCAGCGCTTCCTGCAGGCGCTCGAGACGCTGAAGGCTCCGGCCGCCGCCGCACAGCAGGCGCAGCGCTGAGGCCGCCCGTTACTCCTGCTCGTCCGGGTCCCCGAAGTACTCGCGCACCGGCTGATCCTTGGCGATGTGATCGGCAACGACCCGGCGCATCCGCTCGGGGGTCATGCGCGAGTAATAGACTTCACCCGGCCAGCCCATGAGTTGGTAGTCCTCGGGCGAGAGCGGATCACGCTTGCGCCCGGTGTCCTCGCGGATCACCACGTTGGGCCCCATGTGGCAGAAGCCGTAGCAGCCGCCGCGGTAGGCCTCGCAGCGCGGCCCCACGCCATGCCGGGCAAGCTCCTCCTTCGCCGCCGCGAACACCGCGTCGGATCCGTTGCCCTTGCAGTCCATGCCCTTGCACACGGACAGGCGGTAGCGCTTCGTCGAACTCACCTTGCCCAGTCTATACGGCTCAGGGGCAGGTGCCGCCGCGCACTCGCGCTCTCTCACTTCATTGGAGAGTAAGAGAGCAACCCCGGAAACGGCACCGGCCCGCCAGAGCCACCCACGAGAGGTGACCGGCGGGCCGGAAAGGGAAGCGCTTCGGGCTACTTGAGCGCCGGAGCGCCCTTGGAGTGAGACTCACCCCCGGCGAGCTGCTTGGGCTCGTGGCCCTTGCCCACGCCGTGCGGCGTCTTCAGCTGCACCAGGCCCTCGCCAATGCGCGTGTGGGCCTCCTTGTGCGTGTGGTGCGGCTCCTCGGAGCCCTCTCGCTTGTTCCACGGATCCGACGGGTGCGAGACGGGCGCGCCGGTGAGCAGCTTCGGAATGTCGTAGACGAAGCCCTGGCGGTTGTACTCGGGCTTGGTGTGCGTGTACGTGTCCATGCGGATGGCGTCCTTGGGGCACGCCTCCACGCACAGGCCGCAGACGATGCAGCGCAGCTCGTCGATCACGAACTGGGTGGGGTACTTCTCGATGACGCGAGACTCGCCGTCCTTCGCGTCATGCTCGTACTCGCCCGCCTCGATGTAGATGCACTGCGCCGGGCAGATGGTGGCGCACATGTAGCAGGCCACGCAGCGCGGCTTGCCGTCATCCCTGGGAACCAGGCGGTGGAGCCCCCGGTAGCCAGGCGGGTAGGGAATCTTCTCCTCGGGGTACTGCACCGTGGTGATGAGGCTGGTGCCGGTGCGGTCCACCACCTGCGTGTTCTCGTCCCGCGTGCCGAACAGGTTGCGGAAGAAGTGCTTGGTAGTGATCGCCAGCCCCTTGAGCAGCTCGGGCAGGTATGCCCGCTCGCGGACGTCTGAGCGGGGATCTTCGCTTGCCTTGTAGGCCATGGCAGTCCTTGGTTCTCTTGCTGAGAAAACTTAATGAGTGGAGGTCACGTGCGCACCGGCGGGGGCGTGGCCCCCGACGGTGGCCGTGGCGTGGCCGTGAGCCGGGAGCGCGGCGTGGCCGTGGGCGCCCGCGGGCAGCCCGTGGGGATCATGCCCGCCGTGGCCCAGGGCACCGTGGCCGTGGCCATGGCCGTGCTCCTCGGTGGCGCCGCCCTTCTTGGACAGCGTGAGGGCAAGCAGCACGCCAATCTGCAGCAGGCCGAAGAGCGCCAGGTAGCGCAGGCTCGGATCCCACAGCACCAGCGCGCCGCTGACGAACACGTTCGCCAGGCCCGCGGGGAACAGCATCTTCCAGCCCAGCGTCTGGATCTGGTCGTAGCGGAAGCGAGGGAACGTCCAGCGGATGGCCAGCTGCACGTAGCAGAGCAGCAGCACCTTGAGCCAGAAGAAGGTGCCCAGCAGCGTGGCGTACACCAGCGGCTGGCCCTGCAGCTTGGCCGCCAGCCACTCACCGCCGAAGGGCAGGTGGTAGCCGCCGAAGAACAGGCCGGCGATGACGCCCGAGAGCACCACCACCTCGACGAACTCCGAGATCATGAACAGGCCGAACTGCATGCCCGAGTACTCGACGAAGTAGCCGATGATCTCCGACTCACCCTCGGGCACGTCGAACGGGGCGCGCTTGGTCTCGGCGAACGCCGCCGCGAAGAAGATGATGAAGCCCACCGGCTGCAGGAAGATGCCCCAGGCGGGCAGGCCGAGGTCAAAGCCGCCGCCGGCGCCCGTCCACTGCCACAGGTAGCGCGCCTGGCCCGAAGCCCCGCCAGCCGCCACGCCCGTCTGCGTCACCGTCTCGGAGGCCAGGTTGCCGATGATGACCGGCAGCTGCACCGAGGAGAACGCCAGCATGATGCCCACCAGCGACAGGCCGAGCGCCACTTCGTAGGAGATCATCTGCGAGGAGGCGCGCACGCCGCCCAGCAGGGCGAACTTGTTGTTGGAGGACCAGCCGGCCAGCGAGGTGCCGTACACCGCCAGCGAGGCGATGGCGAACAGGTAGAGCAGGCCGAAGTCCGGCGTGCCCACCACCATGTCCACCTTCTTGCCCCACAGCTCCACGCTGGGGCCGGCGGGCACGATGGCGAACAGGGCGAATACCGGCGCGAAGGCCAGCAGGGGGCCCAGGTTGAAGAGGAACCGGTTGGCCTTGCCCGGAGCGAAGGCCTCCTTGGTCAGCATCTTCAGCGAGTCGGCCAGCACGAAGGGCAGGCCCGCCAGGGGCATGTTGCGCAGCACCGGCAGGTTGATGCGCGCGCGGTTCGGGCCGATGCGGTCCTGCATCAGCGCGCTCCACTTGCGCTCGGCCAGCGTGAGCATGGTGGCAATGACCATCACGAAGACGAGCATCAGGAAGATGATGTTCGTCAGGCGGCTGGCACCGGTGAACAGGTGCTCCTCCACCAGCGCGCCCACGGCGTAGGCGGTGGCCACGCCGCCGGCGAGCAGGAAGGTGATGAAGCCGATACCGAAGAGAACGGTGATGATGCGCTTCATTTAGATGCCTCGAACGCGGGGAGCACCGAACTCGCGGTAGCCCGGGGGACGGCCGTCTGCACCAGTAGGAATCGGGTTGATACCCGGCTTCTCGCGGTCCGGCGGGGACGCCTGATCCCAGTTGAACGCAGAGAGCTCGGCCACCTGCGAGGCCAGCTCGCGGAACACCTCTCGCGCGGACGTCCACGACACGGTGTTGCCCATGGCCCTGCTGATCTCCGCGGTCCAGCGCCAGTGCGGCACCGCGTCGCCCTTGGAGGGGTACGCCTTGCGGAAGCGCTGAACGATGCCGTCCATCTGAACGAAGGTGCCCTCGTCCTCGATGTGCGTGGAGGCGGGCAGCAGCACGGTGGCCTGCGCGGTGATGGGCGACTCGTTGAACGCCTGAGCCACGAAGACCTCGGCGGCGGCGGCGGCCTGAGCGAAGGCCTCGGCGTCGCCCGGCACCTCGGTGCCGATGGCGTACAGCGCCTTCACCTTGCCGGAGTGCAGCGTGGGCGCCAGCTCCTCGAAGGGCTTGAGCGCAAGGCCCAGCCCCTTGGCGATGAACTCCAGGCCCTTGCGGTTGGGGTTCTTGTCCGCCGTCATCAGGTAGTGGTCCGCGTCACCCTGCGGCCGGCCACCCACGTACACGGACTTCACGCCCAGCACCGTCTTGGCGAACGTCAGGCCCGCCAGCAAGTCCTCGTTGGAGGCCACGGCCGAGGCCAGCACCGCCACCTGCGCGGTGTTCGCGTGCGGCTGCAGCGCCTGAGCGGCGGCCTTGGCGGCCTCCGCGCGCGTCAGCTCCGGGCGGGCCATGTCCTTGGCCTGGGTGGCCTTGCGGCCCACCGAGGCGCTCAGCACGCGGCCCAGGTTGAGGTACTTGTACGAGAGCCGGCCCTGATCACACATCCAGCTCTTGTTGATCTCCTCGTTCTCGCGCGGGCGGTAGCGGTAGGTGTCCTGGCTCATCCAGTCCGCGTAGATGTTGCAGCCGCGCGAGCAGCCGGTGCACACGGACGGGGTGGCGGACAGGAACCACGCGCGCGCCTTGAAGCGGAAGTCGCGGCTGAGCAGCGCGCCCACCGGGCACACGTCCACGGTGTTGAGCGAGTAGTTGCTGTCCAGCTCGTTGCCGGGGAACACGTCGATGCGCTCGTGGCTGCCACGGCCGAAGACGCCCAGCTGCGGCTCCTTCGGAATCTCGTTCATGAAGCGCACGCAGCGGGTGCAGATGATGCAGCGCTCCTGGTCCAGCACGACGCGGGGCCCCAGCACCTTGCGCTTGTTCTTCAGGGCCTTGCCGCCCGTGAGGCGCGAGGGGCGGTAGTCGTACTTCATGTAGTAGTCCTGCAGCTTGCACTCACCCGCCTGGTCGCAGATGGAGCAATCCACCGGGTGGTTGAGCAGCAGGAACTCCATCACCGCGCGCTGCTGCTCCTTCACCTTGGGCGTGGTCGTTTTAATGACCTGGCCCTCAGCCAGCGGCGTCTGGCACGCCGGCACCAGCTTGGGCGCGTTGCTGGCCTCGATGAGACAGATGCGGCAGTTGGCCGCGATGGAGAGCCGCGGGTGGTAGCAGTAGTACGGAATCTCCGAGCCGACCGTCTTGGCCGCCTCGATCATGTTGGTGCCCGGCTTGGCCACCACCTCGCGCCCGTCGATGGTACAGGTGACGAAGCCCGGGTTCTTCGGCGGCGGAGGCTTGGGCGGCCCGCCTGGCGCCGGAGGCTTCGGGGGAGGCGTCACGCTGCTGGGGTGGGTGGAGGCAGGGTCCTTCACCGCGCCCGCGGGCGGGTTGGTGGGCTCGGGGCCCACGTGCTTCACCGTCGTGCCGACAGGCGCACCCGACGGGGGCGGCTGCGCATCGCCGGTGGGCTTCTTGGAATCGTTGTCGCTCACTGCTCGACCTCGCCGCCGATCATGTTGATCGTGTCAAAGGTGGGAATGAGGTCCGCCAGCATCTTGCCCTCGATGATGTGGGGCACGGCGGACAGGATGGGGAAGCCGGGGGCGCGCACGTGGACCTTGTACGGCCGACCGCGGCCGTCACTCACCAGGTACCAGCCCAGCTCGCCGTTGGCCGCCTCGGTGTAGTCGTACACCTCGCCGGGCGGCACCTGGATGCCCTCCATGACGAGCTTGAAGTGGCTCATTACGCCTTCGATGGTGCCGTACACCTCGGGCTTGGGCGGCAGGGCAATGCGCCAGTCGTCCACGATGATGGGGCCACCGGGCAGCTGCTTGAGCGCCTGGCGGATGATCTTGTCCGACTGGCGCAGCTCCTCGAGCCGCACCCAGTACCGGTCATAGTTGTCGCCGTGCTCGCCCACCGGCACGTCGAAGTCCAGCCGGTCATAGATCCAGTAGGGCTTGTCCTTGCGCACGTCGTACGCCACGCCGGAGGCGCGCAGGCACGGGCCGGTGAAGCCGAAGTCCAGAGCATCCTCGGCGTTGATGATGCCGGTCTCCTTCATGCGGTCCACGAAGATGCGGTTCTTGGACAGCAGGCCTTCGACCTCGACCATCAGCTCGAGGATCTTGTCCAGCGACTTGATCGTCTTGGCGATCCAGCCCTCGGGCAGGTCGCGGTTGAGCCCGCCCACGCGCCCGTAGCTGGTGGTCAGCCGCGCGCCGGTCAGCTCCGTCACCCGGTCCATGATCAGCTCACGGCCCTCGATGGCGTAGAGGAACGGGGCAAAGCCGCCCAGCTCCAGGCCCGTGGCGCCCACGCACGTGAGGTGATCGTGCATGCGGTGCAGCTCAGAGGCGATGACGCGGATGTACTGAGCGCGCTCGGGAATCTCCAGGCCGATGAGCTTCTCCACGGCGTTGAGGAACCCGAAGTTGTTCATCATCGCGGAGTTGTAGTTGAGCCGGTCCGTGTAGGGCAGGCACTGTGTCCACGTGACGTTCTCGCAGCTCTTCTGGAAGCCGCGGTGCAGAAAGCCGATCTCGGGGTCGGCGGTGACGATCGTCTCACCCTCGAGCTCCACGCGCATGCGCACGGTGCCGTGCATGGCCGGGTGCGAGGGGCCCATGTTGATGTACATCCGCTTGGTCTGGAGGTGGGCCTCCAGCTCGGACTCATGGGCGTACGCGTCGGTGTCGGGGTTGGGTGCTTCGGGCTTGACGGGTTCCGACATGGAAAGTCCTCAGGAGAGGCCGCTGGTGCCAGGGCCTCGGAAGATGTCCTTGATAGGGCGCTCGGGGATCAGCGGCTGCCGGTCGCGCATGGCGTAGTCCTTGCGCAGCGGGTGGCCCTGGAACTCCTCGTACAGCAGGATGCGCCGCAGGTTCGGGTGGCCCTCGAAGCGGATGCCGTAGAAGTCCCAGCAGAACCGCTCCCACCAGTTGGCGCCTCTGAAGAGCGGAACAAGCGAGGGCAGCACGGGATTCGACTCGGTCACGCGCACCTTCAGCCGCACGTGCTCCTTCCGAGGAACCGAATAGAGGAAGTAGACGACCTCGAAGCGCGGGTCGTTCTCGGCCAGGTGCAGCCGGTCCACCGCGTCCGCGGAAGTGAAGAGCTTGAACTGCAGCTCCGGGTCGTTCTTCAGGAACGCGGCCACCTTCGGCAGGTGCTGCGCATGGATGACAGCCCAGGCGCCGCCGGCCCGGTCGATGTAGCGCTCCGCGACCGCCTCCGGAAGGTGGGCGGAGACCCTGTCCAACGCGAATGTGCTCAAGGGGGCCCCAATGGGAGAAGAATCCGCGGCGTTATAAGGACGGCGCGAGGGGGGCGTCAACGTAAAACCCCCAGCCATGTAGCGCACTTACGAGCGTTAGAAGTGCGGGAGCGTTGGCGCCCGGAGTGCGGGGGCGGAACCGGGGAATTTCTGTCTTATCCTACACTATGCGTGTCGGCGCTCATCGCGAGGAGAGCGACTTCACCAGGGAGTTGGCGCGGCGGGTGGAGCGCAGCATCACCAGCTCCGCGCCGCCCTGGAAGCACTCCTTCACCGCCAGCTCCATGTTCTTCGTGAAGCCCTCCTTTTCACTCCGGGACTCCTCAGGCCACCGCGAAGGTGCCATCCGGCAGCATCGACCCCTGAGCGCGGGGGATGAAGAGCGCCACGGACTGGCTCTTGCCGGGCACGTTGGCGGAAGGGGCCTCGTGCCACTGGAACACGTCGCCCGCCTGCTCCCGGGTGGGGCGGGAAACCAGCACCGGGGTGCCCGCCTGCTTCGTCACCCGCTCGATGCGGCTGGCCAGGTTCACCGTGTCGCCCATGGCGGTGTACTCCAGCCGCCGGGTGGCCGAGCCGATGTTGCCCAGCACCACCGGGCCGGTGTGCACGCCCACGCCCATGCGCAGGCCTTCCTCGCCTCGGGCGGCGCGCTCGGCGTTGACGGCCTCCAGCTCGCGCACCATGTCCAGCGCGCACTGCACCCCGCGCTGGGCGTGGCGTGGGTCCGCGATGGGTGCGCCGAAGTACACCATCAGCGCATCGCCGATGAACTTGTCCAACGTGCCGCCGTGGCGGAACACCACCTCCACCATGCGGCCGTAGTACTCGTTGAGGATGTCCACCACCTGGGCGGGGGGCAGCCGCTCGCTCAGCGCCGTGAAGTCGCGGATGTCCGCGAAGAGGACCGTCACCTCGCGCAGCTCGGGGGCGGGCGAGGCCCG
>DASVVJ010000227.1:0-14470 GCA_036389955.1 Myxococcaceae bacterium
CCGATGAGCTCAACCGCGCCCCACCCCGCACCCAGTCCGCGCTGCTCGAGGGCATGGCCCAGGGCCAGGTGTCGCTGGACGGGTCCACCTACCCGCTGCCCACCCCCTTCGTCGTGGTGGCCACGCAGAACCCTCTGGATCTGACCGGCACCTACCCGCTGCCGGACTCGCAGCTGGACCGCTTCCTCATGCGGCTGTCGCTGGGGCACCCGTCGCCCGAGGTGGAGGCGCGGCTGCTCACCACGCGCGGGCGCACGCCTCCGGTGGACGCGCTCGAGCCGGTGACAGGGCCCGAGGAGCTGCACGGCCTGCGCAACCTGGCCGCCGAGCTGCGGCTGGATGAGGCGGTGGCGGAGTACATCGTCCGGCTGGCGCGGGCCACGCGCGAGCACGGAGATATCGAGCGAGGCGCCTCCACGCGCGCGGTGCTGGCGGTGGGCGCGGCGGCCCGGGCCCACGCGCTGTGGGAGGGCCGGGACTTCGCGACGCCGGGAGATGTGCGGACGGTGCTGGTGCCGTGCCTGGCGCACCGGCTGCTCTTGCGCAGCAACGTGCAGGGCGCGGCGGCCCGGGACGAGGCGGCCCACCTGCTCGAGGAGCTGTCCCGCAAGGTGGCGGCGCCCCGGTGAACTCCCGGCAGGCGGCCCTCTGGGCGCGGCTGCGCGCCCTGCTGCGTCCTCCGCGCACCCTGAAGGTGACGCGAACGGGACGCACCTACCTCGTGGTGACCTTCGGGGTGGGCCTGGGCGCGCTCAACACGGGCAACAACCTGCTCTACCTGGTGCTGGGCCTGCTGCTGTCCATGGTGGTGGTGTCCGGCGTGCTCTCCGAGCGCTGCCTGCGTCACCTGAAGGTGCGCCGCCTGGGCTCCGAGTCCGCGTTTGCCGGTGAGCCCTTCGCGTTCCGCTGGGGCCTCACCCGCCTTCAGGGCCATGCCTTCGCCCTCACCCTGGCCGAGGCGGAGGTGCCGCTTACCGGCGATGGACGGGTGGGCTACCTGCCCTCGGGCGCCGAGCACGTCGTCCGCGGAGACCTCACCGCGCCCCGCCGGGGGCCCGTGCGGCTGAGCGGTGTGAAGGTCACCACCACGTGGCCGCTGGGCCTGTTCGCCAAGACGCGCGTCTTCGAGTTGAAGGGCACGCTGCTGGTGTACCCGCGGCGGGGCTTCGCATGCCAGGTGCCGGGAGAGGCGCTGCAGGGACCCTTTGGCGACGCGAGCAGCCCCAAGCGCAATGACGGCACGGGAGACGTGGCCGGCCTGCGCGAGCTGGGGCCCAACGAGGACGCCCGCCGCGTGCATTGGCGCAAGAGCGCCGCGGTGGGAAAGCTGCTCAAGGTGGAGCGCGAGCGCGAGGAGCGCCGCACCTATGTTCTCTCCGTGGATCCGGGCCTGAGCGGTGAGGCGCTGGAGCGCCGCTGTGAGGAGGTAGCCGCCCTCACCCATGAGCTGATCGAGGCGGGCCACGAGGTGGGCCTGGACACGGCGGACGAGCGGCTGCGGCCCGCGGCGGGCAGCGGGCAGGAGCGGCGCATTCTGCGGGCCCTGGCCTGGCTGGGCTTCGAGAAGCCGCATGAGCCCGAGCGCCAGGAGGAGGCGGCATGAACTCCCCTTCCCGGCTGCGGCTGCTGCTGAGGGATCTCGGCGCCGGAGCGGCCTTCGCCTCCATGGCGGTGTCCGGGCAGCTCCCGGTGTGGGCGCTGGGGCTGTTCGCCGCGGCGCTGGGGTGCGCGCTGCTCGGCTGGCGCCTGTTCGCCAAGCGGGCCAAGGCCTCCGCGGTGCTGCTGCTGGGAATCGCCGGCGTGCTGGGCCTGTCCGTGTACGCCGGACAGCTGGATCTCGTGGTGGGCGCGTGCACCTTCGCGGGTCTGCTCGCGGGCCAACGGCTGCTGTCCATCCCGGACGCGCGCACGGATGGACAGGTGCAGCTGGCGGGCCTGCTCATGGTGGCGGGCGGCGCGGCGCTGTCCGGTGAGCTGATCTTCGCCGTGTTCCTGGTGGCCTACTGCGTGCTGGCCAGCCTCTCCATGGGGCTGGGCGTGGTGGAGGCTGCCGTGCCCGAAGGCGAGCCGCTGCCGGTGCGTGCCGCCGTGCGCCCACTCTCGCTGGGCATCGTCTTCGCGGTGTGCGGCGCGGTGGCGTTCTTCCTGCTCTTCCCCCGCCTCAACTGGAACATCGCCGGCCGGCGCGCCTCGCCGGGCCTGGGCGCTACCACGGGCCTGGCGGACACGGTGCGGCTGGGCGGTGCGGGCACGCTCAAGGCCAACCCTCGCGTGGTGGTGCGCGCCCACGTCACCCCGGATCCCGGCGTGGAGCAGATGGGCGCATACTGGGTGGCGCGCACCTACGACACCTTCGATGGCCAGGAGTGGACGAGCATCGGCGCCGCCAAGCGCACGCGCCAGCGGGTGACGCTGCGGCCCGGCGGTGAGCGCTCCATTCACCAGAAGATCGAGTTGCTGCCCGCGTATGGCAGCCGCACCCTGGTGGCGCTGGAGACGCCCACGCGGCTGGGCAACGCCGTGGCGCACACCACGGGCGGCAGCCGGCGCACCTCACTGGTGGAGGTGGGCGGCGGCGAGGTGCGCTTCGTGGACGCGGGCATCTCCTATGCCTACGAGGCCACCAGCCTGCCGCCGGACGAGGAGGCCGCCACGAAGATGACCGACGCGGAGCGCGGCCAGCTCGTGGCGCTGCCCGAGGGCTTGGATCCGCGCGTGGCGGAGCTGGCCCAGCGGGTGCTCGCCGGAGAGAAGGATCCGATGGCCGCCGCGCGCAAGCTGACCACCTTCCTCCAACGCGAGTACAAGTACACCCTGGAGCTGCCGGGCGAGGTGGATGATCCGCTCTCCGACTTCCTCTTCTCGCGCAAGGAAGGCCACTGCGAGCACTTCGCCACCGCGCTCACCGTGATGCTGCGCACCCAGGGCTTCTCCGCGCGGCTCGTCTCGGGCTTCTTCGGCGGAGAGCGCTCGGGCAATGACTACATCCTGCGTGCGGGAGATGCCCACGCCTGGACGCACGTGCTGGTGCCGGAGCGCGGCTTCGTCACCATGGACGCCACGCCTCCGGGCAACCGCGCCAGCCAGTCGCTGCCCGCGCTCCAGTTCCTCACGGGCCTGTACGAAGCGCTGGAGGCGCGCTGGCGCTCGGCCGTCGTCGACTTCTCGCTGCGCGACCAGATGTCCGTGGCCCAGAGCCTCATCCGCCCGCCGAAGGATCCGGGCCGCTCCTCGGCTCGCCTGCCGCCCCTGCGCGTGTGGGGCCTGGCGCTGCTGGCGGGCCTGGGCACCTATACCGTCTGGCGCCTGCTGACCGGGCGGCTGTCGGCTCCCAGGCCGCACCATGCCACGCGCTTGGTGGACACCGTCGAGCGCATGCTGCGCGAGTCCGGAGTGCGGCAGCGCGAGGGCGAGACGCTGGAGGATCTCACCACGCGCCTGGTCCGCGAACAGCACTCGCTGGCCGAGCCGCTCGCTCCCATTACCCGGCGCTACCTCGAGGCCCGCTTCGGCCAGCGTCCGCTCACGCCTGGCGAGGCAGAGCAGCTGCTGGTGCCCCTGCGCCGCTTCCTCGAGGCCCGCCGCGCCGCGGCCACGCCGCCTCCGCAGCGCCGCGCTTCCTGAGCGCCTGCCTGCTCTGCGCTCGAGCGCTCGGCCCAACTCAGACCCGAGACTGTGTCTCCCCTGGGCATTACTGGGTTGAAGACCCGGGGAGCAGTTCCCATGTTCTTAACCCCTGGGACTCGGAGGTGTCGGGTCAGGAGACGGGTACTTTCTACAGGTTCTCCACCCTGGGGTGAGCGGCGTGGCTCCGCAACCCCTGGATTTCTCAAGACTCTTTTCCCCACCAGGACTGGCACCGTCGTTGCTCACGTCAAGGTGCGTGCGGTCCTCAGCGGTACCCACCACTTCTCGAGGCCTTGAGAGCGCCTCGCGTCAGGAGACAACACCATGCAGATGACCAACGAGCAGTCGTCCAACTCCGGCTCCCTGGCGATGTACCTCTCGGAGATCAACCAGTACGCGCTGCTCACCGTCGAAGAGGAGCAGGCGCTGGCCCGCAAGTTCATCAAGGGCGACTTCGCCGCCGGCCACCGCCTGGTCACCAGCAACCTGCGCTTCGTGGTGAAGGTGGCGTACGAGTACCGCTCCTACGGCATCAAGATGAGCGATCTCATCCAGGAGGGGAACATCGGCCTGATGAAGGCGGTGCAGAAGTTCGATCCCGACAAGGGCATTCGCCTCATCTCCTACGCGGTGTGGTGGATCCGCGCGTACATCCAGAACTACATCCTCAAGAGCTGGTCGCTGGTGAAGCTCGGAACCACCCAGGCCCAGCGCAAGCTGTTCTTCAGCCTGGCGCGCACGCGCCGCGAGCTGGAGAAGCTGGGCGACGCGGACGGCTCGGTGGTGAACGTGGACGAGATCGCCCGCAAGCTGAACGTGAAGTCCACCGAGGTGCGCGAGATGGAGCAGCGCATGGGTGGCCGGGATCTCTCGCTGGACGCGCCCATGGGCGAGGACGGCGGCAACAGCCACGTGGACTTCGTGGTGAGCGCCAGCGCGCCGCAGGATGACGAGTTCGCTGACAAGGAGGAGGCGGGTCTGATCAACGCCCGCGTCCGCACGGCGCTGATGCGGCTGGACCCGCGCGAGCGCTTCATCATCGAGCAGCGGGTGATGAACGAGCGCCCCATGACGCTCAAGGAACTGGGCGAGCACTTCGGCTTCTCGCGTGAGCGCGCCCGCCAGCTGGAGATCCGCGCCAAGGACAAGCTCAAGGCCGAGCTGGCCGCGCTGATGGCCGAGGTGGATCCCGACGCCGTGGCCGCCGCCAGCTAGCCGGGGTGCGCCTGAAGCACACATGGCGGCCGGAAATCACGGGCCTTACAGGGATCTCCTGAGCCCCGGGAGAGGGTAGACTCTTACTCCCTCTCCTCTGCTCGGACAGACCCCCCTGCCATGGCTGCACCCCAGACATCCCCGAACACGGGCGCGGAGCCTTCCAAGGATCCAGCTACACGCGACAAGGTGGAGCAGGCGCGGAACTTCACCTTCCATCTGCTCAAGGGCATCAAGCAGATCGGGATGTACCGCCACAACGAGGCGAAGTTCCCTGAGTTCCTCAAGCAGGCACTGGAGGCCATTGGCGCGTACACGTCGAAGTACGGCCCGCTGTCGCTGAAGGTGGAGCAGCAGAACTTCATGCTGAACGGCGAGCCGCTGTTCTCCGAGGACACGGCGCTGCCGTACAAGTTCTTCCGGGACGGCATCCGCCAGCTCATCTTCCGGACGGGGCTGACGCTGGAGGAGCTGGTCACCTTCACGATGATTGCGCTGTCCGAGCCGGATCGCGGCGCGGACGACGTGTTGTCCCAGCTGTGGCGCGCCGGGATGGAGCACCTCGAGTACGTGGTGGTCGAGGGCTTCTCGATGGAGGGGGCCACCGAGGAAGAGGTGCAGGTCGAGGTGGACAAGGTGGTGGGCTACCTCTACTCGCGCCTGAAGACGAACTCGGACGACTACCTGCGCTTCGCTCGCGTCAACACGGAGGACCTGGACGCGAAGATGGAGGGCGTGGAGCAGATCCGCGGTGTGGTGATTGGCGGCACGTATGCCTCGGACGCGCTGAAGGCCCGGCTGCAGAAGGAGATTGAAGAGGAGGAGAACGCGCGGCTGTTCCCCAAGGTGGTGAGCGCCGTTTTCCAGGTGGTCGAGGGTGGCGTGGACGACGTGGGGCTGCTGGAGGAGCTGTTCGTCCAGTTGCTGGACGCCATGCTCATCCAGGACGACTTCGCCACCATCAACCAGATGGTGCTCAAGCTGCGCGCGCTGGAGCAGCGCGAGGGCATTGACAGCAACAACATCGGCCGGCTGCTGCGCTACTTCCTGCAGAAGATGGGCGAGGAGCAGCGGCTGATGCGCATGGCCGAGACGCTGAAGAACTCCCGGCCGAAGAACCCGGTGGACATCACCCGCTACCTCCAGGTGCTGGACGAGCACAGCATCATCACCCTGCTGACGGTGCTGGAGAGCATCGAGATTCCCGAGAACCGCGTGCTGCTGTGTGACGTGCTGGCGCCGTTCGCCAAGGAGCGGCCGGATCCGTTCGTGATGCGGCTGGAGTCGGACCGGCCGCAGACGGTGCGCGACATGGTCTACATCCTGGAGAAGTGCCAGCACCCCGAGCGGCTGAAGATGTTCTCCAAGGTGCTCAAGGGCAAGAACCTGGTGATGAAGCTGGAGGTGATGGCGATCATCGCCCGCGGCACCACGGCCGAGGCCCGCCGGCTCATCGCGGAGATGCTGAATGATCCCGTCTCGCAGGTGCGCAGCCAGGCGGCGCGGCTGCTGCCGGAGCTGGACCGGGACAAGGCGTACGTGGATCTGCTGCGCGTCATCAAGGACCCGAACTTCGAGAAGAAGACGCCGGACGAGCGCCTGGCCTTCTACGGCGCACTGGGCTCCACGGCAGTGCCACAAGCACTCTCACTGCTGTCGCAGATGCTGGCGGTGAAGCCCACGCTGCTGAACAAGAAGAAGGTGGTGGACGACAAGCTGCTGGCCATCCAGGGCCTGACGAGCGCGGGCACCATCCAGGCGTACAAGCTGTTGCAGGGCGTGGTGGAGGACAAGGCGCAGCCGGTGGAGGTGCTCACCGCGGCGCGCAAGGCGATGTACCAGACGAAGAAGACGCTGTTCGGTGAGACCGGGCCGGAGGAGAGCTGAAGCCATGGCCGAGAACCTGAAAATCACCCAGGCGCAGGGCGAGAACATCGCCGAGTTTGGCCGCGCTCACTCGGAGAAGCTGCAGGTGCTGGCGCGTGGCCTGGTGTCCGGGCTCTACATGCTGGTGCGTTCGGTGAAGATGTACGATCCGGACAACGCCGTGTTCGAGAAGCCGCTGGGGCAGCTTCAGGACATCACCAACCAGATCATCTCCAAGGAGGGGAAGCTGGAGCTGGTGGGCGTCAAGGACAGCTTCTACCTCAACGGCATGCTGGTGAAGGTGGATCTGAACTCCATCGAGAACCAGCGCTACCTGCTGACGGAGATGCGGGCGAAGGACGTGGGCGGCTTCACGCTGACCAAGTCCGTGACGATGCAGGAGCTGAAGAACTTCGTCTGGATCTTCAGCAAGGAGCAGGCGGCGCCCGCGGAGGAGGACGGGCTGGCGAACCGGAAGTTGCTGAACATGAAGGTCGCCAAGTTCTCCAAGCTGCGCGAGAAGCTGAACAAGGAGGCCGACAAGCTCGACAACCCGGATGACCAGAAGGTGGACCGGAAGAAGTACGCGATGACGGTGTATGCGCGCGCGGTGTTCTTCCTGACCAAGTACCTGGAGTCGGTGCGGGACGGCAAGCCGCTCAACTCGAGCAAGGCGCTGCGAATCGTTCAGGACCTGGTGGACATCTCGTACGACCAGAAGACGCACTTCCTGGGCATGACGACGGTCAAGCGCGAGGCGGATTATCTGGTGTACCACCAGGTGAACGTGGCGCTGATGAGCATCGTGTTCGGCGCGGAGCTGGGGCTGACCAAGCCGCAGCTGCGGGACCTGGGCTACATCGCGATGTTCCACGACGCGGGCATGGTGACGATTCCCGAGGAGCTGGCGACGAAGCGGGGAGCGCTGACGCCCGAGGAGAAGGTGCTGTTCCAGAAGGCGCCGCTGATCTCGGTGCGCAACATCCTGATGGAGAAGGGCTTCACGCGCTCGACGCTGCTGCGGGTGGTGACGACGTTCGAGCACAAGGCGGACTTCGGCACGGCGGTGCGTGACAGCCGCGGCAACATTCAGATGATCATCCCCAAGACGAACCTGGGGGTGTACGCGAAGATCATCGCGATCTGCGTGGCGTATGACGCGCTGACGAGCAAGCGCCCCTACCGGGACGCGTACGGTCCCGAGGTGGCGCTGATGCTGATGTGGACGGAGATGCGCAGCAAGTTCGACCCGGAGCTGCTGCAGGTCTTCATGCGCGTGATGGCGATTCAGCCGGTGAAGGTGCTGAGCAAGCGGCAGCAGAACGTGTCACTGGCGGGGGTCTGAGCCGGGCTGCCTGTCGCGCATGCCTCATGTCGAGGACTTGCGCTTCTTGACCCGCTTCGAGCGGCCTCGCAGCCCACTGCGTGCCGCTCGTTCTATCGCTCGTCCGTGCTGATTCGTCTCGCGCTCCACAATCCTTTCGAGACGCCGGGAGAACTTCGCGCCGAAGAGATCGGGGATCGCCATCGGAAAACCCAGGTTTCCCGCGTAGCCCCCATCCCACTTCAGTTTCTTGGCGTGCGGCGCCAGCGCGAGCCGGACAGCTTGCATGGCCGAGTGCAGCGCCTGCATGGAGTCCATTCCCCAGGCTTGGCTCACCGTGTCCTCCCCCAGCCCTTCGATGGCGAAGGGGCAGAAGAAATCCCCAGACGCACGATCTTTCCTGGGCTTCCCGACACGAACCCGGACAAGCGATTGATGAGGGCCAACCCCCCGCAGGATCCGCTCTGCCACGACTGTTCCCAACGTACGGGCCACTGCTCCCTCCACTTGTTGTCACTTCTTACCGTAGTGCCAGAAGCACCACCCCCGGCAGGCGGGTACACCGACGAATTCGAGTCCCCAGCATCCAGCCTTGAGCTTCGGGCTCTCGATGGACCGGCAGAATCTGCGCAGAACTTCTCCTCCTGCGGCGCAAGCATCCAGGCATCGACTCAGGCTGGGAGGAGGCCCAGCTTTCTCTTCGTTCGGCGGCTCCAGTGGCTCAGGCATCGGCCCGAAGCAACGCTCCGGGTGCAAGTCACAAAATTCGGCCAGAGGCTCGCAATCAGCCGGATTCGTAGCGCAGCTTTCATTCCGAAGTTCCGGCCCGACGACTGTTCCACGGATATACGCGCCAGGAGCACATCCAATAAGCGGCACCATTGAAGCCAGCAGCAGGCTCGCGCTCTTGCATCTCACGCTGCCGTGTCCTGAACGCATGCCGTTCTGCCGCATGTATACTCCTCGCCTATTACTCTCCTGAGGCGCCGGGCAGGTTGTCTGAGCCGTTGCGGATGCCCAGTGTGCCCCTTCGCAGGCCTGTTTCTGAGCATACGCCGGGAACTTGCCGCTTCATGGAGGAGGACATGCCTCGGGAAGTCACGGACTCGGACGGAACCACCTGGTCGTGCATCCAGGCCTTCGCGGGCCTGGGCAAGGCTCCAGAGAAGACAGAGGCGGCCCGCGTCGAGGGCGCTGGGAACCGCTTCCACGTCGTCTGCACGCCCAGCGGCGGTGCCAAGTCGGTGCGTGTGGAGCTGCCGGGTAACTGGGAGAAGGGCCTCTCGGACGAAGAGATCCTGCGCGCCATCAAGGCCCAGCAGGCTCAGGACGGATAGAGCCCCCTCCCACCGCCAACGCCGCCAGCGGAGCGTCCCGGCCCAGTACGATGAAGGGTGCCCAATAGTGAGGATGGGGCTTCGTGGCACGCAGCTGGCGCATCGCCTCGCGCAAGGCGATGGCTCGGCCATGCCCCGCCAGCAGGTGGCGGTAGTAGACCTCCATCAGCGTGCTCGTCGTGTCGTCGTCCACCTTCCACAGGCTCATCACCACCGTCTCCGCTCCGGCCACCACGAGCGCGCGGCGCAGCCCGTAGATGCCCTGGCCCAGCTTGACGTCGCCTCGGCCCGTATCGCAGGCGGACAGGACCACCAGCTGGGTGCCCCACAGATTGAGGCCGGCCAACTCCAGGGCCGTCACCAGCGCGCTGTCGGGCGGGGGCCGCGTAGCCCCCGCGGTGGAGGCCGTCCGCGCGCTCGCCCCCGCTAACAGCAGGCCCGAGCGAAGCAGAGGCTCTGGCGGGTGCGAGGCTCGAGGGTTGTCGCCCAGCGCACCGAAGTGGCCAACGGCGCGGGAGCCCGTGGCGGCAGGGACATCCTCCAGGAAGAAGCCGTGGGTAGCCAGGTGGAGGATGCCAGGCGTGGCCAGGTTCAACAGCCGCTCCTTGGTGGCTTCCGGGCCCAAGAAGAGCTGGGCCTGGGGAAGCAGGCGTTGGATAGCCACTGCTTCCCGGCGGGTGCCTGGCAACGGGAGTGAGGCCCACGCCCGGGACTCCCGCTCCGCATTCGGCGCGGAGAAAAAGCGCTCGACGGAGCCAGAGCGCATCGCCTGCGCTGAGGCGTCCTCGAGGGGGGAAGCGCGCTCCTCAAGCGGGGCACTGAAGTCCGGGTCCGCGAGGACCACCACGGAGTCAGCAGGGCCCTTCTCCTGGGAACGAGGCAGCAGATCCTTGCCCGAGGTGAGATAGGTGAAGTCAAAGCTCTCCACGAGGAACTGGCGGCCATCGTGCAGGCTGGCGAAGGGCACCAGGGCCAGCTGGCCATCGGGTGAGAGGAAGAGGCGGCGAATCTTTCCCACCAGGGGAAGCAGGGGCCGGAAAGCCAGCTGGTAGAGCGCCTGGGCGTGAGTCTGGAAGGTGGCGTCCCGGTTGGCCAGGGCATCGCGCAGGCGCCAGACGGCGGCGTCAATGGGCTCGGCGGGGCCGAGATCGAGGGAGCGAACGGTGGCGTCAGGCATCAGCACCAGCGCCAGGTAACGCAACTGCCCACTCAGCTGTCCCCGGGGTGTGCCAGGGCTGGGCACGAGCGGACGATCCGCATAGGCGATGAACTCGACGAGGGCACCGTCCCTGGGCAGGGCCGAGGCGACACGGCCGGCAATCTCGGCGGGAGATGGCAGCGCGGTGAGCGCACGCAGGGGGGCGGAGCGCCTGGCGAGATCGGCTTCGAGGGCGTCGCCCTGCTCGGTGAGCTCCTTGAGCTGTTGTTGGTAGGCGGCCAGGGGCCGCGAGCCAGGGCCCTGGAGCGAGAGCTTGGCCAGCTGAGTGCGCAGCTCGCGCAGCCGCTCGAAGGTGTCGTGCTCCTCCGCGCCCAGGCTCCGGTAGACAGCACGGGAGATGTCGGCGGTCTCCTCGACGGAGCGGCCCTTGAGGAGCAGCGCGGCGCTGAGGGCCAGCCGTCTCACGCCAGCGTTGCCGGGATGGGCGCGCAGCAGACTGTAGAGGCGTTCCTCGTCGCGGCGAAGATGCTCCAGGAAGCTGGCCAGGCGCGCCTCGGAGAAGTCGAGCGCCTCGTGGCGCAGGCGCTGCTCGGACAAGGCGAAGGCGCGCGTGAACAGGGTAACGGCTGCGCCGAGGCGGCCCTGCGCCTGCCTGAGGACAGCGAGGCTGTTGAGCGATTGGGCGACGGTGGGATGGTGCTGGCCGAGGGCCGCTTCCCGAGTGGCGAGCGCGCGCGCATAGAGCGGCTCGGCCCGGCCATACAGCCCCTGGTCCATATAGAGCGTGGCGAGGTTGTGGAGCGAATGGGCCACGTCGGGATGGTGCTTGCCGAGGGTTGTCTCCCGAATGGTGAGCGCGCGCTGGTAGAGCGGCTCGGCCTGGCCGTACAGCCCCTGGTCCGTGTAGAGGGCGGCCAGGCCGTTAAGCGGATGGGCGGCATGAGGCTGAGCCTCGCCGCGGGCCGCTTCTTCAATGGCGAGCGCGCGCTGGTAGAGCGGCTCGGCCTGGCCGTACAGCCCCTGGTCCGCGTAGAGCCTGGCCAGATTGCTGAGCGCAACGGCAACCTCGGGATGGTGCTTGCCGAGAGCTGCTTCCCAGATAGCGAGCGCGCGTTGGGTGTGCAGCTCGGCCCGGCCGTACAACCCCTGGTTCCTATAGAGGTTGGAGAGGTTGTTGTTCGACTGGGCGACGTCCGGGTGGTGCGGGCCGAGGGCTGCCTCCCGAATGGCGAGCGCGCGCTTGTAGAGCGGCTCGGCCTGGCCATACAACCCCCGCTCCAAATAGAGGTTGGCGAGGCCATGGATCGATTGGGCAACGTCGGGATGGTTCTTTCCAAGGGTCGCTTCCCGAATGGCGAGCGCGCGCTCGCACAGTGGCTTGGACCGGCTGTAGAGCCCTTGCCGCCAATAGAGGGCCGCGAGGTTGTTGAGCGAGGTGGCGACGTCAGGATGGTGCGGGCCGAGGGCTGCTTCCCGGACGGCAAGCCCCCGTTGAAGCAGTGGCTCGGCCCGAGCAAAGTCCCCCTGGGCCCAATACAACCGGCCGAGCAGGTTCAGACAGTTGGCGACTTCTGGATGCATGCCCCCGAGCAGCTCTTCCCGCAACGCGAGCGCACGTTCGCCCTGCGCCGCGGCCTCGGCGTACTTGCCCGCATTGAAGAGCGCTGTCGCCTCCTCGTAGGCCTTCTGCGCCACCTGCAGCGGAGCCTCTGATGGCGGCTCTGCGTCCGCCGCACTGGCTGCACAGCACAGAGCCACCACCACGAGCCAGGCACCCGCCTGCCGCATATTTCCTCCTCGGCTCCCAAGCGAGCCTTGATCTCAGCTTGAGCTACTCGCCGCCTCGCAGCCGCTCCAGCGCGGCCTCGAGATCCTCGGGCAGCGGCGCCTCCAGCTTCAGCGCCTTGCCCGTGCGCGGGTGCGTGAAGGCCAGCTTCCAGGCGTGCAGCGCCTGACGCCCCAGCACCTGCTGCGCCTCGGCCACCCTGCCCTTCGCCTTGCGCCCCGCGCCGTACAGGCTGTCGCACAACAGCGGGTGTCCGCTCTCGGCCAGGTGCACCCGGATCTGGTGCGTGCGGCCCGTCAGCAGGTCCACCTCCACCAGCGCCGCGTCCTCGAAGAACTCGCGCGTGCGGTACACGGTGATGGCGGACTTGCCCTCCTTCACCTTGCCCGTGAACTTCTGCCGGTGCACCGGGTGGCGCCCGTACAGCGTCTCGATGCGCGCCTCCGCCTTCGGGCGGCCGTGCACCAGCGCCAGGTACGTCTTCTCCACCGCCCGCGTCTTGAAGGCCTTCTGCAACGCCACCAGCGCCTGTTCGTTCTTCGCCACCACCAGGCAGCCCGTGGTGTCCTTGTCCAACCGGTGGACGATGCCCGGCCGCAGCTCCCCGCCCACTCCCGCCAGATCCTTCACCCGGTGCAGCAGCGCGTTCACCAGCGTGCCCGAGGCATGCCCAGCCCCCGGGTGCACCACCATCCCCGCTGCCTTGTTCACCACCACCAGGTCGCGGTCCTCGTGCAGCAGCGCCAGCGGCAGCTCCTCGGCCACGGGTACCGCCGCCACCGGCGCGGGAATGGTGAGTGAAATGAGCTCCCCTCCCCGCACGCGCAGGGCCACCTTCGCGGGGCGGCCGTCCACCAGTACGTGGCCGGCTTCGATCAGCCCCTGAATCCGGGAACGGGTGAACTCGGGGTACGTGCGCGCGAGGTGCTGATCCAGCCGCTCGCCTCGGGCCTCGGGCGGGGCTCGGTGCTCGTGCGCCTGGGCTGCTACCAAATCTTCGACTTCACGTGCGCCTTCGAGCGCAGCACGATGTCGTTGATGGCCCGCTCGAAGAAGTTCGTCTTCGAGAAGATCTCCGCGCTGACGCGGCTCTTGTAGAGCTCGCGCCCCTCTTCGAGCTCGTCCTTGAGCACCTCGAAGAGGTTGTCCTGCTCGATGCCCTTGATGATCTTCTGCTCGTTGTAGAGCGAGATATCCGAGGCGATCGCGCGGGCGAGCCGCATCGCTTTGACCTTTTCTTCTTCCGTCATTGCGCTTCTTTCATATGCACGGCAATGCGGGGAGTCAACTTTCCCGGCGACTCTCTCACTTCTTCTTCGGCGCGGTGGCCAGGGCCAGGTAACTCTTCGACACCCGGAGCGGATCCAGCTTCAGCTCGCGCGCCAGGCTCATCAGCATGCCGCGCAGGTACACCGTGGTGGGTAGCGCGCCGTAGCGGTCCGCCTCCACGTTCTCGATGTGCTTGGAGGAGATACGGGTGCGCTCGGCGAGCTGCTGGAGCGACAGGCCCAGGCTCTCGCGCACCCGGCGCAGTAGCTCTCCGTTGAACTCGGTGTCCGGCGGCAGCTCGATGGGCTTGGGCTTGGGCTCGCGGGCCTTGGCGGCCACCTGGGCGAGCGCCGCCTCCGCCGTGGCAATCGCCGACTCCTGGGCGAGCTGATCCGCCTCGTTGAGGTTCCGGCCGCTCATCGGTGTGGCGCGCTCTGGGGCCTTCCCCGCCTCGGCCGAAGGAGACACGGTGGGCGTCGGGCGCGTGGGGCGGCGCGAGGGAGGCAGCGGTGGAGGCGTGGGCGTGGGCCTGAGCGCCCGGGCGATGGGGAGCCCAGGAGCGTTGGGACGGGGCTCGGGACGCGTGGGCAGCGGCGCACGGGCTCCGGACAGCTCGTCACCGTCGTCCTGCGCCGGGGAGGGAGCTGGAACAGGCTGCGCGGGAGCAGCGCTGGCGGGAGCGGGCCGTGGGGCCTCCGCCACGGTGGCGGCGGGAGCCGGGACCGGCTCAGCGGGAGGCGGGCTCGCCACAGGAGCGGCGACGGCCGGGCTCTGCGTGGGCGCCTCGGCTGCGACGGGCGGCGCTGCCGGGGCGGGCGTGGGCTCGGGGGCAGCAGCCTGGGTGGCCGCGGGCTCCGGGGTGGGCGCAGCGGGTGAAGGTGCAGGGG
>DASVVJ010000228.1:0-8168 GCA_036389955.1 Myxococcaceae bacterium
CACCCGCAGGCGCGCGGACGGTTGGGTGCTGCTCGAGGTCGAGGACACCGGCTGTGGCATCTCGCCGGAGAATCAGCGCAGGCTGTTCGATCCGTTCTTCACCACCAAGCCCATCGGAGAGGGAATGGGGCTGGGGCTCTCCATCTGCCACGGCATCATCACGCGGCTGGGGGGAGCGATCGAGGTCGAGAGCGTGGTGGGGCAGGGCAGCCTGTTCCGGCTGGTCCTCCCTCCGCACGCGGGCAGCGCGGTGCAACCGCCCGAGGCGGCATAATAGGCTCTTCGGCTGGAGGCTCCATGCGGCTGTGGCTGTGGCTGGGCGCGTGCCTGGTAGTGCTGGGAGGCGTGGCGTGGCTGGCCGTCGGGTCCTGGCCAGAGGCCTCGGCTTCTGGAAAGAGATCGCCAGCAGGCCCAGTGACTCAGTCCGCTGCGGTGCTGCCAGAGCCGGTCCAGGAGCCAGCACCCGGCAGCGTTCCGGTGAAAGGCGGCCTCACCCTTCAGGGCAAAGTGCTGGGCCCGTCGGGACCAGCGGTGGGGGCGAGGGTGCTGGCCACCCTGGCCGTGGAAGGAGAGACGCTCTCCACGCTGCCCTGCGAGACCCTCCAGCGCCGGACGCTGCTTGAATGCGCGTGGGACCACATGGGGCTCCGGGTCGCGGAGCTGATGGAAGAGCGGCGCGGAGAGGCCCCCATGAGGGCCGAGGCCTTCACCGCGGAGGACGGTTCCTTCACGCTGCCGGGCCTGGAGCCGGGCGAGTACGCGCTGTGGGTGGAGGGCACGGAAGGCACGGGCTTTCAGAACGGTGTGGCTGCGGGAGCCAGCGCCGTGGTGCTGCGCATGGCAAAGGGAGTCCGGCTGTCCGGCACCATCACCGATGACACGAAGGCTCCGGTGCCCGGAGCGCTCGTCACCGCCATCTTCTCTGCCCACAGCCGCTTCTTCGAGACGGTGACGGATGCTCGCGGCCGCTTCGAGCTTGGCCCGCTGCCAGGCGGGGCGCTGGTCATCGTCATCAAGAAGGAGGGCCTGCTGCCCACGGTCCAGCCGATGGTGGGGCACAAGGCCGAGGTGAAGCGGGACTTCGAGCTGGCCCGTCCCAGACGCCTCATGGGCAGGGTTCTGCTCGGGAAGGCACCGGTGGCGGGAGTCGAAGTTCTCGCCACGGGCAACTACAACACCGAGCTGGGCACGGAGATCACCGATGCCCAGGGACGCTTCGCCTTCGAGGAACTGCCCCCGCTCGACGTCACGCTCACCGCCCAGTATGAGGGGAAAGCCACTGGCGTGCGGATCGACAAGAAGGATCGCCTGGAGCAGGAACTCGTCCTGGAGCTGAAGCCCGCCGCGGTGCTCGAAGGCAGGGTGCGCGACGAGCATGGCCAGCCTGTCGAAGGGGCCGAGCTCATGCTGTTCCTGCACGAGGACGACCCGGAGGACGGCCTCATGGGCCCGAGCTGGGGGAAGACAGCGGAAGCGGGAAGCTACCGCATCGGGCCGATCGTCCCGGGCCATTACACCTTCAAGCTCTCCCATCCCCGGTTCCTGACGCTCGAGGAGGAAGAGCTGATCCTCACGGCGGGCGAGACACGGCGGGACTTCATTCTGACGCGGGCCTTCCTCGCCGAGGGCGTGCTGGTGGACTCCGACGGGAAGCCGATTCCCGGGGAGTTCCTGGGCCTCTCTCCGGCCGATCCCGAGGATCACGATGGGCCGCACTCGGAGCTGAACCATCCCACCGATGAGGAGGGCCGCTTCGTGCTCGCCGTGCCCGAGCCGGGAGACTATCTGCTGAAGGGACGGGGTACGCGCCTGAACAAGCTGGAGGTGCCTGTCCGGGTGCCGTCGTCCCAGCTGCGCATCGTCGCGGGCACCCTGCTCACCGTGGAGGGTGAGGTCGTCGATGACGCGGGAGGGCCGCTCCCTCATGTCATGGTGAGCCTCTGGAACGAGTCGGACCATGCGAAGACCAGCCGCCGCGGCTTCTCCGAGACGGATGCCATGGGACGCTTCACGCTGGATGTCCCCGCACCCGGCCGCTACGAGGTCGCCGCGGTCATCGCCTGGAAGGAAGTGGTCCGCGTGGCCTCTCGGCCCGTGCTGGTGGAAGGCAAGGACACCCCACTGCTGCGGCTGCAGCTGCCGGCGGGCCGCAGCCTGTCAGGGGTGGTGGTGGACTGGCATGGCATGCCGGTGCCCGGGGTGCTCCTGCAGGTGCTGCCCTCGCCGCGCTACACCGAGCGGGCCCGGTGCTGTAACCCGGAGATCCACCTGAGCACGGATGCCGAGGGCCGCTTCGTCTTCTCCGAGGCCTCGGGAGAGTACGTCGAGGTGTGCATCAAGAAAGGGGAGCATGCCCTGGTCGGCTCGACGCCCGCCCAGCCGCGCTGTGCCCGCGTGAAGAACGATGGCCAGGAGGTTCGCCTCATCCTCGGGCGGGAGGTGTTCGTCACCGGCCGCCTGGTGCGCGCGGATGGCTCGCCCGTGACGCACTTCTTCGTGAATGGCCAGGAGAAGAAGCGCAACGACGGGGAGTTCTCCATCCGCGTGCTCCAGCCGGGCGTGGAGTCCATCCACCTGTCCGCCCCGGGAGGCTACTCCGTGCAGCGCATCTCCCCCGTCTTCGCGGAAGGGGAAGTGATTCAGGATCTGGGCAGCATCCTGCTGAGTCCCTGATTCCTTTCAGGGCTCGGTAGGGCTCACGGCCGCTTCGCCGGACTCACGGTCTTCTTCGGATCCCGCTCCACCACCGGGCCGAGGATCTCGTCGATCCGCTTCATGAGCGCGCCATCCAGCTTCACGCCGGCCGCCTTTACGTTGTCGCGGACCTGCTCCGGCCTGGAGGCGCCAATGATCGCCGACGACACGTTGCGGTTCTGCAGCACCCAGGCCACCGCGAGCTGCGCCATGGAGAGCCCGGCCTCCTGCGCGATCGGCTTCAGCTTCTGCACCCGGGCGAGCACGTCGTCGCTCATGAAGCTGGCGATGAACCGCGAGCCCGATGCATCGGTGGCGCGGCTGCCCTGGGGCGGCGGTTGGCCGGGGAGGTACTTCCCGGTGAGCACGCCCTGCGCGATCGGGGACCAGACGATCTGCCCCACGCCCACCTTCTCGCTGGCGGGGATGACCTCCGCCTCGATTACCCGCCACAGCATCGAGTACTGCGGCTGGTTGCTGACGAAGGGCACCCTCAGCTCGCGAGCCAGCGCCGCGGCGCGCGTGATCTGCTCCGCCGTCCACTCCGAGACTCCGATGTAGAGGACCTTGCCCTGCCGGACCAGGTCGGCGAAGGCGGTCATTGTCTCCTCCAGCGGGGTCTCAACGTCGTAGCGGTGCGCCTGGTAGAGGTCCACATAGTCGGTGCGCAGGCGGCGCAGGCTGCCGTGGATCGACTCGAAGATGTGCTTGCGCGAGAGGCCACGGTCGTTCGGCCCGGGACCGGTGGGCCAGTACACCTTGGTGAAGATCTCCAGCCCCTGGCGGCGCTGGCCAGCGAGCGCCTCGCCCAGCACCTCCTCCGCCCGGGTGCTGGCGTAGACGTCCGCCGTATCGAAGGTGGTGATGCCCTCTTCGAGCGCCGCCTTCACGCAGGCGAGTGCCGCGTCCTTCTCCACCTGGGAGCCGTGGGTGATCCAGTTGCCGTAGGAGATCTCACTGACGAGCAGGCCGCTTTGTCCGAGATGCCGATGGTTCATAGAGGTTCTTCTAACGCCGCAGGAGACCGTGAATGGATGTTGAACGATGAGTGTGTTGAGCGTGGAACGGGGTGGCCCGCAGAGCGCCGGTGCGGACCGGTGGTGGCTTCTGAGGACTTCACCGCTGAACGATGCCGCAGAGGACCAGACGCCGGGAAACCAGTGGGCTCTTGAGCCCTGCTTGATAATGGGGCGCAGCCCCTTGGAGGGAGGCAAGCAGCTCAGGCAGGGGTTATGCTTCCATCAGGAACTGGAAGGCCCTCCATGAGCCACGACTCCGAAGATGATTCCCTTACCCGTCGCCAGGCGCTGGCGCTGGGTCTGGCCGGTGCGGCGGGGCTCGCGGGCCTGGCCTGCTCGACGAGCACCGCTTCTCCCGCCGAAGCGAAGGAGCCCCTGATGAGTGTCAACTCTGGCCGGATGCCCGTGGCCTTCCTGCCGCACGGTGGTGGACCCTGGCCCTTCGTCGAGCTGGGCTTCGGAGACCAGGCCGGGATGGACGCGCTGGCCGCCTACCTGCGCTCGGTGCGCTCGCTGCCACGCCAGGCGCCCCGGGCGCTGTTGGTCATCTCCGCGCACTGGGAGGAAGCGGTGCCCACGGTGATGACGTCCTCCCGGCCGCCGATGCTCTACGACTACTACGGCTTTCCTCCCGAGTCCTACACGCTCACCTGGCCCGCGCCCGGAGAGCCGAAACTCGCCGCCCGGGTGCAGGAGCTGCTGGCCAAGGCGGGCTTTGCCACCGCGACCGACACGGAGCGCGGCTATGACCACGGCACCTTTGTCCCGCTCAAGCTCACCTACCCGGAGGCGGAGGTGCCCACCGTGCAGCTCTCGCTCAAGCAGGGGCTGGACCCCGCGGAGCACCTGGCGATGGGCCGCGCGCTGGCGCCTCTGCGTGACGAGGGCGTCTTCATCATCGGCAGCGGGATGACGTTCCACAACCTGCGCGCCTTTCGTGATCCGCGGGCGGTGCCCATCGCCGAGCAGTTCGACGGCTGGCTGCGGGAGGCGGCCACCCTCGAACCCGCGGCGCGCGACGAGGCGCTCACCCGTTGGGCGTCGGCGCCAGCGGCCCGGCTGGCCCATCCGCGTGAGGAGCACCTGCTGCCGCTGATGGTCATTGCCGGGGCCGCGGGACAGGACCGGGGCACGGTGGCCTTCAAGGGAACCTTCGGGGGCCTGCGCCTCTCCGCTTACCACTACGGCTGAGTTGCCGCACTGCTCAGGCCGCCTCACCAACAAGGGAAACTCAGAGCATGTCCTTCTTCGAAAAGATGCTGGCCAGTGTGGGCATTGGGAACGCCACGGTGGACACCCGCCTGCGCAACAGCCAGGTGCGCGTGGGTGACAAGCTCGAGGGGGTGGTCCACATCAAGGGCGGCAGCACCGACCAGCAGATCGACAGCATCTATCTGCAGCTGATGACCCAGTACCTCAAGCCGCAGGGAGACAACAACACGGTGCGGGTCACCACCTCCGTGTGCAAGTGGGAGGTGTCCAGGCCCATCCAGCTCGGTGCGGGCCAGGAGCGCGAGGTGCCCTTCTCCTTCGCGGTGCCGCTGAACGTGCCCATCACCCTCGGCAAGGTTCCCGTCTGGCTGAAGACCGGGCTGGACATCGACAACGCGGTGGACCCGGGTGACACCGACAAGCTCGAGGTGCTGCCGCACCCGCACATGAAGGCGGTGCTGGACGCGGTGACCAGCATGGGCTTCCAGCTCAAGACCTCGACGTGCGAGTACAGCTCGCGTCTGGGCAGGGACTTGCCCTTCGTGCAGGAGATCGAGTTTCACCCCTCGGGGCGCTTTGGCGGCGTGAAGGAACTGGAGCTGGTGTTCTCCGTCAGGCCTGACGGCGTGGAGGTGATCGTCGAAGTGGACCGCCGCGCACGGAGCCTCGGAGGCCTGCTGGCGGCGGCGCTGGACATGGACGAGAGCAAGGAGCGCGTCTTCTTCTCCACGTCGGAGCTGAGCAGCCGGCAGCACCTCTCAGAGCAGCTCGCCTCCATCATCCAGGCGCACTCGGGGTAGCGTGGGGTCACCCCTCTCTGGCTGTACCACGCCCTATAACGAGCAGCCTGCGAGCATGAGCATCCCGGACGATCCGATCCGCCTCCATGTGGCCGGTGCCATCGTGCGGCACCGTGGCTTCAGTGACCTGCCCACCTACCGCAACCCCACCGAGCTGACCCAGGAGTTCATCGACCGCTGGGTCGTGCCCTACTACATGCAGGTGGGCTCCAGCCTGGAGCCGGAATGGGAGGAGCAGCTCCGGCAGGTGAAGCCCCACCTCACCCGGGATGTGGTGCAGGCCCTGCTCGGTGACTTCAACTGGCGCACCCGCCAGACTGGCGCTTACTTCGCCGCCTTGCGGAACGACTCCGACCTGCTCGACGTGATTGGCACTCACTTGCTGAAGAGTGATGTCTGTTACGCAGGCAGGGTCTACGCCCTGGTGCTGGCCTACTTCAACCACGAGAAGAGTGCCCAATATCTGGATCAGTACCTGACCTATTACCTGGCCCAGCCCCAGCTATGGTTTGACCAGGCCGAGGCCATGCAGGCCCTGGCGTATCTGGACAAGGTCAACGGGACGAGCCTGCTGGCCAGGCACTGGCCGGCCTGGGACGCATTCCTGGCCAACAAGCCGAACTGGAGCAGGGAAGTGTCGCTGGAACGGTTGGAGGCACAGCTTGCTCTGCTGCGCCGCCTGAGCACCACCGGACCGGGTGAGCCGCAATCCGGTGGAAAAAGGTGAAGCGTTGAACCCTGAAGCGATGCGCAGGGCGCTATCGGCGCGTCGGGTGGGCCCGCTGGAATTCCGGGCGGCGCTGACGAGTGTGCCTGAGAGCGAGCGCGAGGGTTGGCTCAATCAGGTCTTTGGGCTCGAAGAGCTGCCGCACGATGGGCCTGAATTGCCGCGTGGGTGCGTTCCATATCTGCCGAGCCCGGTCGATACGCTCCTGCGCGTGATCGACGGTGCGAAAGTGGGCCCCGACGATGTGTTCGTGGACGTCGGGTCCGGGCTGGGGAGAGCCACAGTGCTGACGCACTTCTTGACGGGGGCGAGCGCGATTGGGGTTGAGATCCAGCCTGAGCTCGTCCGCAGCTCACGCGAGCTCGCATCACGACTGAATGCCGAGCGGGTCTCGGTGGTCGAAGGCGATGCTGCGGAGCTGACGGGTTCCATCACGACCGGCTCGGTGTTCTTTCTCTATTGCCCCTTCAGCGGTGAGCGGCTCGACCGGGTGATGGGCGACCTCGAGGTGATCGCTCAGACGCGCGAAATACGCGTGTGCAGCGTCGATCTGCCGTTGCCCTCGTGCTCATGGCTCACACCGGTGTCGCTCTCCGGTGACCTCGCCATCTATCGAAGCCTCCGCTGACGGATGACGCGCAGCAGCCAGCCGAGGCTGCTTGACGGCCGATATATGCATGATTATGTATATACACGGCGATGAGAATCGATACCTTCCAGACCCTGGCGGATCCCACCCGCCGCCGAATCGTGGAGACGCTGCGGCAGGGCGAGCGGCAAGTGAATGACATCGTCGAGCAGGCGGGCATCCACCAATCGGGGGTTTCCCGGCACCTGCGCATCCTCCAGGAGTCCGGCTTCGTCTCGATGCGGCCGGAGGGACAGCGGCGGCTCTACTCGCTCAGGCCGGAGCCCTTCCATGAGTTGGAGGAGTGGCTCGCCCAGTACCACGCCCTGTGGGAGGCCAGGCTGGACCGGTTTGGCGCGGCGCTGGAACAACGACAGAAGAAGCGAAAGGGACACCCCCATGAGTGACAAGAAGAACGTGGTGATCGAGCGCACGTACAAGGCGCGCGTCGAGGAGCTGTGGGAGCTGTGGACGACGAAGGACGGCTTCGAGTCGTGGTGGGGGCCGCAGGGCTTCCGCGTGGACGTCAAGGCCCTGGAAGCCAGGCTGGGCGGCCGCCTGCACTACGACATGATCGCCCACTCGCCCGAGGTCGTGGAGCAGATGAAGAAGATGGGCGAGCCGCTCTCCCATGAAACCCGGGGCACGTTCTCCGAGTTCAAGCCCCACCAGCGGTTGGCGCTCACCCACATCATCGACTTCCTGCCCGGGGTGAAGCCCTACGACAGCACGATGGTGCTGGAGCTCTTCCCCTCGGGAAGTAGCGTCCGGATGGTGGTCACGCTGACGCCCATGCACGACGCCCGGTTCACCCAGATGCAGATCGAGGGCTTCACCAGCCAGCTCACCAAGCTGGACAAGCGGTTCCAGCTCTAGCACAGGCCCTCATGCGCCTCTGGTAGGCTGCGCGGCCTTCTGGAGGAAGACGCATGGCGGTGACGGCTCCACGCCTTTGGCTCGACGGCGCGCTCGTGGACTCCGCGAGCGCAACGCTGCCGGTCATGGCGCACGCGGCGCAACGCGGCAGCCTCGTGTTCGACGCAGGCTCATTCCATCCGACGCCGCGAGGGCCCGCGCTCTTCCGCGCG
>DASVVJ010000229.1:0-1565 GCA_036389955.1 Myxococcaceae bacterium
ATTCGGCAGCCGCGAGCCTCCGTAGCGGGACTCGAAGCGGCGCTTCCACTCGGCGGCTGGCACCGAGCGCAGCGCCTCGAGATCATGCGCCACCTCCAGCAGCGCATCGCACTTGGGGCAGCGGTAGATGACCTCCCACAGCGAAGCGCGGAAGCCACAGCCCTCACTGCACGCGTACTCCGCCCGGAACCCCGAACCTGTCGTGCTCACTCGTCCCCTACCTTGACCCGCGTGCCACACACGCTGCAGATCTTGTTCGGACGGGTGGGTGTACGGCACTTGGGGCACGGCGCCCAGGGCAGCTCCTCATCCACGGCCCCCGGCTTCGTCTCGGCCTGGGCGGTGAGACGCGCCTTGGGCAGGCGCATGCCGCAGCGATCGCACACCAGGCCCTCTGCCTGGACGTTGCGGCAGTACCGGCAGACGACCGCTCCGGTGGGCGCCGCGGTGCGCACCCCGTCATCCGCCGCGCGGCCGGTGTCCAGCTCGGGCACCACCTCCACGCTCACCTTGTCGATCGGCGCCGCGCGCGTGGTCTCCATGTCCGGAACGGCTTGAGGAGGCAGATCCGGGCCGGCCTTCTGGCGGGTTTGATCCAGCTCGGGCATCGCCTCGGCCTGGACGGGGGCGCGGCCACCCGCGTGCAGCGTCTGCTCCAGCTCAGGCAGGACCTGGATGGCAACCGGAGCGGCGGCCCGGGGCACCTGGAGCTTCTTGCCGCAGTTGTCGCACTCGTCCCCTTGCGCCTGTTGGTGTTCGCACACCGGGCAGATGATCATGGGGGCGAACGTTAACGGGCAGCGGCGCTCCGGAGCAACGCGCGTATCGCTTCACTCTACGTGCTGGGCCTCGCCCGTCATCGGCACGAAGCGCACCGGCAGCAGGTTCTCCACCTGCGGCAGCCCTCCATCCCGCGCCCGGGTGATGCGCAGTAGATCCTGGCCGCCATTCTGCCGTCCCACCGGAATCACCATCCTCCCGCCGGGCTTGAGTTGGGCCAGCAGTTTGGGAGGCACCGTCACCGGTGCCGCCGTGCCGATGATCGCGTCGAACGGTGCCATCTCCGGCCAGCCGAGCGAGCCATCGCCATAACGGAGGTACACATTCGGGTAGCCGAGCCTGTGCATCAGCCGCCTCGCCGAGCGGGCAAGCTCGGGGACAATCTCCACGGAGTACACTTCACGACACAGCAGCCCCAGGATGGCTGTCTGGTAGCCCGAGCCGGTGCCGATCTCCAGCACGCGCTCATAACCCTTGAGCCCCAGCCCCTGGGACATGAGCGCGACGACGTAGGGCTGGCTGATCGTCTGCCCGTAGCCGATGGGCAGCGGCGAGTCCTGGGTGGCCGCGTAGCGGGTGTGCTCCGGCACGAAGTCCGCGCGGTTCAAGCGCGCGATCGCCTCGAGCACCCGCTGATCGCGAATCCCCTGCCGCCCCAAGAACTCGGCCAGCGCGACATCCCCCATAAAGCACCTCCCCCTTATAAGGATACGCACGCTGGGCACCCCTTCATGTGCGACAGTGCCGTACCTACCCCACCCGAGCGAGCGCCAGGCGTCCTTCCC
>DASVVJ010000230.1:0-21480 GCA_036389955.1 Myxococcaceae bacterium
CGTCGTAACCCCGTCTTCACGGGAATGCTCAGCAACAAACGTGTAACAGTCGGGTCCCGCGCGGCCCTTAAGCCTGCTCCAGCACCCGCGAGAGCACCTGCGCGGTGAAGTTCACCAGCGGGATGATGCGCTGGTAGTTCATCCGCGTGGGGCCAATCACTCCCACCGAGCCGAGCACCTGCTCGCCGCTGCCGTACGGGCTGGCGATGACGGTGAGCTCGCCCTGGGCGGAGAACTCGCTCTCGGCGCCGATGAAGATCTGCATCTCCCGGGCGCGCTTCACCCGGTCGAGCAGCTGCAAGAGCTTGTGCTTCTCGTCCAGCGTCTTGAACAGGGCGCGCATGCGCTCCACATCCGAGAACTCGGGCTGCTCCAGGAACGAGCCGGTGCCCTCGATGCGCACGCGCTCGGACTCGGCCGTCTGCAGGTCCGTGGCCGCCGCGCCCAGCTTGAGCGCCTTGGCCGTCAGCGCGTTGTACAGCGCCTGCTCCTGGTCCATCTCCTGGCGGATGCGCTCACGCGCCTCCTCCAGCGGCACCTCGCGCAGCAGCTCCGACAGGTAGTTCGACGCCTTGAGCAGCTCGTCCGACGTGACGGGGAAGTCCACCGTCAGCAGCTTGTTCTGCACCTGCCCGTTGAGCCCCACCAGCACCGCCAGAATCCGGTCCTCGCGCAGCCGCACGAACTCGATGCGGTAGAACACCGTGGCGTCCGGGTGCGGGGTGAGCACCACGCTGGCGTGCCGCGTCAACGAATGGAGGATGCGGCTGGCCTCGGTGAGAATCTCCTCGACGCTGGTCTCCTGCACCAGGCCCGCGTTGATGAGCTCTCGGTCCTTGGGCGCCGGGTCCTTCAGCCGCACCAACGAGTCCACGTAGAAGCGGTAGCCCCGGTCGGTGGGCACCCGGCCCGCGGAGGTGTGCGGCTTCTCCAGGAAGCCCAGCTCCTCCAGGTCCGCCAGCACGTTGCGCAGCGTCGCCGAAGAGACATCGAACTCGGACTTGCGGCTCAGGTGCTGACTGCCGACCGGCCCGCCCGTGGTGATGTACTCCTGGACCACTGCCCGGAGGACTTCTCTCTCGCGCTCGCCTAACTCGTCCGACATCCCAGTTCACGCTCCAAACCGCGGCGTTGCCCTTGCCAGCCCTCATCGCCTCAAGGACGATCAAAGTCTAAGGAGGTCTCCGGAGCCGTTCAATCCCGGCCAGGCCTCCAGGCAACCAGGCACAGGCCCGGCCAGGTGCCCGAAAACAGGGAGCGCATGTACGACGACATCCTAGAGCTCCGGCACTCCGTGGAGAGCCTGTTGTACCGGTACGCCACCTGCCTGGACGACGGACCGCTGGAGCAGTGGCCCCAGTGCTTCGCCGAGGATGGCCAGTACCGGCTGCTGCCCAGGGAGAACTTCCTGGGCTCCATTCCCGTGGCGCTGATGCACTGTACCTCACGGGCGCAGCTGGAAGAGCGCGTTGCCGCACTGCAGCGAGGCCATGCCACCGTGCCGTACGCCTGCCGCCACCTGTACACCAACCTCCAGGTGGCGCCGGAGCGGGCCGGGCGGGCCACGGTTCGTGCCAACTACACCATCTACCACACGGTGGACGAGGGTGAGGTGGACCTGTTGAGCGTGGGCCGGCTGGAAGCCCGGGTGCGCCTGGCTCCCATGCCCCTGTTCGAACGCATGGACGTCATCTACGAGACGTGCCAGCTGTCCGGGCTGAAGGTGTACCCGCTGTAACCCCCCTTGCGTCCTGACGTAACCGGTGTCCATTGGACTGAAGTCCCGGGGGACACTCGCGTCGAGGAAACGGACCAGTTACAAGGTGGGAGCCTTGTCCTCCACCGCTCCGCCGCTCTCCCTCTCACTTCCCTCCGAGTCCACTCCCGCCGATCCACGCAAGGGCTGGCTGATCTTCTGCCTGTTCGCGCTGTACGTCATCTGGGGCTCCACGTACCTGGCGATTCGCTGGGCGCTCGAGGGCGGCTTTCCGCCGCTGCGCATGGGCGGGCTGCGCTTTGTGATTGCGGGCACCATCCTCTACGCGGTGCTGCGGCTGCGGGGCACGCCCGCCCCCTCGCGCCGCCAGTGGATGGCGGGAGCCTTCACCGGCCTGATGCTGCTGGGCATCGGCAACGGGTGCGTCGTCTACGCCCAGCAGTGGGTGCCTTCGGGCGTGGCGGCGCTGGTGGTGGGCAGCATGCCGCTGTGGGCGGCGCTGTTTGGCGGCCTGTATGGCGGGCAGTGGCCGGGCCGGGCCGAGCGCTGGGGCCTGGCGCTGGGCTTCGTCGGCATCGCCCTGCTCAACCAGGGCGGTGAGATGGGCACCCGCTGGCTGCCGGTAGCCGCGCTGCTGTTCGCGCCGTTGACGTGGGCCTTCGGCTCCATCTGGGGGCGCCACAGCCCCTGGATGCCGCAGGGGTTGATGGCCACCGCCACCCAGATGCTGACCGCGGGGGTGTTTCTGCTGGGCATGAGCTCGGCGGTGGGCGAGCACATGGTGGGCCTGCCCACCACGAAGGGCCTGCTGGCCTTCCTGTACTTGCTGGCCTTCGGCTCGCTCATCGCGTTCAGCGCCTACGGCTACCTGCTGCGCCATGCGCGGCCCGCGGTCGCCACCAGCTACGCGTACGTCAACCCGGTGGTGGCGATGATGCTCGGGGTGCTGCTGGGAGGAGAGACACCGGGCACCTTCGCCTTTCTGGCCATGACCGCCATCCTCGCGGCGGTGATGCTCATTACCCGCAGGGTGCCGGCACCGGTGCACCGCCCGTCCAGCGAGGTTACCAGCGCTCCGTCCAGCCCGTGATTCCTCCTGACGCGCTCCTCGAACTGCTGCGCTTCGTCACCGACACGGCTCCCGGGCTGGTGGCCTACCTGGACGCGCAAGCGCGCTACCAGTACGTCAACCGCACCTACGAGGAGTGGCACGGCACGCCCCGGGAGGCATGGCTGGGGCGTACCCCGCGCGAGCTGCTCGGAGATTCGGCCTATCAGGCCATGGAGCCGCACGTGCGCGCCGCGCTGGCCGGAGCGCGCGTCAGCTACTCGCGCCGCCTCACCTACCCCAATGGCATCACCCGCTTCATCGAGGCCATCTACGAGCCGCACGTGCTGCCCGATGGCCGGGTGGTGGGCTTTGCCGCCTTCGTCCAGGATGTCACCGACCGGCACCGGGCTGAGCAGGAGCGAGAGCGCGCCGAGCAGCGCGTGAAGCTGCTGGCGGACGTTTCCCACGACCTGGAGCAGGCAGGCGCGGACACCCAGGGGATGCTCGACACGGTGGCCCGCCGCATCTCGGAGGTCCTCGGCCACGGCGATGCCTGCGCGCTGGTGCTGCGGGCCGAGCAGGGCGACACGCTTCACCCGATGGCCCTGTACCACCCGGATCCCGAGGGGCTGAGATTGCTGCGCGCCGCGCTCGAGCACGAGCCGTGGCAACCGGGAAGCCTGACCGACCGGGTGGCACGCACGGGCCAGGCGGTGCTGGTGGCCCACGCGCCCCCACCGCAGCTCCCGGACTCCCAGGGCCCCACCTCGTCCCTGCGGGCCTACCTGGCCCGGAACGAGATTTCCAGCCTGCTCGCCGTGCCCATGAGAGCGCAGGGCCGCACGCTCGGGGTGATCTCCGTCTCGCGCTCCAGCCAGGCGCCGCCCTACGCGCCGCCGGATCAGGACTTCCTGCAGGACCTGGCCGACCGCGCCGCGCTCGTCATCTCCAACGCGCGCCTGCTGGCGGAGGCCCAGGCGGCGAGGCTTCGCGCCGAGCAGGCCGGCCACCTCAAGGACGAGTTCCTGGCCACGCTCTCGCACGAGCTGAGGACGCCGCTCACCTCCATGCTCGGCTGGGTGCAGATGCTGCGCGGCGGAATCCTCACGCCGGAGAAGCAGCAGAAGGCGTTCGAGATCATCGAGCGCAACACCCGTGCCCAGGCGCAGCTCGTCGAGGACATTCTCGACGTGTCGCGCATCATCACCGGCAAGCTGCGGCTGGAGGCGCAGCCCGTGGAGCTGGCCCAGGTGGTGGAGGCGGCGGTGGAGTCCGTGCGCCCCGCGGCCGATGCGCGCGGGGTGGCCTTGCACGTGCTCATCGACTCAACGCTGGGCCCGGTGCTGGGGGATCCCACGCGGCTGCAGCAGATCATCTGGAACCTGCTGTCCAACGCGGTGAAGTTCACCCCGAAGGGCGGCCAGGTGCGCGCCTCGGTGGAGAAGAAGGACTCGGTGGCCCTCATCCAGGTGACGGACACCGGCCGGGGCATTGCGCCAGACTTCCTGCCCCACGTCTTCGAGCGCTTCCGGCAGGCGGACTCCACCACCACGCGCACGCACAGCGGGCTGGGGCTGGGGCTGGCCATCGTCAAGCACCTGGTGGAGCTGCACGGGGGCAGCGTCGAGGCTTTCAGCGAGGGGCTGGAGCGGGGCGCCACCTTCACCGTGAAGCTGCCCTTCATGGCGGCACAACAACCGGCGGCGAGCGCGGCGCAGCCCCTGCCGCCCGAGTCCGCGGCCTCGGAGCTGACGAGCTTGAAGCCGCCACCGGGCCTGCAGGGCCTGCACGTGCTGGTGGTGGATGACGAGGAGGATGCGCGGGAGATGCTGCGCATCCTGCTGAGCAACTGTGGCCTGCGGGTGTCCGTGGCGGCCTCCTCCCGCGAGGGCCTGGAGGTGCTGCGGCGCGAGCGACCCCAGGTGCTGGTGAGCGACATCGGCATGCCGGGTGAGGACGGCTACACCTTCCTCCAGAAGGTGCGCGCCCTGAGTGCCGACGAGGGCGGCCACACGCCCGCGGTGGCGCTCACCGCCTACAGCCGGGCCGAGGACCGGACCCGCGCGCTGCGGGCTGGCTTCAACATGCACCTGCCCAAGCCGGTGGAACCCTCGGAGCTGCTGCTGGTGCTGGCCAGCGTCACCGGGCGGCAGGGCACGTAGCCGCCCCTGCTCAGGCGTGGGCGCACCGGCGGTACACGCACGTGGACGCGCTCCAGCTGCTTCAGCCCCAGCTGTCCCCCTGGTGCAGCGCCCGTTACATGGGCATGCCTTGAGTTGTCCCGGATCGCCTGCTCTGGCACCTGCGGGGGCGCGCTGCCAAGCTCGGGCGCGCTCCGAGCACTCTCGCTGTCGAGCGTGGCGGGCAGCCCCACTTCCGCAAGGACATCGCCATGCTTCTCCGGTTTTGGGTGCCACTCCTGCTCGCTCTCTCGGCTTGCGCCACGACAACTCCGAGCGCGGCAGAGCGGGAGCCCCCGAGCCCGAGATGGGCCAACCTTCAGCGGGCGGCGCAGTACCCTTGGACGGACGGCGGGCATTGCGTGGTGCGAGAGGCCTCCAATCCATGGCATGTCCTGGCCGAGCGGTGCTTTCACGCGCTCGAGCACGACCGGGTCCTGTTTCGCGATGTCACGGGACAATGCGCACTCGCCGCTGCGCCCGCAGCCGCCGTGACGCTGGCGGGCGTCGGGCTGTGCCTGTTTGCCTCGCCGGCTGTCGTTACTGGAGCCGTGATTGTCATTGGCACCGTGGTGGTGGCGGTGGTCATCCAGGAAGGCCTTGAGGCTTACGAGCGAAGTGCCTCCCGTGAGCGCTCGAAGCGCAATCCTCAGACACGGCCATCCAGTGCACAGGAACCTGTAGCGAACACAGCGCCTAAGCCGGAGGGGCTGGGCAGGGACTGGCTCCCACCCGTATCATCCGATACGGCGGAGCGCCGTCCCGAGTGCAGACCCGTTCCGGTGCCGCACGCGGGCGAGGATGACCCGCATAACGAGTGCGCCGATAGGTTTCCGCCGAACCGCTACCCTGGCATGGACGTGCTCGTTGACGGCAAGCGCTTTGATGCGCTGCAAGTCGGCGCGCGTGTGCTGTGGGAGATCAAGACCCATCAATTTGATACGTACACGGACTTCCTCCGAAGGCAGGTGATCGAGGATCAAGTAGAAGAGCTTCAGGAGGAGCGCGCCATCGCGGTGGCGTGCGGACATGATTTCGTCGTTGGGGTGAGCGGTGCCGCGCACAGAGAAGCGCTTCTGCGAGAGGATTCCACACTCAGAATCGTTGTCACGGGATGCAAACGATGACCACTCGAAAGCGCCTCGATCTGAAAGCCTACGCGTCAGCGCTCGTAGCCAATGACGGCCGCGCACTCGCTGTCGTCCGTGGTATGGAACGGGCGTTGCCCGGCTTGCGCTTGGCGTGGGAAGTAGGCAAAAGAGGGCGATCCATCGAGTTGCCGCAACGCGACGCTTGGCTCACTGAAGCGACAACTCGCGGAAAACTCCCTCTTCTGTGCAATGGTGACGAGAGCTACCCCGTGACGATTTCCGGGTCAACCAGACCCGCGATTCTGTCACCGGGCGGCCAGCCGCTGCTCAACCTCCGTGCGGAGTTGCCTCTGGATGCGGCAGTTATCGCGGCAGCGGCGGAGATGCTGGAGCGCGTAGCGGAGGGCGCTCATGCATTCTGGGGGCATGCGACGCCAGACGACGCTGCGCTGGACATCGCGTATCAGACAGCACCCACGCTGCAAGGGCCGCCGTCCCCACCCCGGGGGCTACCCGCCCTGAAGCTCTTCGAGCATATCCGCTCGCCTGAGATTCCCTATTACCTTGGATGGCTGAACTACTGGTCTTCCGCTGCCGCACAGGCCATCGGGTTCCCGGATCCCGCTCGCGACGCCGAGCTGCTCTCGCGGGCGCGGCGCACGGCCTCGGGCGGGTGGCTCGTGCAGCTCACCGAGGCGCCCCTCGATCTCGACAACCCCGCCCACCTCGACGCGCTCAAGCAAGCCTACGAGCGCTTCCCGGAGATTGGTGGGCGCTCGGCGGCTTGACCGTTCAGCTCGGGGGCGCTCCTGCGCGGGCGCGGGCGATGGTAGGGTGCGAACCCAGGAGGTCACGCACCTGTGCTCGTACCTGTCAGATTGGCCGTCGCGCTGTCGCTCTTCGTGGGAGCTGCCGCGCGAGCCGAAGCCGAGCCGAGCCGCACGAAGCGAGATCGGCCCGTCGCTGTCACCGGCAACCCCGCCGAGCCGCTGCCCGAGCTCCACGTCGCGCCCGACGTACCCACGGTCCTGCTCTTTCCCGCTGACATCCAGAAGAAGACGCTCACGGTCGACGAGTCGCGGATCCGGGTACTGGACACGGGCGCACGCTCCATCATCGTTCAGGCTGCGGCAGACTACCGGGCCGGCGAGCGTCACGAGCTGACGGTATTCTTCGCGGATGGGAGGGCACCCGCTCGGGCCGCGTTCGTGCTCGTCATGGACCCGGCCGAGGTGGACACGCGGATCGACGTGAAGCGCCCCGAGCTGCCGCCCGCGGGCTGTCCACCCGAAGTGCCGCGCGCTGCCCCGCTGCCTGAAGACTTCGTGCTGCTGCGTTACGTAGGCGAGCGCGGCGTTCAGACCTCCACGATTGGGCGAGCCCTGGACAGTGCGAAAGGGCTCAAGTCGAACCGGGGCATCTCCTATCGCGGCGAAGGGTGGGTGCTCTTCGACGTGATGATAGGAAACCTTGCCGGTCATCCGCTCTTTTCACTTCGCGATGTGACGGTGACGGGAAAGGGGGGAGTCACGGTGCAAGCGCGGGTCTCGACGAAGACGAAGGGCGCTATTGCTCCCGGAGAATTCCTTCGAGTGCTCGTGGTGGCAGACGAGCCGCCCGAGAGCGCCGGGCTTGTCTTCACGCTGGAAGTGCGCGGGGACGATGGCCGCAGCCTGGTGATTCCCCGTGCGACGCTTCCCACGCCCATAGCGGAGGTGAAGTGATGATTGGGACCCTGACCCGGCTGCCGTCCGGCCTCTTCATTGATGGCTGGCGCGTTCTGAAGGAACTCGGCAACGGCGGCTTTGCCGTCGTCTACCTCGTGGAGAAGAACGGACAGCGTCGCGCGCTCAAGGTGGCGCGTCACCGCCAGGCCAGCGGGGACGACAAGCAAACGCATGCCCGCGTGATGCGTGAGTTGACGGTCCTGCTGATGTTGATGGAACAGGGCGGTCATCCGAACATCGTCAAGACCCATGGGCACGGCTACGCGGAGACCGGAAACCTGTACCTGGTTCTGGACTACGTGGATGGCTGGACTCTGGACGAGTGGAAGGAAAAGAAACACCCCACGTTCCGTGAAATTCTGCGCGTCATCGCCAAGGTGGCCGCCGCGCTGGCATCCCTGCACGGTCTGGGCATCCTTCACCGGGACCTCAAGCTGTCCAACGTCATCTTCCGCAAGAGCGACGGCGAGCCGATCATCATCGACTTCAGCTGCGCTACCTATGCGCAAGCCCGGGCGCTGACCGAGAGTGGCCTTCCCCCTGGAACCGATTGCTTCCGGGCCCCTCAGCAGTTCGAGCATTTGCGCCAGTACAAGGAAGAGCACCGCGCGCGCTATGCCTTTCAGGTGGCCGACGAAATCTTCGCCGTCGGTGCGATGCTCTATGAGCTGCTGACCGACCCCCGGCCAACGGAGGTGCGTCCGCGCGAAACGCTCAACAACCCTGTCGCCATGCCGACCCCGGCACGCAAGCGCAACCCTCGCGTTCCCGAAGCGCTCAGCGACCTGACCGACGACATGCTGGCCCGCGATGCCGCCAAGCGCCCCGTCGACTTCGGCGCGGTGGGGCGCGAGGTAGCCGAGCTGCTGGCGGACCCGATCGCCGACTACGACGCGCTCGCGCATCCCCCTTCCGAGCAGAGGCAGCCCACGCAGCCTGAGGGTGGAGAGCCTGTCGTGCTGGAACCGGCGAACAAGCGCCGCTGGCCCGCGTTGCGTGCACTGCACGGCCGGGTCGTTGCCCGCGCCGGTGGCCCGGGGAAGGTGCTCGCGGCGGGCTCGGTGGCTGCCGTCGTCCTGGCTGCTGTCGTGGCGCTCTGGCTCTCCTCTCGAGTAGCCCCTCTGCCGCCTGCCGCGCCACAGGCGGCAACCGCCCCTGATATGTCATCCCCCGCGCCCGAGCCTGTGGTGGGCACGGGGCCAGCATCCGTCCCCGTACAGAAGGAAGGTTCGACCGTGAAGCCCCCCCCGCCCGAATCCCCGCAGCAGGTACGCACCCAACGCGGCCAGAAGACGCCACTCACCCCGGACGTGAAAAAGGCCCTGGCGCTCGGCTGTGCCCTTGCGAGCGGATGCACCGGCCCCTGGGTCAGGCCCGAGCCGTTCAAATGCCCAGCGGGCGCGATTGCAACGAGAAAGCAGCTTCGCTGGGGAGAGTCCGAGCGATTTATTGTCACGGTTGATGACAGGCACGAATACGACACGGACATCTGGCTGAGCGCGGGCGACACGGTTGTCGGGGTCGTTCCCGAAGGTGTCACCCCGCAGCTTGAGAAAGCCCCTCCAGGTACGCGGTTTTTCGGCGGGAAGGTCTACGTCGTGCCCGAGAAGACGCAACTCGGCGAACCGGGCCGAGTCTTCGTGAAATACGAGCGGGTGAAGTTGCCGCGACAGGAAGAGCTTCCCGTCTGTTTCATCATCGAAACGGGAGCCGAGGAGCTGAAAGACGGCGCCGCGAAGCTGCCAAACGAGCAGATGGGCAAAGCGGTGGATTACTGGCCCTGAGTGTTCTTCGAGGTGACGTGGCAGGTAGGCGGTCAAAATTCGTGGGGCTGTGCCGGAACGGGACCCTACGCCGCAGGGCGTTCCCCTCGACCCCATCTCGTGGGTAAGGTGGGGACTGTCACGTGCAGGCATAGGGCCCGCGCGAGCAAGGAGAATCGAGGATGTCTGCCATCGAGTTCAGGCTTCCCAGAGGGGCCATTCTGTTCTCTGACGAGGAGGGGGTTTCTTACGAGTTCCGCGAACACCTGGGCGAGGCGCATCACGGCCTGAGCCTCTTTCTGGCCCGGCGGCGCACGCGGGAGGGGCACCCCCGCGGCAAGGTGCTGCTCAAGGCGGTTGGCACCCCGCGCGGGCGCATGGAGGGAATGCGCATCCTCAAGGCCCGGGCGAAGCTCGAAGAGCAAGTACGGCTGGCCGCGTCCCTCCAGCACCCGGGCATCCTCCGCGTTCACGGATTGCACAAAGCCGAAGCGGCCTGGTACGTCATCACCGACCATCCGGCCGGGCAGGACCTCGCGGACCTGCTGGCGCTCACGTCGGAGCTGGCACGCGGGTTCTCGCCGTCCTTCACGATGTACGTCGGCGCGGAAGTGGCGGACGCCCTCCAGCATGCCCACAGCGCCAGGGACGAGAAGGGCAACCCGCTGGGCATCGTCCACAGGGCGATCGACTTGAATCACGTCTTCGTGGACTGGGAGGGCGCGGTCCAGGTCTCTGACTTCGGGCTCGCACTCTCCCAACTGCGGGGCCGTGTCGTCTCCACCGTGCGCCGCCCGCAGGGAGACGCCTATTTCGCTTCGCCGGAGATGTTGCTGGGCGGCCGCGTGGACGCGCGCTCGGACCTGTTCGCGCTTGGGCTGGTCATGCTCGATATGTCCACGGGGAAGAATCTGCTCGATGCAGACCTGGGAGTGCCCGAAGCGGCGAAGGCGGCACTCTCAGCGAAGCAGCGCGCCCGGGTGAAGCGCGCGATCAAGCGCGCTCGGCTGGCAGGGTGTGATTCCACGATCGAGCAGACGATCTGGCGTGCGGCGACCTACACGCCCGAAGACATTGAGGCGGCAACGGCGACGCTCCCTCAGAGCTTGCGAGTCCCCTTGAGCAGGCTCCTTCAGCGGTCGCCGGCCGCGCGCTACCAGACGGCGGGAGAGCTGGCGGCGGAGCTGCGCCGATGGCTTGCGGGCGGCTTCGATCAGCGCGACGCAGCGGCAGAGCTGAAGGACCTGAAGAGAGCGGCGGGCGAAATCATGGTCGAAATGGGGCTCAAGCGCCCCCGCCGTCGCGGAAATCCCGCAGACGACACCACGACGGCCTGAGTGTAGGAACCTCGAAAGCGGAACAGGCTGAACCGGGCTGCGCACTCGCGCCTCCAGTCTCGCCTGCGGGCCCCGTGGAGCGCTCGCCGGGTGGCCATTGAAACTTGACGCGACCGAACGTCACCCTATGTTTCGGTTTAGTTGCCGTCGAGTCGCTGAAAGAACAGCCCATGAGACCCCTCAAACGTGCCAGCCCGGAAGAGGTCCTTGAATGGCCAGAAGCGAAGACTTGCAGCCATCTCAACAAGCATGGCGATCTGCAGTTCAGTGACTACAGGGAAGCGGTTCCCGCGCTCATTAAGAACTTCGGCGCCTTCTGCTGTTACTCCTTGGAATGCCAACCCATTAACTCCTGGCGCTGAGTTCCTCTCGCGGGAGCTCCACGGTGAAGGTGGCGCCCTGGCCCGGGGCGCTGTCCACCTGGATGTAGCCCCCGTGCGCCTCCACCACCTGGCGGGCGATCCACAACCCCAGCCCCAGGCCTCCATAGTGGCGGCTGGACACGGCGCGCTCGAAGCGCTCGAAGATGCGGGCGGCGTCCTCCGGGCGAATGCCCATGCCGTGGTCCGTCACCGTCAGGCGCGCCACTCCCTCCTTGTTCTGGAGAGAGACCTCGATGGGCTGGCCCATGCCGTAGCGGGCCGCGTTGGAGAGCAGGTTGGACACCACCAGCTCGAGGCGATGGCGATCATAGCGGCCCACGATCGGGCCCTGCACCTCGAGCCTCAGCGCCGAGCCGGCACGCTCCAGCTCGTCGCGCATCTGGCCCGCGGCCTCCTCCACCACGCCGACCAGATCCACCTCCTCACGCTCGAGCACCAGCTGTCCCGAGGCGAGCAAGGCCACGTCCAGTAGCGTCTCCACCAGCTCGTGCAGCCGCTGCACCTGGCGGCCGGCGGCGGCCAGCCGGTCTTTCACGTTGGCACGGGACTCGGGGGGGAGGTTGCGATCGATGAGGGCCAGTTGCAGCTGGAAGGCGGCCAGCGGCGTCTTCAGCTCGTGGCTGGCGACAGACAGGAAGTCATCCCGCGCCTGGACGGCTTCCTTCAGGGACACCGCGAGGGCCTCCTGCTGGCTCACCTCGCGCCGCATGCGCGCCAGCTCCAGGTTGGAGCGCACGCGGGCCAACAGCTCCCGGGCGCTGAAGGGCTTCACCAGGTAGTCATCCGCGCCGGCCTCCAGTCCCTCGATGGCGGCCTCCTCACCCGCGCGCGCCGACAGCATCACCACCGGCACGGCGCGGGTGTGGGGCTCCTCCCGCAGCGCCCGCAGCAGGCCGAAGCCATCCAGGCGCGGCATCATCACATCGGTGAGCACCAGGTCCGGCACGCGCACCCGCGCGGCCTCCAGGGCCGCCTGCCCGTCCGCCACCGCCTCCACCTCGAAGGTGGAGGCCAGAATGCGGCGCACGTAGTCGCGCATGTCCGCGTTGTCATCGGCCAGCAGGATGTGGCCCAGCGGAGCCTTGCGCTCCTCGCTCGCGCCAGCCGTCCCAGAGGCGGCCGGCAGCTCCTCCTCATCCACCCAACGCAGGGCCTCCTGGGTGAAGGCCTCTGCCCCCATGGCCGTGGAGGCCCGAAGCCGCGGCCCACGGATGCGCTCGGGCGCCAGGTGCGCCGAGCCCTGGGGCATGAGCACCGTGAAGGTGGTGCCCCGCCCCTCCTCGCTCTCCACCCGCACCTCTCCCCCGTGCAGCCGCACCAGCTCCTGCACGAGCGCCAGCCCAATGCCGGTGCCCTCGTAGCTGCGGCTCTGAGCCCCCCGCACCCGGTGGAAGCGTTTGAAGAGGTGCGGCAGCTCCGCGCGCGGAATGCCCGTGCCGGTGTCCGCCACCTCCAGGAAGACACGCCCCGCGTCCTCGCGCAGCCGCACGAGGATGGAGCCCTGGAAGGTGAACTTCAGCGCGTTGGACAGCAGGTTGAGGACGATCTTCTCCCACAGCTCCCGGTCCACGTACGCCGGCTGCGAGAGCGGAGGACAGTCCACCTTCAGGGTGAGGCCCGCGCGCTCCACCGCGGCGCGAAATGCCTCGGCCAGCTCCGAGGTGTAGGCGGCCAGGTCCGTGGGCTCGAAGCTCGCCTCGAGCCGGCCTGCCTCCTGGCGGCTGAAGTCCAGCAGCGAATTGACCAGGCGCAACAGCCGGCCGGCGTTGCGGTGGATCACCTCCAGCTCCCGGCGCTCGGCGGAGGGCAACTGCCCCGAGGCGAGCAGATCCTCCAGCGGCCCCAGCATCAGCGTCAGCGGGGTGCGGAACTCGTGGGAGACGTTGTTGAAGAAGGCCGTCTTGGCGCGATCCAGCTCGGCGAGCTGCTCGGCCCGGCGCCGCTCCTCCTCGTACGCCTGGGCGTTGCGCAGCGCCACGGACACCTGGCCCACCAGCAGCTCGTAGAAGGAGCTGTAGCCCTCGTCGAGCGCGCGGTTGGGGCTCACGCCCGCCACCAGCACTCCGAGCGGCTTGCCCTGCTCCGAGGAGGCAATGGGCATGACGAGCGCGGTGCGCACCGCGTCTCCCCAGAGCCCGCCGCCCACCTTGATCAGGCGCTCCACCGCCTCCATCCGCACCGTCTCACCGGCCACCGCGCGCCCGAGGGGCCACCCCGCTGCCCCCGGCTCCAGCCGCGCCAGGCGGGGACTGGCCGGGCCTCCGGCCTCCAGGCCCACGGTGCCGCGCAGCTCCAGCGCCGCGCCCTCCTCCGAGCGCAGGTACAGCAGCGCGAAGGGCACATCCAGCGGGTGCTGAGCGATGGCGGCCACCATGTCCGCGCAGGCCTTCTCCACGCTGCGCGTCTCTCCGGCCCGCGTGCCCAGGTCCCTCAACAGCCGCAGCCGGCGTTCTCCCAGCAGTTGCTGCGTCACCTCGCTGCACACCGCGAACATGCCCACGATGGCGCCGGTGTCGTCCTCGGCCGGGGAGTGCGAGACGCTGAAGTAGGCCTCCTCGCGGTAGCCGCTGCGCTCCATCAGCAGCAGGAGCGCCGGCGTCCAGTTGGCCACCCCCGAGGCCATCACCTGCTGAATCATCGGCCCGAGCGTGTCCCAGGCCGAGGCCAGGGTGATGCGGATGTCCTCGCCCAGCGCCGCGGGGTGCTGGTCCCCAATCAGCTTCGAGTACGCGTCGTTGTAGAACTGAATGAAGCGCGGCCCCCAGGTGAGCACCATGGGGTAGTTCGAGGCCAGCAGTGTCTTGACCAGGGCCTTGAGACTGCGCGGCCAGGACTCCAGCGGCCCCAGGGCCGTGGAGGCCCAGTCCCGGGCGCTGACGAGCGCGTGCATCTCACTGTGGCCCCGGAAGGCCGGCGGCTGAGCATCCACCGGACGGCTCAGCTCGCGGAGACCTGCGTTGGCTGGGCCGGGTGCTGCTCGGCGGTGGCGGCGGTGGCCTGCGCCGTCTCGCGCGGCAGCCACACGTGGAAGATCGAGCCCGCACCCGCCACACCGCTGGACTCCACCCAGATGCGCCCGCCGTGCTGCTCGACGATGCCCTGGCTGATCGTCAACCCCAATCCCAGCCCTCCGTACTTGGCCCCATGCGCACGCCCGAAGCGCTCGAAGATGATCGCCTGCTTCTCCGGCGGAATGCCCACGCCCCGGTCCCTCACCGTCAGGTGCACCCCGGCCCCTTCCTCCACCAACCGCACCACCACCTCACCGCCATCCGGCGAGTAGCGGATGGCGTTGGACACCAGGTTCGTCACCACCTGGTCCAGGCGCCCGCGATCCCACAAGCCCTCCAGGTGCTCCGGGCCTTCCAGCCGCAGCGGGTGCACCTGCGAGAGCACCGACATCCGGTCACACGTCTCGCGCAGCAGCAGGCCCAGGTCGAAGCGCTCGAGCTCCAGCGACAGCCGCCCGGCCTGAAGCCGGCTGATGTCCAGCAGCTCCTCCACCAGCTTGGTCATCCGGTCGATCTGCCGGTTGATGATCTTCAGCGACTTGCCTGGCCCGGTCTCCGTCTGGTTGCCCAGCTTGATCATCGCCAGGTGGGCGTGGCCCTTGGCCGCCGCCAGCGGGGTGCGCAGCTCGTGGCTGGCCGCGGCGAGGAACGCGTCCTTGGCCTCGCTGGCCATGCGCAGCGCGGCCTCGGCGCGCTGGCGCTCGGTGATGTCACGCGCCACGGAGACGAAGCGCCCCTGGCCCTCGTCCGCCGCCACGTACTGGAGCACCACCTCCACGGGCACCTCGCTCCCATCGAAGCGCCGGTGCGTGGTGGAGTACATCTGGCTGGGCACGGTGCCGCTGAGCAGCGGCGCCAGCAGCTTGCGGAAGGCCTCCTCGTCGAAGCCGCCCTCCACCTTCAGCACGTTGGTGCCCAGCAGCTCGTCCACGCTGGTGGCCAGCTGCCGCGCCGCGCCCATGTTGGCGTAGGTGAGCGACAACCGCTCCGGCTCGAACATGAGAACGCAGTCGAGCGTGGAGTCCAGCGTCGTCTTGAAGCGAGCCAGCGTGTCCTCGGCGCGCTTCTTGTCGTCAATGTCCGTGGCCACGGCGATGAAGCCCACCAGCCGCTCGTTCTCGTCGTACTCGGGCGCCGTGCGCCCCAGGTGCCAGCGCCACTGTCCATCCTGGCGCTTCATGCGGAACTCGCGCTCGGTGCGGCTCTTGTGGCGCACCGCCTCCTCCCACGTGCGCCGCATGCTGTCCCGGTCCGCCGGGTGCACGAAGGACAGGAAGAGCTCGAAGGACAGCTCCTCCTGCTCGCTGCCGGTGTAGGTACGCCACACCTGGTTGGCGTAGTACAGCGTGCCGTCCGGGCGCGCCGCCCACACCGTCTCGGGCAGCGCGTCCAGCAGCCGCCGGTAGCGCAGCTCGCTCTGGCGCTCCAGCGCCTCGCGCTCCCGCTGGCGCAGCAGCTGGCCCTGGCGCTGCAGCTGCTGTTCCTTGAGGAACAGGTCCACGAAGACGCTGACCTTGGAGCGCAGAATCTCCGGGTCGAACGGCTTGAGCAGGTAGTCCACCGCGCCGTGGGCGTAGCCCTTGAACACGTGGGCCGCGTCCCGGCTCAGGGCCGTCAGGAAGATGATGGGAATGGTGCGGGTGCGCTCGCGCTGCTTGATGATGGCCGCGGTCTGGAAACCATCCAGCCCCGGCATCTGCACATCCATCAGGATGACGGCGAACTCCCGCTGCAGCAGAAACTTGAGCGCCTCCTCGCCACTGGTGGCCTTCACCAGTTCCTGGCCCAGCGGTTCGAGGATGGCCTCGAGCGCCAGCAGGTTCGATGGGTAGTCATCCACCAGCAGGATGCTTGCCCGCGCGAGTGCGGGAGCACTCTCGGGCACACGGTCGTTGGTGGCTTCAGAGGAGATCATGCTGAGCAAAACAGGGGGCCCCGGGGGTGTCGCAGTGAGAGAGGCTAGACCCACCCCCCCCCCAGACAGAAGCCGGGAGGGGACGGGCCGTGTGCTAATCAACTCAAGCATTCACCCACAGGCGGATGAGTTCGATGAGCTTGTCCGTATCCACCGGCTTGGGCAGGTAGTCGCTCGCCCCGGCGGCCATGCACTTCTCCCGGTCATCCTTCAGCGCCTTGGCGGTGACGGCGATAATGGGCAGCCGTGACAGCCGCAGATCCTGCCGGATGGCCCGCATCGTCTCGTAGCCATCCATCTCCGGCATCATGATGTCCATCAATACCACATCCACGTCAGGGTCCTTCTTCAGGGCCTCGATGGCGGCACGCCCGTTCTCCGCGAAGCTCACCTGCAGGCCCTGGTTCTCCAGCACGCTGGTGAGCGCGAAGATGTTGCGCATGTCATCGTCCACCACGAGCACCTTCTTGCCGGTGAGATCGTTGTCGCCCTGCTTGTTGCGCTGGGCCAGCGCCTGACGCGCGCGGGGCGGCAGGTTGTGGTCCAGCCGGTGGAGGAACAGCGCCGTGTCTCCCAGCAGCTGGTCGGGGCTGCGTGAGCCGCTCTTGAGGATGACACTGCCGGTGTAGCGCTTGAGCCGGGACTCGTCCTTCGAGGACAGCTCCTTGCCGGTGTAGATGACGATGGGCAGGTCCCGGAAGCGCGTCTGCGTCTTCACCTCCTCCACCAGCTTGATGCCGTCCATGTCGGGCAGCATCAGGTCGATGACGAGGCAGTCGAACTGCGACTCCTCGAGCTTCTTCAGGGCCTCCTCGCCCGTGGCCACGGCGGTGATCTTCACGTCGTCGCCCTCGCCCAGCAGGCTCTCCAGGCTGGCGCGCTGCACGGCGTCGTCCTCGATGAGCAGCAGGCGGCGCTCCTTGCGCTCCAGGAAGCGGGCCAGCTGGCCGAAGACGTGCTCCAGGCCCTCCTTGCTCACCGGCTTGGTGAGGTAGCCGAATGCGCCCTGGGTGTTGCCCTGGTGTTTGTCCATCACGCTGATGATGTGCACCGGGATGTGGCGCGTGCGCGGGTTGCGCTTGAGCCGCTCCAGTACGCTCCAGCCGTCCACCACGGGTAGCTGGATGTCCAGGGTGATGGCGTGCGGCAGGTACTCGTTGGCCATGGACAGGCCGCTGTCACCGCGCGTGGCCACCAGGACCTTGAAGCCCTTCTCCCGCGCCATCTGCGTCATGATGCGGGCGAACTTCAGGTCGTCCTCGATGATGAGCAGGACGCGGTCTCCCTCGCGGATGTGCTCCCGGTCATCCTCCACGGCGACCGAAGTCAGCACCGCTTCCGCCTGAGGCGGCAGCGCCGCGTCCAGCACGTGCGAGTCGGCCACGGGAGCCTGCGTCATGGCCGGTGGCGCTCCGAAGGACTGCTCGGTGGAGCGCCCCATCACCACCGGCGTGCCCGAAGACGGCGTGGACGGGCCTGACGGCAGGGACGGCGGGGACGGCGGGCCGGAGCCCTCATCCTCGGGGCCGATGTACTCGGGCGGCATGTACAGCGTGAAGGTGCTGCCCTTGCCCGGCTCGCTCTCCACGTGGATCTCGCCACCCAGCAGCTTGGCGATCTCGCGCGAGATGGACAGGCCCAGGCCGGTGCCACCGTACTTGCGCGCGGTGGAGCCGTCGGCCTGCTGGAACGCCTCGAAGATGAGCCGCTGCTTGTCCTTGGCGATGCCGATGCCGGTGTCCGTCACCGCGAAGGCGATGACCTTCTTGGCGCGGCGCAGCACCTCGTGCTCGAAGCGCACGCTCTTTTCCGCGGGCTTCACCACCAGCTTCACGCCACCGGAGTCGGTGAACTTGAAGGCGTTGGACAGCAGGTTCTTGAGGATCTGCTGCAGCCGCTGCGGATCCGTGCGGATGCTGCGCGGCGAGCCGGTGATGAGGTCCACGGTGAACGACAGCCCCTTCTGGTCGGCCACCGGGCGGAAGCTGCGGTCCACGAACTGGTTGAGCTCGGCCAGGAGGATGTCCCGCGGCTCCACCTGCATCTTGCCGGCCTCCACCTTGGACAGGTCGAGGATCTCGTTGATGAGGGTGAGCAGATCGCCGCCGCTGGCGTAGATGGTGTTGGCGTACTCGACCTGCTTGCCGCTGAGGTTGCCGTCCTTGTTGTCGGCCAGGAGCTTGGCCAGGATGAGCAGCGAGTTGAGCGGGGTGCGCAGCTCGTGGCTCATGTTGGCCAGGAACTCGCTCTTGTACTTGGAGATGAGGCTGAGCTGCTCGGCCTTCTCCTCGAGGCTGGCGCGGGCCAGCTCCACCTCGGCGTTCTTCTCTTCCACCGCGGTGTTCTGCTCGGCGAGCTGCTTGGCTTTCTTCTCCAGCTCGAGCGCTTGCGTCTCGAGTTCGGCGTTGGTGCGCTTGAGTTCCTCCTGCTGCTGCGTGAGCTCCTTGGACTGGCTCTGCAGCTCCTGGGTGAGGCTCTGCGACTGGAGCAGCAGCTCCTCGGTGCGCATGTTCGCCATGATCATGTTCAGCACGACACCGATGCTCTCGGTGAGCTGATCCAGGAAGATCTGGTGAATGGCGCTGAACGGGTGGAAGCTGGCCAGCTCGATGACCGCCTTCACCTCGCCCTCGAAGAGCACGGGCAGGACGATGATGTTGAGCGGCGTGGACTCGCCCAGGCCCGACGAGATGGTGATGTAGTCGGCGGGGACCTTGGTGAGCAGGATGGTCTTCTTCTCCAGCGCGCACTGGCCGACGAGGCTCTCGCCCGGACGGAAGCGGTTGGAGATGTTCTTGCGCTCACGGTAGGCGTAGGTGCTGGTGAGCTTGAGAACCGGGGTGTTGCCCTCCTGGTCCGCCAGGAAGAAGGCGCCGTGGTGGGCGCCGACCAGCGGCGTCAGCTCGCTCATGATGAGGCGGCTGACGGCCTCGAGGTTCTTCTGGCCCTGCATCATGCTGGAGAACTTCGCCAGGTTCGTCTTCAGCCAGTCCTGCTCCTGGTTCTTCTGCGTGGTCTCACGCAGGTTGAAGATCATCTGGTTGATGTTGTCCTTCAGCGCGGCGACTTCGCCCTCGGCGCTGACCGTGATGCTGCGGGTCAGGTCGCCCTTGGTCACGGCGGTGGCCACATCGGAGATGGCGCGCAGCTGAGAGGTCAGCGTGCCGGCCAGCTGGTTCACGTTGTCGGTCAGCTGCCGCCACGTGCCGCGAGCACCGGGCACACGGGCCTGGCCGCCCAGCTTTCCTTCGATACCCACTTCGCGGGCCACCGTGGACACCTGCTCGGCGAAGGTGCCCAGCGTGTCCGTCATGCTGTTGATCGTCTCGGCCAGCGCGGCCACCTCGCCCTTCGCGTCGACGATGAGCTTCTGGGTGAGGTCACCGTTGGCGACCGCGGTCACGACCTTGACGATGCCGCGCACCTGAGTGGTCAGGTTCGAGGCCATGAAGTTCACGTTGTCGGTGAGGTCCTTCCACGTGCCGGCGACACCGGGCACACGGGCCTGGCCACCGAGCTTGCCCTCCACGCCCACCTCGCGGGCCACCGTGGAGACCTGCTCGGCGAAGGTGCCCAGCGTGTCGGTCATGTTGTTGATGGTGTCCGCGAGCGCGGCCACCTCGCCCTTGGCGTCGACCACCAGCTTCTGCTTCAGGTCGCCGTTGGCAACCGCCGTCACCACGCGGACGATGCCGCGCACCTGAGTGGTCAGGTTACGCGCCATGGAGTTCACGTTGTCGGTGAGGTCCTTCCAGGTGCCGGACACACCGCGCACTTCGGCCTGACCGCCCAGCTTTCCTTCGGTACCCACTTCCTTGGCGACGCGGGTCACTTCCGAGGCGAACGAGTTCAGCTGGTCCACCATCGTGTTGATGGTGTTCTTCAGCTCGAGGATTTCGCCCTTCACGTCCACGGTGATCTTCTTGGACAGGTCACCGTTCGCAACCGCCGTCGTGACGAGGGCGATGTTACGCACCTGGGCGGTGAGGTTGGAGGCCATGGAGTTCACGTTGTCCGTGAGGTTCTTCCACGTGCCGGCGACTCCCGGCACTTCGGCCTGGCCGCCCAGCTTTCCGTCGGTACCCACTTCCTTGGCGACGCGGGTCACCTCGGCGGCGAAGGCGCGGAGCTGATCCACCATCGTGTTGATGGTGTTCTTCAGCTCGAGGATTTCGCCGCGGGCCTCGACCGAGATCTTCTGCGACAGGTCGCCGTTGGCGACGGCCGTCGTGACCTTGGCGATGTTACGCACCTGGTCGGTCAGGTTGCCGGCGAGGACGTTCACGTTGTCCGTGAGGTCCTTCCACACACCCGACACACCCTTCACATCGGCCTGGCCACCCAGCTTGCCCTCGGTGCCCACTTCCTTGGCGACGCGGGTCACTTCCGAGGCGAACGCGCGGAGCTGGTCCACCATCGTGTTGATGGTGTTCTTCAGCTCCAGGATTTCGCCCTTCACGCTGACGGTGATCTTCTGGCTCAGGTCGCCATTCGCGACCGCCGTGGTCACCTTGGCGATGTTGCGCACCTGGTCGGTCAGGTTGCCGGTGAGGACGTTCACGTTGTCGGTGAGGTCCTTCCAGACGCCGGACACGCCCTTCACGTCGGCCTGGCCGCCCAGCTTGCCTTCCGTACCGACTTCCTTGGCGACGCGGGTCACTTCGGAAGCGAACGCGCGGAGCTGGTCCACCATCGTATTGATGGTGTCCTTCAGCTGGAGCACCTCGCCCTTCGCGTCCACCGTGATCTTCTTGGACAGGTCGCCATTCGCGACCGCGGTCGAGACTTCGGCGATGTTTCGCACCTGCGCCGTGAGGTTGTTGGCGAGCAGGTTCACGTTGTTCGTGAGGTCCTTCCACGTACCGGCGACGCCCGGCACCTCGGCCTGAGCGCCCAGCTTGCCTTCCACACCCACCGTGCGGGCGACGTCGGTCACCTGCTGGGCGAAGATGGACAGCGTCTGGGTCATCGCGTTGATGGTGTCCGCGAGGGCGGCGATCTCACCCTTGGCTTCCACGATGAGCTTCTGGCTCAGGTCACCGTTGGCGACGGCCGTCACCACCTTGACGATGCCGCGCACCTGCGTGGTGAGGTTGGAGGCCATGAAGTTCACGTTGTCCGTGAGGTCCTTCCACACACCGGAGACCCCAGGCACCACGGCCTGACCACCCAGCTTTCCTTCGGTACCCACTTCCTTGGCGACGCGGGTCACTTCCGAGGCGAACGAGTTGAGCTGGTCCACCATCGTGTTGATGGTGTTCTTCAGCTCCAACACCTCGCCCTTCACGTCCACGGTGATCTTCTT
>DASVVJ010000231.1:0-1669 GCA_036389955.1 Myxococcaceae bacterium
AACACCATCAGCGCGCACGGCTCGTTCGTCGCCAGGCAGTGGCGGCGCGACTCCTCCAGCCTCAGCTCCAGCGCGCGGCGGTTGAGCAGCCCCGTCAGCGCATCCTGGTCCGCCATCACCTGCGCCCGGTTCATCAGCGACAGGTTGCCCCAGATGAGCGCCGTCTGATCGATGTAGAAGCTCAGGAAGTGCAGCTGCTCGGGGGACACGGGCGTGCCGCCGTAGAGGTTGTCCGCGAAGATCAACCCCCGGCGCTTGTCGTGCGTCTGAATGGCCGCCAGCGTGTACTGCTTGCCCGGTGACAACCGCGCCAGCTCCGCGTTCACCGGCCGCTCCTGATTGAAGAGCACCGGCCCCGAGGCCGCCACCGCCTCGGCCACCTCGTCGCTCTCCGGCAGCCGCAACGTCTGCACGTGCTGCTGGAACCGGGTGTCGAAGTTGCGGCGCGCGCAGTCCTCGATCTGCTGCTCGATCGTCTTCGACTCGGACTCGTTCGCCTCCCGGAGGAGGCGCGCCTCGTCCTCGTCCGCCGGGCCCAGCGCCTTCGAGCCCACGAACCCACCCTGCTCCGGCTCCTGGAGGAAGAGCGCCACCCGGTTGAAGCCCAGCGCCTGGCCCGAGGTGATGCCCGACAGCATGATGTACAGCGCCTGATCGATGTCGCTGGCCCGCAGCAGGTGGTGGGTGAGCGTCCGCAACGCCTCGAGGTTGGATGACTGGAACGCGAACACCTCGAGCACCCGCGCGAAGTGCTCCTTGTCCAGCAGCTCCCCCAACACGCACCGCGCCGCTTCCGTGACGCCCTGGGCCAGCTCGGTGCCGCTCAGCACGCATTGGCGCTGCGGGCCCTTGATGACGATGCGCGGCGCCTGCCCGTTCGGCTGCAGCGTCAGCCGCTCGAGCCGCAGCCGCGGCACCAGCAACGTGAGCTTGAGAAGCTGCCGCGCCGCCAGGGGCACCGTCCCAGGGTCCTCGGGGACGTCCGCCTCCATCACCAACGGCACCGGCAGGTGCTCAAAGACATCTCTCAGGTAGGCCGGCACCGAGGCCATGCGGACTGGCCGGTCGAGCACTTCGGGGAGTACCACTCGGTCCTCGCTCATAGGCGCCCAGCGTGGCAGAGCCCCGGGGCACCGGGCCAGCAACTCTGGGCCCACCTGTCACGTCCCTCGCTCTCCGCCTGCGGCTACACGTGGCTACCCCGCACGACATTCACTACCCGAACGAACGGGAAACCCCGCTTACCCCGTTGCTGGAATGGGAGGGTTCTGTCACGCTTCCATCGTCTGCTCACAGGCGGTGCGATGAAGCGTTCTGCCCTCATCCTGGTGTGCACGGCCCTGGCGTTGATGGGGCTGGAGCTGTTCATCCCGCCCGCCCACGCCTCGAACGCGTCCTCGAAGAACATGCAGCAGTTCATGGAGAAGGACCTCAACCCGGCCTTCACCGACGTGAGCTATCTGCTCTTCCAGGTGCGCAAGCCGGGCGAGAAACCCAACGCCGAGCTGCGCTCCGCCTTCGAGCGGCTGCTGGAGCGGACCTCGCAGCTGAAGCTCCACCCGCGGAGCCAGGGCGAGCAGGGCGCTTCGTTCCGCAACCACGCCGTGCAGCTACACACCGCCGTACGCGGGCTCGCTGACGCCAGCCAGTCCGGAGATGAGGCGCAGAT
>DASVVJ010000232.1:0-2695 GCA_036389955.1 Myxococcaceae bacterium
GTGAAGGCACAGGACACCGCGCTGGCCGCATCCACCCAGATGCCCGGTGCCCGGTCCACCTCGGTGCCATCCACCTTGAGGACACAGTCGGCCTCCGCGCCGGTGTCCCCGTTGCGCTCGGCGATGAGCGCAGAGATGTTCACCGGCATTCCGAGCTGGGCGCTGGCGGGCGCGCTGAGCTGCTCCACCGCGAGGTCCGGCAGCAGCCGTACCGCGGTCCGCACGGTGACCACGTCCATGCGCGCCCCATCAATTCCCTCGATGTTGGCCTGGAGTTGCAGCGGCTGCCCGCGCCCCAACCCCGGCAGCACCCTCTGCAACCGCCCGCCGGAGCTCAGGTTCGTGTGGTTCTCCGTCGCGCGGACCCGGCCCTGGCCATCGAGCAGCTTGATCTGCAGCTTGGCGATGTTGCCGGGCGCCAGCGTGGCGGTGTCCAACGTGGAGGTGCTCACCTCGAACGTGGTGGCTCCGTCCCTGCCGAGCAGCGCCCGGGCCGTCAGGGTCGCGGTGCCCGAACGGCCCGTGGCGGGTGGCGCGCTGACGCGGTAGCGCTCCGTGCCCGGGTGCAGCACCGGCTGGGCACCGTGAGCCGCGCCAGGGGCCGCGACGAGGACCCACCACACCAGTGCGATTCCATGACTCCAATGAGGCGTGCGGCTACGCGTGTACGCATCCATGCTGAGTCCTCCCAGGGGTGCTTCATCGGGACGCCGCCGCTCCCAATGCACTCTCCGGACCCGCACTCAACCTCTTGGAATTTAAGAAAACGAAAGCCAGCAATGCGTCAGCTCTGGTGGAGCCGACGTCTCGCTGGCCAGGATTCTTCTGGAGTTTCAGAGGTTTGCTGAATGCTTCAAAACCGAAGCCCTGCATCAAAACCGACGAACCGCCCGTGAAGGCGATGCGACAGGGACGGCCGCTGTGTGGGCACAGGGCCCGTGCTCACCGTTTGACCGCCTCGGGCTCACCCGTGGCGACCTCGCGGTTGAGCAGCCCCGAAGTCTCACCGGTGGGCTCCGGCGCAATCTGCAACAGCGGAGACCTGGCCGTGTAGAGCAGCTTGTAAGCGCTGTAGCTGCCGAGCACGCGCTTGACGTACTCGCGCGTCTCCTCGAAGGCGATGTGCTCGACCCACTCGTCCAGCTCCGCCTGCGGCAGGGCCTTCTGCCAGCGCTCCACCGCCGAGGGCCCCGCGTTGTACGCGGCCACCGCGAAGGCCGGGTTGCCCTCGAAGTGGTTGAGCAGCTGGCCCAGGTACGCGGCTCCCACACGGATGTTGTCGCCCGGCTGCAGCAGCACCTGCTCGTTCACGGAGATCTTCAGCCGGGCGGCCACCTCGCGCGCCGTGGCGGGCATGAGCTGAGTAAGCCCGAGCGCTCCGGTGGAGGAGCGCGCCCGCGGGTTGAAGCGGCTCTCCTCGCGGATGAGGCCCTGGAGCAGATCCGGATCCACCCGGGCCGAGCGCGCGTGGCGCTCGACGAGCGAGCGGTAGGCCAGCGGCCACGTGGCCTCCCAGATGGGCCGCGACGAGGGGCTCAGCGGACCGTGCACTTCCTGCTTCAGCGTGACGCGCGCCACCTGCCGCGCAGCCCGGCCCCGGCCAGAGCGCTGGAGCATCTGGTAGATGAGCCGCCCGGAGTCCTCGGACAGCGAGCGGTGGTCCACCGCGAGCAGCTCCTGGACAGCGCCGGGCATGCCCAGCCGCATCAGCTCCACGCCCGCGGTGAAGTGCACGTCCTGGCGCAGGGTGCCGAGCGGCAGCGGCCACACCTCTTCCGGCTCGCTGGGCTCCTCCTCTTCGACGGTGGCCTTGGCCTGCTGCACCAGCCGCTCGGGAGCCAGCCGCGCCAGCCGCGAGCGGGCCAGCACGCCGTACCAGGCCGCCGGGCGATCGTTGGCGATGCGCTCGTAGCTCTCGAGCGCCGCCTTCGGCTCGTTGCGCGCCTCCAGCACGCGCGCCGTCCAGTACCGGGAGCGCCACAGCGCCTCATCCGTCCTCGCCGCCAGCGGAAGCTGCTCCACGGCCTTCAGCGTGGCCAGCGCGGCCACGGGGTCCCCCTTGCGGTGGTGGAACCAGAACGCGCGGAACAGGGCCTCGGAGGAGAAGTTGCCAGCCGGGTAGCGCCGGGCCACCTCCTCGTAGCGGGCCAGGGCCGCCTCTGCCTGGCCGGTGCGCTGAAGCTGCCACGCCTCGAAGAAGAGCGCGTCGTCCGCCAGGCCGTGCTCGGGGTAGTCGCGCGCCAGCGTGGCGTAGGTGGTGATGGCGTCGTGCGGCTCCACCACCGACTGCGAGTAGCCCAGCAGGTAGAGCGCCCGGGGCCGCAGCTCCGGCGAGCTGCACTGCTGCACCACCGGCGAGAGCACCTGAATGGCGCGGCGGTGCTTGCGCTCCTTGCGCAGCGCCTTGCCGTACGCCAGGTGCGCGCGGCACGAGAGCTCATCGGGCAGGTCCAGCTGCGGCAGCATCTTCTCGAGCTGGTCCATCGCCGTGAGGTTGTGGTGCATGTCCAGGAACGCCTCGGCCCGGCGCACCCGCCACTTGAGCGGCATGGGCAGCCCCTTGAGCCGCGCCTGGGCCCGCTGCGCCTCGCGGGACAGCGGGCTGGTGGCCCACACCTCCAGCAGCGCGCGGTGCTCCACGTTGTACAGGCCCTGCTTGCGCGCCAAATCGCACGTGGCCATCAGCGCCTTCAGG
>DASVVJ010000233.1:0-8025 GCA_036389955.1 Myxococcaceae bacterium
CCGTTGCAGCGCGCCAGGAACTTGCCGGTGTCCGCCTTCAGCCCGTACTTGCCGTTGGACAGCAGCACCGGGGTGAACTGCGCATACGGCTGCGACGAGTCGGTGACATGCACCGTGGCCGAGTCCGGCTTGGCGCCACCGACGATGCAGCCGTTGCACCGGGCCACGAACTTACCGGTGTCCGTCTTCAGGGCGATCTTTCCGTTGCCCACGTTCACCACGGTGAACTGAGCGAACGCGCCCTCGGTGGGGCTGGAGACGTGGGTGGTGATCGTGTCCGGGAACCTGTTGTCCACCGTCTTCTGGCAGCCGTTGCAGCGGGCGAAGTACTTCCCGTCGTCCGCCTGCAGCGCGATCTTGCTGCCAGTGGGGAAGCTGGTTGGAATGATCCGCCACTGGGCGAAGGCCTCGGTGTTGGGGTCGGTAGCGTGCACAGTAACGGTGTTGGGATAGGCGGCACCGGGCGAGCAGCCGTTGCAGCGCGCCAGGAACTTGCCGGTGTCCGCCTTCAGCCCGTACTTGCCGTTGGACAGCAGCACCGGGGTGAACTGCGCATACGGCTGCGACGAGTCGGTGACATGCGCCGTCGCGAAGTCCGGCTTGGCGCCGCCGATGATGCAGTTGTTGCACCGGGCCACGAACTTACCGGTGTCCGTCTTCAGTGCGATCTTTCCGTTGCCCACGTTCACCACGGTGAACTGAGCGAACGCGCCCTCAGTGGGGCTGGAGACGTGGGTGGTGATCGTATCCGGGAACCTGTTGTCCACCGTCTTCTGGCAGCCATTGCAGCGGGCGAAGTACTTCCCGTCGTCCGCCTGCAGCGCGACCGTCTGCCCCTGAGCGTGAGCCAGGCCCGGTACCAGCCCGATGAGCCCCAGCAGGCACAGCGCGGCCCGCATGTATTTTGCCACCATAAAAGTGTTCTCCTTGGTTCTCGTGTGCCGCCGCATCCGGTGCGGCGGCAGCGCCTCTTGGCGAGGGCACGCTGTCCTGAGCAAGACAGATGCCAGGTGCGCAGCCCTTGGCTTCTCAGCGCAGCACGGGCCTTCACCCAGGCGCCCGCTCGTGTCAGGCAGGCGGCTGACATGTCAGCCCCCCACGCTGACACGTCAGCCCGGCCAGGCGTTACCAGCTCACCGAATCGATGTGGAGCGTGCCCGTCCAGGTGGCCTCGGTGAAGAGCTCGAGGCCCAGCTCGTGCAGCGGTGACACCGCCCCCGCCGGTACCGGCAACGTGACGGTGTTCCAGGCTCCCGCCGTGAGAGACGTGGCGGGAATCCATGCGCCCGTCCACTTCCAGTAACCGCTCGCGCCCTGCTGCACATAAGGCTGGAACGCGCTGATGCGGGCACCCACCGGAAGCCAGATGCGGAAGGAGACGGTCCGGCCTCCGGCCACCGCGGGCCCGGGAACGTAGATCCTGGCCGTCCCGTTCGTCACCGCCGTCAGGGTCACCGCGAGCGACCGGCTGCCGGCCCAGGCCCGCGTGGTGGAGCTGGCCACGGAGGTGATCATCGGTCCCGAGGACTTCCACCCTTGGGTACCACTCTCGAAGTGGTAAGGCGCGCTGTCCGTGGAGCTCGTCGGAGGCGGAGGCACCGTCGTTCCCCCACCCGTTCCCGTGCGCGAGGTGAGGGGCAGCCCCCCCGCCTTCAGGAAGGCTCCAGCCCGGCTCTTCATGAAGAGCTGGCCGTCTGCGTAGACATCGTTCGTGTATGAGCTCTGCTGGCTCTCACCCCGCCCGAAGAGCAGCGCGATGACGCCGCTGTTGGCGAACTTCTCCAGGTGCCGGGTGTTGCCCGTGCCAAAGAAATACTCGGTGCGATTGTCGCGGTAGCCCTCGCGCGGCGCATTGCGCGTGTTGGGCACGTCCAGGTGGTGAGAGTTCCCCAGGGGGATCTGCCACAGCACCCACCGCTTGCCGGCGGCCACGTTCCACAGCCGCAGCCACTCCGCGTACCGGTTGAAGCTCTTCGAGGCAACGAGTGCCGAGTCGTTCGGGTCCCACCACCGATCCTGTCCCAGGACCGACCGGTAGTACTGCGCATCGCGATCGAGCGGGTCGCCCACCAGCACGTCCCAGGTGGCTCCGGTGACGTTGGAGGCCAGTCCAAATGGCTTGAGGAAGGTGTGGACCTTCGTCACCTCGTTCGTCAGCGAGGAGGTGACGGAGAAATGCGCCAGGTCCCCGTCTCCCGCCCACGCGGAGACATGAATGCCGAGGATGACGTTGTTGGCGCCCACGGCCTTGCGCAGCTGGAGGAACGCCAGCCCCCAGCCCGCCACCGTGTTGGGCAGCCCCGCCAGCTCGGGCAGCCCGGTGGACGCCACCGCCGCGGTGGCGTTCGGGTTGCTTGCCGTCTGCTGTTGCAACAGCCCGAAGCCGTCCGCCTCCACCAGCACGAGCACGGGACCGCCGAAGTCGCGGGCCCGCTGCATGAGCACCTTGAAGTCGGAGAAGTAGCTGCGCATGGTCGTTGCGTTGCGCACCTTGGTGAGGAACTGATCCTCTCCGCCACCCGGCTCAGCGTTCAGTTGGTAGTACTGAATGGCGGGCAGGAAGCCTTGCGCCTGGCTCTCGCGCATGAACTGCAGGCCCCACTGGCCGTCGGGGGCAGTCCAACCCCAGTTGTTGATCCACCCTTTGACGAAGTAACGGTAGCGCACGTCCCACGGCACGCCGCTGTCCTTCATCCACGTCTGCCCGGTGTCCTCGAACAGACCGACGAGCAGGCGAGAAGGCAGCCCCGCGGGAGGAGTTCCCGAGGCCGTTGTTTCGTACGCTTGCCCGGTCCGGGGCATGAGCACCATCAACCCCAGCAGCAGAAAGGACAGAAGAGTCTTTTTCATGGGCCCCCCAAACGGGGGCATCCCTGATTCTTAATCCCGAGGCACCTCGTCCCTGCCCGTGACGCAGACGGAGAACCGGGCGGATGGGCGGTATGGCAGCGTCCTTGGCTTGACGAAGCCCCTGGCCTTCAGGGCTCGCGCCCCGGGGCGATTCCGCCCTCCCGAGGCCAGCCCTATCTTTTGTGCCCGGGCGGCAACACCTGCCACCCCCCCCACGCTCAGGAGCCTGCCATGCCCGATCGTCCCGCCACCCTCGTCCTATCTGGCGGTGGAGCCAAAGGCGCGTTCCAGCTTGGCGCCGAGCGCGTGCTGCGTGAGGAGTACGGGTTCCGCTGGGACCGCATCTTCGGCGTCTCCGTGGGCGCGCTGAACGCCACGCTGCTGGCTCAGCAGGAGTATGCGCGGCTGCGGGAGCTGTGGCTGACGATCCGCGAGCAGGACGTGTACCGGAAGTTTTCCTGGCCCATTGTCGCGTTCCGGGTCGGGATCCAGCGCAAGCTGGGCCTCTATGATGACCGGCCGCTGCGCAAGCTCATCGAAAAGCACGCGGCCGGCAGGCCCTTCGTCATCCCCGCCCACGTGGGCCGCGTCTCACTCCAGTCCGGCGAGTACGAGCTGGTGCCCAGCACCGCGCCGGACTTCCTGGATGCGGTGTGGCAGAGCGCGACGATGCCGGTGATCTGGGAGGCCATCGGCCCTCAGGCCTTCGTGGACGGAGGTCTGCGCAACGTCACCCCTTTGGGAGACGCGCTGGACCAGAATCCCTCCGAGATCGTCGTCATCGCCTGCAGTGGGTCGAAGATCGAACCGGCCAAGCCCCCGGCCTCTTTGCTGGATGTGGCCAAGCGCAGCCTCACCGACATCACCATCAACGAGATCCTGCTCAACGACGTGCAGGAGTTCATCCGCATCAATGATCTGGTGAGGCAGGGGCATGAGGCGGGGCTGGAGCTGAAGAAGCTCAATGGCAAGCCGTACCGCTACTGCCCCATCACCGTGCTCGAGCCGGTGAACCCGATGGGAGACACCCTCGACTTCTCGCAGGAGGCCATCCAGCGGCGCATGCGCCACGGTGAGGAGGTGGCGCGAGCCACCTTGCGCATCTCCCGCGAGCAGCCGCTGGGCCAGAGGCCCAGGCAGGGAGGCACGGAGCCCAGGCCCCCCCTGCACAGCTGACGGCAGGCTCCTGCCCGCCGTCGGTCCCCTCTGGCCGGGCTCAGCTGGCCTTGGACAGCAGCAGCCGCTCCGGATGGGGGATGGCGTAGCCCGAGGCGATCACCGCCTCGCTGATGGTGTTGTGGAGCGGGCCGCCCAGAGGCTCGGCGTTTTTCGGCTCGCACCAGGCCTGCACCGCCAGCACGGGCCCGAGCACCGTGAACTCCGCCACCTGACTCGACGTAGCGGATCAGCGTGGCGTCGAGCTTGCGCTTCTGCAGCGTCATCTGCAGCACGCGCTGGAAGCCGCTGATGATCGTGCGGCCGATGAACCAGAGCACCAGCGCGCCTGCCAGCTTGAGCAGGAACGGCAGCGCGTCCGTCAACGCCAGCGTCTTGAGTTGATTGATCAGTGCGTCCAAGGTGAAGAAGCCCCCGTATGGGATGTGCCAGGTAGCCAAAACTACACTGCCCAGGAATCAGCAAGTGCCGTGCCTGGCTGCTTGCTCTCGGGAGCCCTCGCACACCCACCGGACTGACACGTCAGAAAGCAGGGCTGACATGTCAGTGACACACGGCCAGCCGTTCAGCGGCGGCCCGAGCGCCCGGCTCGCACCAGGAAGACACACAGGGCAGCGACGATGGCCAGTGCCGCGAGGCTGCCCACCGTGCCGGACAGCAGCGCCTCCTTGGGACGCGCGTACTTGAGTCCGCCCACGAGCACGGCCACGGCCAGGCCCGCCAGCCCCTCTCCCGCCACCAGGCCCGAGGCGGCGAGCACACCGTTGCCGCCTTCGGCATCGGCCTCGGCCTTCTTGCTCCACCCGTCGGCCAGGCGGCGGGCACAGCCTCCCACGAAGATGGGCGCCATGGCCGCCAGCGGCAGGTACACGCCAATGGCGAACCCCAGCCCGCTGACGCCCGCCAGCATCGCCGCCACCGAGAGCCCCGCGCCGGAGAGCACCAGATCCCACGGCAGCGAGCCGGTGAGCACCGCCTCGATGAAGGTCTTCATCAGCGTGGCCTGCGGCGCGGGCAGCTCCTGCGAGCCGAAGGTATAGGCCTGTCCCAGGAACAGCAGTGTGGCCGCCACCGCCCAGCACGCCGTGGCCGCGCCGATGTACTGCCCCATCTGCTGAAGCGACGGCGTGGCCCCGACGAGCTGCCCCGTCTTCAGGTCCTGGGAGATGTCTCCGGCCTTGGACGCGGCGATGGCCACCACCGCGCCCACCACCAGCACCGCCGCCTGCATGCCCGGCCTGGTCCACCCGAGCACCGCGAAGATGCTGCCGATGCACAGCAGCGTCACCAGGGTGATGCCCGAGGTGGGCTGCGAGGACACGCCCACCAGGCCCACGATGCGAGAGGCCACCGCCACGAAGACGATGCCCAGCACGGCGACGGCCAGCGCACAGACCAGCCGCTGGGCCAGGCTCAGCCCACTGCCGAGGATGCCCGGCACCAGCACCAGCGCCAGCGCCACAAGCGCCAGCGCGCCCACCATGAACTTGCCCGGCACGTCCCGCTCCGTGCGCTCCCGGGCGGCGGCGGACGCTTCACCGGAGGAGCCCCGGATGCCGCGAGCCACCTCCATGAAAGAATGGGCCATGGAGGGCAGCGCACCCGCCACAGTGGCGATGCCCGCGGCGGCCACCGCTCCGGCGCCGATGTAGCGCACGTACTTGCTCCAGATCGCCCCCGCGTCCATCTGAGCGATCAGCCGTGTCGTCTCCGGAGCGAGCGGCGCCGTCAGCCCCGCGCCAAAGTGTGAGAGCAGCGGGATGAGCGCCAGCGAGGACAACAGGCTGCCGGACACGACGATGCCGGACTGCCGGAACCCGAGGATGTAGCCCACGGCGATGAGCGCCGGAGCCACCTCCAGGGCCAGCTCGGCGTTGCGCAGCCCGGGCAGCTCCATGGCCACCTCACCGGGCACCACCCGGAGCAGCTCCAGCACCAGCTTGATGACGATGCCCAGCGCCAGGCCCCGGAAGATCCACGCCCCCGCGCGCCCAGCGCCCACCGTGCCCACGTTGCCGGTGGTGGCCTGGAGCACCTCCGCGCACGCGCGTCCCTCCGGATAGGGCAGCTCCCGGGCCGAGCGCACCAGCAGCAGTTGCCGCAGCGGGATCATCGCCGAGATGCCCAGCACTCCGCCGAGCACCGCCACCGCGACGAGCTGCAGGTACGGCGGCGCGAAGCCCCAGAGGAACAGCGCCGGCAGCGTGAAGATGGAGCCGCTGGCCAGCGAGGAGGAGGCCGAGCCGATCGTCTGCGCCATGTTCGCCTCCAGGATGGAGGCTCGCGAGCCCAGGGCCCGGAAGAACGCCACGGTCATCACCGCCACGGGAATGGAGGTGGACACGGTCATCCCCACCCGCAGGCCCAGGTAGGCGTTGGCTGCGCCGAAAATCGCGCCGAAGAGGACGCCCGCCAGCACCGCCCGCCGGGTGAACTCGGCGGCCTCGGTGGAGGGGCTTGGAGGAAGCATGGAGGCGGGAGCGGAGACGGGAGGCGGAGTGGCCACGGGCGGGCTCATGAATGGACGGGCCGGTGTGGGAGAGCAGAGCACCGGGCAACGGCTGTCTACAGGCTACGCCCCACCGGAATCCAGAAGGCCTTGCCTTGGGGATCCAGGAACACGCGCATTGGACAATTACAGCCATGCGCATCTTCCCGTTCCTGCTGAGCGTGAGCCTCGTGCTCCTGGCCTGTGAGTCTCAGACCGGCTCCGACCTGTCGGAGCCGTCCTCCCCTGCGCTCAAGCAGGGCAAGGCGTTCGTGGCGGGTACCCGGCTGCTGAAGAGCGAGAAGGCCCGGGCCGGCCACTACATCGTCGTGCTGGAAGACCGGGCCACGCTGCTAGCGCCGCCGCAGCGCCTTGCGTCAGAGCTGGCCGGTCTGCACGGGGCCGCGGTGGGGCACGTGTACTCGCGGGCCCTGCCCGCCTTCGTCGCGACCATGCCGGAGGCCAGTGCGCGGCGGCTGAGCCTGGATCCGCGCGTGAAGTACGTCGAGGAGGACGGCGTGGTCACCGCCAGCGGCGTGCAAACCGGGGCGCCGTGGCACCTGGACCGCATTGATCAGCGGGCCCTACCGCTGGATCAGGGCTACGCGTACGGCAAAACCGGCAGCGGGGTTCATGCCTACGTCCTGGACACGGGCATCTGGGCCACCCACAGCGAGCTCTGGCGCCGGACCCGCCTCGAATACGACGCGATCGATGATTCCCTGGGTGGCATGGACTGCCATGGCCACGGCACCTACGTCGCGGCGCTGATTGGTGGCAGCACCTACGGCGTCGCCAAGTCGGTGCAGCTCCACTCCGTGCGCGTGCTGGACTGCGGCGGCGCCGGGTACTACTCCGACATCATCCGGGGCATCGACTGGGTGACGGCCAACCATGTGAAGCCGTCGGTGGCCAACCTGAGCATGGCGGGCATGGTGTCCCAGTCCATTGACGACGCGGTCACCCGCTCCAGCAACGAAGGCATCACCTACGTGGCCGCGGCGGGTAACACGGACTACGGCGGTGCCGACGCGTGCGGCCGGTCTCCGGCGCGAACCCCCGTGGCGATCACCGTCGGAGCGGCGGACTCCACGGACACGCGGGCCTTGTTCTCCAACTACGGAAGCTGCGTGGATCTCTTCGCGCCGGGACAAAGCGTCACCTCGGCCTGGTGGCAGTACGACGGCGTCACCCGCACGCTCAACACCACCTCCGCGGCCGCCGCGCAGGTGACCGGCGCGGTGGCGCTCTACCTGGAGGGCAACCCCACCGCCACGCCGGAGCAGGTCTCCCACGCGCTCACCACCCGCGCCACGCAGGGCCAGTTGCTCAACCCCGGGCCCGGCTCGCCCAACCGTCTGCTGTACACGCCATGCCAGGTGGCGGAGGGAACAGCACCACCGCAGGTGGCCCTCACCGGCCCCACCACCGGGGCGGCGCTGAGCGGCACGGTGACGCTCACCGCCACCGCCACCGATGACGTGGGCATGGTGAAGGTCGAGTTCTACGCG
>DASVVJ010000234.1:0-2518 GCA_036389955.1 Myxococcaceae bacterium
ACATCTCTCCATAGGTGGCACCCTCGGAGATGATGGGGGGCTCGTCGGAGCCACGCCCCTCGAGCCGGTCCAGTGTCTCCTTCACCGAGTCGGGCGACTTGCCCACCACCAGGAGCTGATCGTTCCAGGTGCCCACCGCCGTGTCCGTCCGCCCCCGGTCCGTGGTTCCGTCCGGACGGGTGATGACCACGTCTCCCGGCTCGTACACCCGGCCGCTCGGGCCGTAGTCCGAGGACACCCGCTCCTTGAGCAGGTCCGCGAAGCGCGCCTTGCCGAAGTTCCCCGACAGCATGAAGCCGTCATCCGTGATGACCATCCGGTCCAGGTCCTGGAGCGGATCCACGCCGCTGATCCGGCGGAACTCGTCCATCCGCTTCCCGCCATCGCGCAGCAGGCATTCCAGCAGCAGCTCGCCAATGGGCGAGTGGCGCAGCGCATTGGCTTCGATGACCACCGCGGACCGGCCCTTGCCACGGGGCAGGGCGGCGAGCACCGGATCCCTCGGGCGCTGAGGCTCGGCCGGCTTCGCTTCGGACGGCGCCTCGGGCGGGCGGAGCACCTGGGTGCGGCGCTGCTCGGCGCGCTTCCATTCCGCCTGGCGCATCCTTCGGGGGAACTCCACTTTGGGAGCCTCGGGTTCGGGCTCATCGCCCTGGCCGGTGAACATCAGCACGGCTCCCACCGCCAGCAGCACCGCCGCCAGGGCGAGCCATACGCCACGCCGCCGTTTCATCAGTAATCCTTTCCTTCGAAGCGCCAGAAGCCCACCGCGAGCACGCCCAGGCCGAACACCAACACGCCCACCAGCAACGTCTCCAGGGACTTCACCTCCAGCGGCTGGGAGGCTGCGAGATCCGCGGAAGCATTCGCCAGCGAGGACAGCCGCGGCAGCAACAGGGTCACGCCCTTGAAGACGTCCCGGCTGAGGCCTTCCTCGAAGACGCGAGCGATGGGAACGCGGTAGCCGGCGATGATGCCGCATACGAGCATCAGGAAGCCCGAGGCCGCGCACAGCGCCGCGCTGCGCACCAGCGTGGCCATGGTGAGCATCACCGCGTACACCGCCGCGAAGCTCACGCACGCCAGCAGCGCGGCCACCAGCGGCCCCGCCGTCCAGTAGCCCGTCTTCACCCCGAGGATGAGCAGCAGGCCTCCCGCGCCGTACACCGCGCCGCACAGCGCCAGCGTCATGACACCCAGGAAGGTGCCCGCCAGGATGTGCCAGCGCTGCAGGGGCAGGGCGAGCAGGTGCTCGATGCGGCCAGGCGACATCAGGCTGGGCGCGAAGTCCGAACAGGCGACGATGCCGAAGAGGATGCCTCCATAGAAAACGACGTAGGCGCTCGCCTGGTACAGCGGCCGCAGCGCCACGTCCACCGCGCGGATGCTGGTGTCCAGCTCCTTGCCGAACAGCCGCGTGGCCGCCAGCGCTCCGTCCAGCACCTCGAGCTTCAGGCTCAGCGAGAGGACGAGGAGCAGCAGGGTGATGCCCACCAGGAAGGCCAGGATGAACTTACGGGCCGCCGCCTCACGCAGCACGTAGCCGGCGATTCCGAATACGGGCCTCATGCCGCTGCCCCCACGGTGGAGGTGAGCACGGCCTCGAGGTCCTGGCCGTCGCGCTTGAGCTCCACCAGCAGCGCCCCGGCCCCGCGCGCCTTGTCCAGCGCCGCGTTCAGCGCCGCCGGATCCGCCGCGTCCACGTGGTAGAGCCCCTGCGCGCTGCCCGGCTGGAAGCCCGCCGCCGCCAGCGCCTCCGGGGCCACGCCGGGCGCGAAGCGCACCTGCCACCGGGCTTCGCCGCGAGCCAATTCCTCCAGCTTGCCCTCGCGCAGCACCCGCCCGTCCGCGAGGATCGCCACGCGATCACACACGCGCTCGGTCTCCGCCAGCAGGTGCGAGTTGAGGAAGAGCGTGGTGCCTCGCCGCACCTCTTCCTGAAGAATGGAGCGCACCTCCACGCGGCCCATGGGATCGATCCCGTCGGTGGGTTCGTCCAGCACCAGCAGGGAAGGGGAGCCGAGCAGCGCCGCCGCCAGCCCGAGCCGCTGCCGCATGCCCTTGGAGTACCCGCCGATGCGCCGGCCCGCCGCCGCCGCCAGGCCCACACGCTCCAGCAGCTTCATGTTCGCTGCCTCGTCCGGCGTCAGCCCCTTGAGCCGCGCCACGGTGCTCAGGAACGCGGTGGCGGACCACGAGCCGGGCAGGTGCAGGCGCTCGGGCAGATAGCCAATGCGGGCGCGGATCCGCGGATCGTACGGAGAGCCTCCCAACACCTTCACGGTACCGCCCGTGGGCTCGACGATGCCGAGGATGGCCTTGATGAACGTCGTCTTCCCGGCCCCGTTGGGGCCGATCAGTCCGAAGGCACTGCCCTCCGGCACTCGGAGATCCACACCCCGCAGAGCGTCATTTCCCGCACGCCCGAAAGCACGCCGGTACGTCTTGCGGAGTTCACTGACTTCGATGGCTGGCACGTTGCCACTCTAGACGATGCAGTCTGGAGCCGATTGCCCTT
>DASVVJ010000235.1:0-5901 GCA_036389955.1 Myxococcaceae bacterium
GGACTGGAACTCGCTTGGCGGCTATCTGGAGCACCTGGACTCGCTGCCGCTGGGCCCTCACGTCGCCTCGTTCCTCGGACACTCGGCGCTGCGTGCGCATGTGATGGGCATTCACCGCAGCCTGGACTCGCGCGAGCGTCCCACCGGGGACGAACTCTCGCGGATGGAGGGCCTGGTGCGCGAAGGGCTGGATCTGGGCTACCTGGGGTTGTCCATCCAGACGCTCAAGTGGGACAAGATGGGCGGCACGCGTGACTTCCGCAGCCGGCCCCTGCCCTCCACCTTCGCGCGGTGGAGCGAGTACCGCCGCCTTACTCGGCTCTTGCGCGAGCGCGGCCGCGTCTTCCAGGGCGTGCCCAATGTCAGCACCAAGGTGAACGTGCTGCTGTTCCTGCTGGAGAGCGTGGGCCTGTTCCGCAAGCCGCTGAAGACGACGGTCATCTCCATGATGGACCCGCGCGCCAGCCGCGGCATCCACCGGCTGGTGGGCGGGCTCTCGCGCGTCTTCAACCGCCTGCTGGGCGCGGACTTCCGCTGGCAGGCGCTGCCCGAGGTGTTTGACCTGTGGGCGGACGGCATTGACCTGGTCGTCTTCGAGGAGTTCGGAGCCGGGGCCGCCGCGCTGCACCTTCAGGACGCCGCCTCGCGCGCGGCGCTTTTCCAGGACCCGGCGTACCGGGAGCGCTTCCGGCGCGAGTGGACGAGCCTCTTCCTGCCCAAGGCCTTCCACCGCGACTTCAATCAGTCGGAGATCCTTGCCTGCCCGGACTCGAGCCTGGTGGGCAAGTCCTTCGCGCAGGTGGCCAAGGCGCAGGGCCGCCACGCAGTGGACGTGTTCCTGGACCTGGTGGCCACGCACGGCGAGGCGCTGCGCTGGTACACGGTGATGGCCAACGACCGGCCCGAGGAGCTGGACTTCATCTGCCAGCACCCGGACGCGCTGATCGGTTTCTCGGACGCGGGGGCGCACCTGCGCAACATGGCCCACTACAACTTCCCGCTGCGGCTGCTGCGCCGCGTGCGCGAGGCTGAGCGGCGGGGCCAGCCGCTGATGAGCGTGGAGCGCGCGGTGCACCGGCTCACCGGGGAGATTGCCCAGTGGATGGGTATGGACGCGGGAGTGCTCGCGCCCGGCAAGCGCGCCGATGTGGTGGTGGTGAACCCCGAGGGGCTGAATGAGCAGGTGGACGCCGCCACCGAGGCGCCCATGGAGAACTTTGGCGGCTTCGTGCGCCTGGTGCGCCGCAATGACGCCGCGATCAAGGCCGTGCTCATCTCCGGACGGGAGGCCGTGCGGGAGGGCCAGGTGACTCCCGCGCTGGGCCGTGAGCGGGGTTTTGGCCGGGTGCTGCGCGCCACCTCCTGAGCCTCGTGAGCCTTCGGTGTAGGCTGGGCGCATGTCCACGATCGAAGCGGGTCGGGGCTCGAGCTGACGTACCTGGACGGTTCCCAGGAGCAGAACCGCTGGCTCCTGCAGGGAGCCAGCCTGGAGGAGCCTGCCTTCGATACGTTGCTGGCCTGGAGCCGCCAGCAGCTGACCGAGCCGCCGTCGGGGTGCCAGGAATCTTTGGCCGCCGCCGACGTGCGTTGACAAGCGAGCACCGTCAGGATTTCCCCGGTGCTTTCTTGTCTCCTTCCAAGAGAATCGCCGCATGAATCGCAGCGTGCGCGTACTCCGGGAAGTAGGTGTGTTAATGGCGGTGAGCCTGGTGCTGAGCTCCTCCGCCTGGGCGCAGTCCTCCAGCAGTGTGCTCACCGGCCGGGTGGTCAGTTCTCAGACCCGGCAACCGGTGGCGGATGTCGTGGTCACCGCGACGGCGCCTCAGCTGCAGGGCGCGCAGACCGTGCTCACGGATGCCCAGGGCGACTACCGGCTACCGCAGCTTCCTCCCGGCGTGTACACCCTGCGCTTCGACGCGGATGGCTTTCAGCCCTTTGTCCGCCCGAACATCACCCTGCGGCTGAATCAGACCCTCCGCGTGGAGGTGGAGCTGCTGCCCGGGACCCTCACCGAGGTGATCGAAGTCACTGGCACGCCGCCCATCATCGATGTGGGCACCACCACCACCGGCGTGAACGTGGATCCGGAGTTCATGCGCCGCATCGCGCTCAACCGCCCGGGTGGCCGGGGAGGCGCGGTCCGCTCCTTCGAGAGTCTCGCGGAGCTGGCTCCGGGCGCCCAGAACGACCAGTACGGCGTGTCCATCAGCGGCGCCACCTCGCCCGAGAACAGCTACATCATCGACGGCCTGTCCACCAACGACCCCGCATTCGGCATCAACGCCACCCCGCTGAGCGTGGAGTTCCTCGAGGACGTGAACGTCATCACCGGCGGCTACCTCCCGGAGTTCGGCCGCTCCACCGGCGGCATCCTCAGCGCGGTGACGCGCTCGGGCTCCAATGAGTTCCACGGCTCCGTTTTTGGCACCTGGGCGCCGGGGAGCCTGGAGGGCCGCGCCAGGTCCGTGCTGAACGAGGGCTCGGTCATCAGCGCCACCAACCAGCTCAGGAACCTGGGCGACTTCGGCGCCACCCTGGGCGGTCCGATCCTCAAGGACAAGCTCTGGTTCTTCGCCGGAATCACTCCCTCCTTCACCCGGTACGAGACCGCGCGGGGCGTCAACGCCTTCCAACTGGATGAGGCCGGGCAGATTGTCCGGGACGAGCAGGGACGCGCCCAGGTCACCTCCATTCCCGGGGCCTCGCGCTCTTACTTCGCCGACGCGAGCAGCCTTCAATACCTGGGCAAGCTGACCTACCTCCTCAACCCGGACCACCAGGTGTCGGTCTCCGTGCTGGGGACTCCCTCCAGCACGGGCGGGCTGGGCAAGCTGTCCATTGATCCGCGCAGCGGCGGCCTGCCGTCCGCCCGGGACGTCACCGCGCACCCGAGCGCGATTGGCCTCACCGAGAGCCGGGCCGGCACCACCCAGGTGGCGTTGAAGTACGCGGGCTCGTTCATGGACAAGGCCCTGCTCTTCGACGTCAACGCGGGCTACTTCCACCAGCGGGCGTCCACGCTGCCCGCCGATGGCAGCGAGCTGGGAGACCTGGAGGGGGATGGGCTGGCGAGCCTCTCGCGGGCGACCTATGTCGAGCCACGTTCCCTGCTCCTGTTCGAGAGTCCGGGCGAGGCTGCCTCCTACTGCCAGTGGACGGGATCAGCCGCCAACCCGGCAGACCCATGCGCCGTGAGCAACTATGACGTGGGGGGAACGGACCTGCTCCGGGACGGCGAGCTGCAGCGCTACCAGGTCAACGCCCTGGGCACCTACCTGCTCAAGGCCCGGGGCACGCACGTCCTCAAGGCGGGCGTCGACACCGAGTTCCTCACCTACCAGCAGGTCAAAGGGTACGGCGGGGGCGTCCACTACTACACGGCGAACCTCACGGGCCTCATCGATCCGCGCAACGGACAGATCATCGGCTCGGACGGCTACACGGGCGACGTGTTTGGCTGGGCGGAGGCGCGCCGCTACGGGTACCAGACCGCACCGGATACCGCCGTTCCGGAAGCGGTGCAGGAGGGGAAGACCCGGAGCACCACCGTGGGCGGGTTCATCCAGGACAGCTGGTCCCCGAACGAGCGGCTGACGTTGAACCTCGGGGTTCGCTACGACGTGCAGGCCCTGTACGGCGGGCAGGGGCAGCTCGCCGTCATCCTCGGCAACCAGCTCTCGCCCCGCTTGGGGATGGTCCTGGATCCGATGGGCAACGGCCGGATGAAGCTCTTCGCCCACTTCGCCCGGTACTACGAGCAGGTCCCGCTCAACGTGATGGACCGCTACTTCCCGCCCGAGCGCAATTACTTCGTGTCCCGCGTCGGCGCGACGGGAGGAGCCAGTGGGTGTGATCCCTCCACTCTCCAGAGTCAGCGGGAGACCTGTTCGGGCGATCAGTTCATCGCCGCGCAAGGTGAAGACAGCCCCAACCCCAGCCGGCTCTTCAGCGGCGGCAAGGTGGAGAACGAGCCGGTGGACCCGGACATCCGGCCGCAGGCCGCGGACGAGTACGTGGTGGGCGGCGAGACCGAGCTGTTCGCACGCACCCGCCTGGGAGCTACCTATACCCGGCGCACCCTGAGTTCAGTCATCGAGGACATGAGCCGGGATGGGGGCAACACGTACTTCCTGGGCAATCCGAATGAAGGCTTCGCGCAGGACTTTCCCCAGGCGGTGCGCAACTACGACGCGTTCTCCCTGTACCTGATCCGCGAGTTCTCGGGCGACTGGCTGGCTCAGGCCAGCTACACCTGGTCCCGGCTGTACGGAAACTACCCGGGCCTGTTCCGCCCGGAGACCCAGCAGCTCGACCCGAACACGCTCTCGGAGTTCGATCTGATCGACCTGCTGGACAACCGCTCCGGCCTGCTGCCTTTCGACCGGACGCACGCCATCAAGGTGTTTGCCGCCAGGGCGTTCCCCCTCACCCGCGCGCTGACCGCCAACCTCGGCGTGTCGTACCGGGGCAACTCGGGCACGCCGATCAACTATCTCGGTGCCCACCCGTACTACCTGCAGGACGAGTCCTTCGTCCTGCCCCGGGGCACGGGAGGCCGCACGCCCTGGGTGAACACCGTGGACTCCAGCGTGGGGTTGAACTACCGCCTCGCGGGGGAGAGCGTGCTGTCCGTCACCCTGGAGGTGTTCAACCTCTTCAACTTCCAGACGGCGACCCGGGTGGATCAGTCCTACACGTTCGCGTCCGTCTACCCGGTGAAGGGGGGAACGCCAGACGATCTGCCCGGACAGGTGCGGATCAACACCGGCAATCCGACCGCGGATGCGGCGTCACCGGTGTACCTGACGCCGGAGCAGGTCAACCCGAACTTCAGGCAGCCGACGCAATACCAGGCGCCGCGGCAGTTCCGCCTTGGTGTCCGCTACAGCTTCTAAACCCGGCCACCCTTCCAGGAAGAGACGCACATCATGAGCAAGCAGGGGCTTGGAACAGTGGCAGTGGGCTGGGGTCTGGCCGCACTGCTCTCCGGCTGCCAGTTCGAGCAGCCGCAGGCAGGTTGCGTGGTGCAGGATGCAACCTTCCGCACCTGGTACGCGAAGTACGAACTCAAAGAGGGGCATACGGTTCCCCCCGCGTGTGAGGGAGTGCTCCTGCGCGGAGAGCCGTTGGGGGTCTTCAAGTTCACCGATCCGTATGAGCCGGGCTCCGCCATCCTGACGCTCCGGCCCCAGGGGCTGTATGGGCGCGCGAGCCGTGATCCCGGGGAGGAACCGTTTGCGCAGACCGCGGTGGCCAAGCTGGCCGACGAACCCGGGGGGGACAACTTCTGCACCACCGAGGCCTGGGCTGCCGCCTCCGTGAATGCGGAGGCGGGGAGCTTCGTGGCTCCCGGAGCGGTGGAGTCCCAGGAGGAGACGGCGACTCAGATTACCTACGAATATGATCAGGTGCGGGTGTACTCGGCCCCGGATGCTCCCGGAACCCAGCTCACGGGCGAGCTGACGTACACGCGGGATGGTTGTTCCGCGCAGTACACCTTCCAGGCGATCTGGCCCGCGGTGCCGTGTAATCCCGCGTCCCCGAACCCGTCCGAGAAGTGTGGCGCGGGCTCCAGCATCAACCCGCAGTTCGCGGTCGTGTGCGACACGAGCGTGCAGCTCTTTCCCGAGTATCCAGGGGTGTGCGTGGCGCAGAAGCCCATCCCCTCCTTCAAGGAAGGCCGGTAGCGCGCAGGGGCCCGCACGGAGGGTAAGCGGGCTGCCCTGAGTGCTGAACAGTCTCCGGGTGAGGGCGTGGCTGAGCCGGGCCAGGCCTCCCATCGTTTCGGCCACCAGAGGGGGCGCCGATGACCTTGGGGCGGTCTCGCAACCCGCCTCGTCGGCGCTGATGGTCACGGCGGTGGCGGATGCGACAGGGTGCTGCTGCGCCTGGCGCCTTGAG
>DASVVJ010000236.1:0-4426 GCA_036389955.1 Myxococcaceae bacterium
TGCTTCGGCGGCTCGGGGTGGACACGGCAAGCCTCGGTCAGCGGCAGCTCACCAGCCGACGGAACGCTTCTCGAACTTCTTGCGGATCTGCTTCTCGTCCGTCCACTCGAGCAGGCCGGTGCGCACGTTGTTCAGCTTCGCCGTCATCTTGTAATAGACGAGCTTGTCGTTGCCGACCTCCTGGATGATCGAGGCCAGGTCTCCCGTCATGATGAAGTCCACGGAGATCTGCTGGCCGGGGCCCTTGGCCGTGTTCGGATCCACGTAGCCGGACTGCTGGTACTCGTACTCCTCGGCGATGTCCCAGCGCGCCTGCTGGTCCACCAGGGCGAAGCGGCCTGTCTGCGCCAGCGCCGTCTGGATCTTGTCGCCCAGCGAGCGCATGTCGATGTGCTCGGAGGTGCTGTTCTTCAGCTTCCCCACCAGGACGATGGGCAGCGGCTGCCCACCCGCCTGCTGGCCGAAGCGCGGCGAGTTGGCCAGCGACTCGGCCATCTTCTTGGCGATGAGCTGCAGATCGTTCTCGTTGAAGCGATCCGACAGCATCTCGATGGTGTTCGGATCCTCATAAGTGCCGCGCGTATAGGCACGAGGACCGTGGACGCACGCGCTGAGCGTGGCGGCGAGGCAGGCTGCGATGATGAGGCGGGAGTTCATGGGACGTGCTCCTAGTTCCATTCACATTCGAAGCGGCTGCCCTCGAAGCGCCACTTGTGGGCAAGCACCGCGTCCTGGCGGTAGCCGGCCGTCAGCCGGCACTGGCTCTGCAGGGACGAGCGCGGGTAGTTGAAGGTGTAGAGCTGCGCCTTGGCGCGCTCCTGCTCGGTGAGCTCGGAGGGATGCGTCACGGTGGGCTTGGCGCTGGTGGCCACCATCACCCGGTGCGGGCCGTACGTCCTGAGCGGCACGAAGCCCGGCAGCTGAATGCGCCGCACCGTCCGGGCCCGGAGCAGGTCACTGCGGTCCACCACCGTGTCGTGCGCGTTCTGGTTGCTCAGCAGATCCGGCAGATTGAGGCTCAGCACGCGCGTCACGTCCCCGTCCTCCACGAAGAAGTAGAGGAAGGCCTCGCGCGCGGTGCGGCTCGCGCCGATGAAGTCCAGCGTCACCAGCAGGTTCAGCTGGCGGTTAGGCGGCAGCGAGTGCAGCGAGACGGCCGACAGCACCTCCGGGTTCACCCCGGACTCCTTCAGGCGGATGAGGCCATCGGCGCTGGCGTCACAGGCGCAGCGGCGCTCTTCGATCATCTTCACCAGCTGCGCGGGCGTAAAGCCGGCCTTGGACAGCTTGGCCACCTCCTCGTCCGTGAGCGGCAGCTGGTCCGAGCGCTCGTAGACTCGCGGGAACTGGTTCGAGTTCCACTCGATGAGGTTGATCGTCTGCACCTCGCCGGTGGGAAACGGCGGGGCGGGAACGGCGGCCAGGGCGGCGATGAGAGCGTAGGTGAGCATGGCGCTAGAACCTGTACCCGAGGCTCATGAAGAGCCGGTGGGTGATACCGCTTCCCACAACCGTGTCTCCTTCGATCTCGATCGGCAGCGGGATGTCCGGCGCGTACGCCAGGCCGAGGATGATGTTGTCGCGGTTGCCCAACATCAGATCCGCGCCCACCTGGGCCGACAGGCCGAAGCGCAGGCCCACCTCCGGAATCACGATGGCGCCCGCCTTGAGGCCCATATGCAGGCTCAGCGGATAGCCGTACGTGCGGAAGCGGGGCCCCACCAGCAGGTCCAGCCGGCCACCGTCCATCAGGTAGGCGCCGCTGAAGTCCAGCTGGTACCAGTCATCTCCCCACAGCGAGGCGGTCAGCCCCAGGAAGAGCGGCGGGCCCGCGGGTGCGCCCTCGGGCGGAGAGACCTGGTTGACGGCCGCGCCCCAGTTGAACTCCAGCGAGAACTCGCCCCCGCCGGGGTCACGGTAGCCGCCTTTGCCGTACTCGGACCCTTCGGGGCCATCAGTACGGCCGCCCTCCTGGGCCAGGGCTGGCAGAGGCAATGCGGCCAGCAGCGCGACAGCTCCCCACACTCGGATTTGACGCCTCATCACAGCGGACTCCAGCGACGAAGGGAGGACAGCTGATGCAGTGACGACGGGGCCGGGCACTTATTCAAGAGCCCAGCGCGCTTCTCATGCCCGGGGAGGCGGCAGCACCGGCGGTGGTGGGCTTGCCTGCTCATTAGGCCCGCCCACCTGCCTCGTCGCACTGCGCACGGTGGGCAGCCACTCCGAATGGGTCCGCAGGAAGACGATCAGCCGCTCGCGCACCAGGCATCGTAGGTCGAACAGCTTGCCCGGCTCGGTGGAGCTCACCAGCACCCGAACGGACAAGGTCTTCTCGAGCACGTCGATCACCACCACGCTCTGCACCTTCCCGTCCCACAGCTCCTTGCCCTCGTTCTCCAGCAACCGCTTGAGCTCCCCGCGCAGCACGTCGATGTCGGTCGAGTAGTCCACCTGGAGCATCACCTGCCCCACCAACATGGACCCCGCCCGGCTCCAGTTCTGGAAGGGCTTGTCCAGGAACTGGGTGATGGGGATGACCAGCCGGCGCTCGTCCCACACCTTGATCACCACATAAGTGAGGGTGATCTCCTCCACGGTGCCGAACTCGTTCTCGACGATCACCGTGTCCCCCATGCGGATGGGCTGGGTGATGGACAGCTGAATGCCCGCCAACAGCGTGGAGATGGACTTCTGCGCCGCGAGACCGATGACGAGGCCCGCCAGGCCCGCCGAGGCCAGCAGCGACACACCCACGTTGCGCACCACCTCGAACTGCATGAGCAGCAGCGCCGCGGCGATGATGTAGGTGGCCACCTCGAACACGTGCCGGAGCACCGCCATCTGCGTGCTCAGGCTGCGCAGGCGCTTGGCGTCGTGTGTCGTGCTGGACACCTTGTCGTGCACGAAGCTGGCCGACACCTTCAGAAAGCGCAGCAGGAACCACGCCACCGCGATGATCAGCATCGAGTAACACACCCGATCGATCACCCGCTGGAACGGGCGCGACAGCTGGAGGAAGGACGTGCCCAGGGCCAGCAGCCCCGCGTAGTACGGCAGCCGCAACGGGCCCCGGCCAGCCCCCACCAGCGAGTCGTCCCACGATATCTTCGTCCACTTCGCCAGCCGCTGTGAGAACGAGAGCGACGCCCGCTCCAGCAGCACCGCCAGCACCCACCCCAGCACCAGCACCAGCACCAGTCCCAGCCACTGCCACGGCTCCAGCCCCAGCACCGGCCGCTCGAAGAAGATCGCCGGCAACGTCTCCGCCAGCAGCGGACCGTACTCCGCGAACAGCCGGTCCACGTCCTTCACTGTCGTTTCACTGAAGACCCACACCAGCCCACCGTCATCCGTCACCACGCGCTGGATGCGGATGGGCACCGCCGCCCCCTCCAGGGCAATGGTGCCGAGCTGATGCGAGCGCTTGTCCGGCGCGTCTCCCTCGGGCACCTTGCTCAGGGCCGTGAGGTCCACCAGCAGCTTGCGGTCCAGCACGAACTTCAGCCGGCGCGAGAGCTGGGAGCCCCGCTCGGCCTGCTCGGAACGGGGCAGGAAGTCCAGGTCCAGGTAGTGCGCCGCCCGCGAGTAGTTGCCCGAATGGGAGGCTTCCAGGAAGCCCTGCACCGTGGCATGCGGCGTTTGCCGGTCAACGGTAGGTGGAGGTGCCCCTAACCCCGCGTTAAGGGCCCAGGCCGGGAGGCTGACGAGGACTAGCGCGCAAAAGGCCGGGAAGGCTCGGAACATGGCGCTTTCCTTACTCCTTCACCGCCGTTTTGGTCGCAATCTTCATGGGTGAGACGGTGTCACGGAGCGTGTGACCGTGGACAGCCGGGCTCACGAGCAACCAGGCGGGCGGAAAGCCGTGGTGCCCCCTTGGGGGGATAAGTTAGAACGTGGCTCCAAGGGAAGGTCGCCGTGCAAGAGAAGCGAAAAATCCTCCTCATCGACGACAGCGAGATCACTCTCGCCATGGAGAAGGCGGTCCTCGAAGCCCGTGGCTACGAGGTCGTCGCGACCTCGACGCTGATGGAGTTCGAGAAGACGCTGGCCAGTTGGCGGCCGGATCTCATCCTCACCGACATCCACATGCCCGAGGCCAAGGGCACGGACATCTGCCGCACGCTCAAGAACGAGTACGGCACCCAGGACATCCCCATCATCCTCTTCTCCAGCCTCCCGGATGACGAGCTGAGCAAGCTGGCCGAGCAGGTCGGTGCCGACGGCAGCCTGTCCAAGGTGAACGGACTGGAGAAGATGGGTGAGAAGATCGACGAGTTGGTGCAGAGCATCATCTGGTGAAGCGGTGAGGCGGCTCTTCACCGGACTGGCCCTGCTGGCGGCGCTCTCGGGGTGCTCGCGCAAGGAGCAGCGGACGGGTGAGCCGGACGCCGCGCCCCCGGGCCACACCGCCGCGAAGGCGGAC
>DASVVJ010000237.1:0-19596 GCA_036389955.1 Myxococcaceae bacterium
GACGCTCCGGCGGAGCTTCCCCTGCCCCGCTGGCTCTACCTGCGAGACGGACAGCTGGTGCACGACGGGCCTCCGGCACCGGAGCTGGAATCGCGCTCGGACGAGGTGCTGGCGTGAAGGGCGCACTGGCGTGGCTGGGCCGAGGGCTGCTGACCACGGCACGCGGCGTGGGAGCACTCTCGCTGGTCACCACGCGCACGGTGCTGGGACTGCCGCGATTGGAGCGGCGCGAGCTGCTGCGCGGGCTGGTGGAGTTCGGCTACGGAACGCTGGGGCTGGCGCTGACGGTGGCGGCGTTGTCGGGCGCGATCGTGGTGCTGCAGTCAGCGCTGTACGTGGAGCGCTTCGGGGCACGGGCCTTCCTGGGCTGGGCGTCGGGGTACGCGGTGCTGTGGGAGTTCGGACCGCTGCTGCTGGGGCTGGTGATGGCGGCGCGGCTGGGAGCGCGCAACGCGGCGGAGCTGGCGACGATGCAGGTGGGCGGGCAGATCGAGGGGCTGCGGGGCATCGGGCTGGATCCGTTCGCCGTGCTGGTCTCTCCCCGGGTGGTGGCGATGGAGCTGAGCATGCTGGCGCTCTCCACGTTCACCTTCCTGGTGGCGATTCTGTTCGAGTCGATCTCTGCGCTGTTTACGCTGGGGCTGCCGCTACGGGCCTTCTATGGAACGTTCGCGCACATGCTGCAGCCGGCGGACATCCTGGCGGGCGTGGTGAAGACGGGAGCGTTCGGCCTGGCAATCTCCCTGGTCTCCACGGCGGTGGGGCTGCGGGCGCAGGGCGGCGCGCGGGCGGTGGGGCACGCGGCGGCGCGAGCGGTGGTGCTGAGCTGCGCGTCGATCTTCCTGTTGGACTTCCTGCTGACGCTGGGGCTGGCGAGGCTGTGGACATGAACGCCCTGAGCTTCTTCGGAGCGCCAGCGGTGATGCTGGGACGCACGGTGCGCGCCAGCCTGCGAGAGGGACTGTCCTGGCGCGAGTCGCTGCTGCACCTGCACGAGCTGGGCGGGCGCAGCGTGTGGCTCGTCATGTCGGGGATGGCGTTCTTCGGGGCAGTGCTGGTGACGATCGCGCACGCGCAAGCGATGAAGCTGGTGGGCAACATCTCGGTGCTGGGGCCGGCATACTTCGAGCTACTGATCCGCGAGTTCGGCCCGGTGATCTCCGCACTGCTCACGGCGGCGCGGGCCGGAGCAAGCCACAGCGCGGAGCTGTCCACCATGAGCGTCAACGAGCAGGTGGAGGCGCTGGAGATGTCCGCGGGAGATCCGTACGCGGACCTGGTGGCGCCGCGGGTGGTGGCGGGGGTGGTCGGGGTGCCGCTGCTGTGCGTGCTGGGGACGGTGGCGGCAACGGCCTCGGCGGTGTGCACGGTGACGTGGGTGTTCGGGCTGGACGGCAGGGCCTTCATGGACGCGCGGTACGTGGACGGCTGGGACATCTTCGCGGGGTTCCTCAAGGCGGTGGGCTGCGGGCTCTACATCCCCCTGGCGGCGGCGGTGGCGGGCCTCTCGGCGAGCGGCGGAGCCGAGGCGGTGGGCCACGCCACGACGCGAGGTGTGGTGGCGGCGAGCATCGGCTGCCTGCTGATCGACTTCCTGGTGGCGCTGGCTTTCCAGATGGTGCGGCTGTGAGCCAGGCACCGGCCACCCTGCGCTTCGAGGACGTGCACCGGGCTTTCGGAGGCACACCGGTGCTGCGCGGCCTGAGCGCGGAGGTGTCCACGCGCGAGCTGACCTTCATCGCGGGAGCGAGCGGCTCGGGAAAGAGCGTGCTGTGCCGGCTGGCGGTGGGACTGCTGCGGCCGGACCAGGGCCGCGTGGAGCTGCTGGGCCAGCGCGTAGACACGCTGCCGGAGCGCGCTCTGCGAACGGTGCGGCGCAGGACGCCGTACCTGGTGCAGGGCCCGGCGCTGCTGGACTGGCGCACGCTGCGAGAGAACGTGCAGCTGGCGGACCCAAGCGCTCCGGCCGAGGCGGTGGAGGAAGCACTGGCGCGGGTGGGCCTGGCGAGCGCAGCGGACCGGAAGCCCCCGGAGCTGGGGCCTGGAGCGAAGAAGCGGGCGGCGATCGCCCGGGCACTGGTGCTCAAACCGAGCTACCTGCTGTTCGACGAGCCCACCACGGGGCTGGACCGGGTGGCGGCGGGCCAGGTGGAGGGAGTGCTGGCCTCATTGAAGGAGCAAGGCCTGGGAGGACTGGTGGTGTCCCATGACTACCGGCAGCTCCGGGCGCTGGCGGACAAAGTGCTGGTGGTAGCGAAGGGGCAGTGCGCGTATCTCGGCACACCGGCCGGGTTCCTGGCATCTTCCGAGCCGGAGCTGCGGGCGCTGACGGCACCCTTCACGGAGGGGCTCACGGATGGATGAGCGTCGGTTGGAGATCAAGGTCGGGGCGCTGGTGATCGCGGCGCTGGTGGGCGTGCTGGGACTGCTGTGGCTGATGGGCGAGCTGCGGCTGAGCCGGGGCGAAGGCCTGAAGGTGGACTTCGCGCACACGGGCAACGTGGTGAAGGGCGCGCCGGTGAAGCTGGCGGGAGTGCAGGTGGGCCGGGTGGAGGAGATCCTCCTGCTGCACGAGCGCCGGGACGAGAACGGCGCTCCCCTGCCCGTCCAGATGGAGCTGGCGGTGACGCCCGAGGCGCTCAAGGCCCTGCGAGCGGACACCCGGATAACGGTGGCCACCGTGGGGCCTCTCGGGGAACCGTACCTGGAGCTGAACCCAGGTTCGGCAAGCGCGCCGGTGCTGGCGGCCAACGCCACGGTGCGAGGCACGGACGCGCCGCGCCTGGACATGATTGCTCAGCAGCTCAACCGGCTGCTCAATGCGATGAGCGGGATGCTGGACGAGGATCCACAACAGCTCTCAGGCCTGGTGACCAACGTGGCCCGGCTGGCTCGCACGCTGGACACGATGCTGGCGGAGAACCAGGTCGAGGTGCGCACGCTGGCCACGGAGCTGGCGGCGGCCTCGAAGGATCTGCGCCAGCTCGCGCAGCTGGCCAGGACTTCCATGCAGCCGGGAGGCCCCGGAGCCAGGCTGCTCAACGACGCGGCGGCCACGGCGGCGCTGATGAAGGCGGAGCTGCCAGGACTGACGAACTCAGCGGAGAAGACACTGGAGGGACTTTCCTCGGTGACCGGGCAGCTCACGCCCGAGGACGGCCAGCGGCTCAAGGTCGCGCTGGAGCGCTTCACTGCGGCGGGAGTGCAGCTCGAGCAGGTCGCGGCGCGAGCGGACCGGGTGTTGGCGCGGCTCGAGGCCGGTGAAGGCACCGGTGGCGCGCTCTTGAGCGATCCCACCCTCTACAACGAGCTCCGCACGCTGGTGACGGACCTGCGCAAGCACCCGTGGAAGGTCCTCTGGAAGGACTGAGTATAGATGCTGGCCGGTTGTAGGCCGCCCATGTTTCGACTTGTCTCGCGCTGAGTCCACGCCTCCTGCTTACGGCACGTCCATGACGCTCGGATCCTTCTTCCAGCGCGCCAGCTGCTCCTTGGAGGGAAAGCCCTTGAGCCGGTAGCGCGCGGGGTAGAGCCCCTCCTCGCGAGCCAGCAGCCCGCCGATGTCGCGCTCCACCACGTCCCAGCGCACCACCGCCACCGGTGGCGCCTCGGGGCTCCGCTTCGAGTCCATGAAGATGACCATGTCCGCCCGCGGTAGCAGCGTGTCCATGTCCCGCACCCAGACCGCCTGACTGAAGTTGTTCCCGTGCTCGTCCTCGTAGGGGATGAAGTCCGCCACGAAGAGATCGATGCCCCTCTGCTGATACCAGGCGCTCAGGTCCTCCGTCTGGGCTTCGTACTCGCGCCGCTGGCTCTCCACCAGGAGCTTGCGGAAAGCCAGCCAGGACTTGCTCCCTTTGGGAGGAAGAAAGGGCACCCAGCCCTGAGCGGTGCGGCGCAGGGCACGCCCATCCACCGGACGTGGAACCTCGTAGGCCCGCAGGGCCAGCTCCGCCACCTGGAGCAGCCCCTCCTCGTCCGAGGAACCCGTCACGAAAAACACATCCCGGTTGGGCACCACCACGACCGGATCTCCACGCACGGGGCACTTCCGCCACACCTCTTCCAGCAGCATGCGCGAAGAGCCGTAGCTGTCGCGCCATGTGGCGCGGCAGATGCCCGGAGCCATGGGCACCAGGCCTTCCCCGTCCTCTGGGCTCTGGCGGCGGCGCAGGTTCGCCAGGGCCTCGGCGGAGGCCTGCTCGAAAGTGACTCCCCACTTGGACAGCGCCTCTGGGTTGACGAACCTCATCGCCTCGGGGGTATCGACGACGAGCGCTCGTGCCAGCACTTCTCCCAGCGGCTCCCACGTCACGAACTCCCCGCCCCCTTTGACGCCTCCATCTTCCGGGCCTGCCTGCTCTTGGAGCGAGAGCAACTCGAAGTAGACGCGCGGGCGCACCACGGGCAGCAGCGCTGAGCGTGCCGCGGCATACGTCTCAGGGTCTTCCGGCGGTGAGGCGCTGAAGCGCACCAACCGCTCGAGGGCCTCCGCGCGCCGCTCGGGAGGCCGGGACATATATTCATTGAAGAAGTTGCCCAGATTGATGGTCTTGCCGGACTGGCCCTCCATTTCTGGGATGAGGATGCGGAACGGCTCGGGCTCGTAGCGCAACTCGCCACGCACCCCCGCGGCCCGAAGCGCCTCCAACGCCTGTTGAGCGAAGGCATCCGCTTCCCGTCTCAAGGGCTCCGCGCTCCCTGCGGCCTCGCTGGGAACCGCCGCCTCCTGACGCTCAGGGGCTGGCGCCCGCACGCTCGTGCACCAGAGCCCCACCACCACCGCTGCCGTAGCCAACCCCAACAGCGCCCCTGTCTTCCGCCCGAATCGTTTCATGTGCACTTCCGAGCATGGCCCCTGCCCTACCGCTGCGAGGCGAGGATCCGCCATTGCTTGACGTCGATGGCATAGCGGCCTCCGCCATCCAGCACAACCTCACCCGCTTCATGGCACGCCCCGGGACGGAGCATGATCGTCACATAGACCAGGCCCTCTGCTCCGGGCGCGACGAGGACGTCATACGAGTCGCGTTTGTAGAGGCATACCTCCGTAGGCGTTGCGCCTTTGTGAGGTTTGATGTCCCAAGGCAAAAAGTCTTCCATGGCCAATTGAATCGCCGCGACCATGATCCCGGAGAGAAATTGATGGTCCTTTTCCGGAAAAGCCTCGGGCCACACGAAGTTCGCGGCCTCCTGTGGCGGGGCATAGACCGGACGCGGCGGGCGCTGAAAGAGCGCACAAGCGGGCAGCCAGGCGCAGAGCGCCGATAGCAGCAGTGGGCGCATCATGGAGTTCCTCTCAAGCGGCGTGACGCTGGATCCTCGAACCTATCCTACTTGATAGGTAGGGAGCCTCCGAAGGGATTCTCCCAAGGCCCTTATCCCCCCACCCTTCCAAGACCGGACTTCCACGTCAGCTCGGATGTTCCGGAATGGTGCGACTGTCCTGATCCTGCGCGATCCAAAGTGGTGCACTAAAGTGGTGCACCCTCCTCCGGTCCACAGTGATTTCAACCGTTTAGCATTTGGCACCATCCCTGCTCTGTCTCCTGAACGTGAGCGCGGCCTTACCGGGCCGTCTGCGTTTCGAGGAGGCACACCATGGAAGTCCGGTTCTTCGGCGTTCGGGGGAGCATCGCGGTGTCGGGGTCGCGCATCGGTGGCAACACGGCGTGCGTGGAGGTGACGAGCCAGGGCCAGCGCCTCATTCTGGACGCGGGCACGGGTATCCGCGGCCTGGGTGAGCTCATGATGAAGGAGGGTCCTCCGCAGAAGACGACGATGTTCTTCTCGCACCTGCACTGGGACCACGTGCAGGGCTTCCCCTTCTTCACTCCGGCGTACCTGGGCACCACCGAGCTGACGATGTACGGCCCGGGCGCCAACGGCGATCAGGCGCTGCAGAGCGTGCTGGCACGGCAAATGGAGCCGCCCAACTTCCCGGTGCCGCTGTCGATCATGCGCTCGAAGATGACGTTCGCCTCGGCGCTGCACGGCCGCACGGTGGAGGTGGGCCCGTTCCGCGTCACTCCGATTGACGTGCCGCACCCGCAGGGCTGCCTGGCCTACCGGGTCGAGGCGGACGGCCACTCGTTCGTGTACGCCACGGACGTGGAACTGACGCGCGACACGATGATGGCGGACGTGGGCCGCCTGTTCGAGGGCGCCGACGCGATCGCCATCGACGCGCAGTACACGCCCGCGGAGTACGAGGGCAAGGTGGGCGTGCCGAAGAAGGGCTGGGGCCACTCGACGATGGTGGACGCGGCGCAGGTGGCCAAGCAGGTGGACGCCAAGCGGCTGCTGCTCTTCCACCACGATCCGGCGCACAACGACGACGTGGTGGAGAACATGGCGGAGGAAGCGCGCAACCACTTCTTCGCCACCGAGCCGGCGCGCGAAGGCAAGCGCATCATCCTGGGCCAGCCGGTGTGCGCGTAAGGGAAGCGCCATGGCCTACGAGTGCTATGGTGCCAGCACGGCGTTCGTGCTGCCGCCGCTGCCAACCATGCCCCAGCCTTCGGACGTCAGCCAGGTACTGCTCTCGGTCGGAGGACTCGTCGGGAGAGAAGTCGATCTCGACGCGTTCCTCCACACGCTGGTCGATCGCATCGCGGTGACGATGCAGGCGGACCGGGGCACGCTCTGGCTGTTGGATCCGGCGCGCGGGGAGCTGTTCTCCCGGGCGGCGCACCTGCCCGAGGTATCGCAGATCCGGGTGAAGCTCGGGCAGGGCGTGGCGGGCCACGTGGCGCAGTCGGGCACGCCGGTGAGCGTGCCCAACCCAAAGGGCGAGCGGCTGTTCTTCGCCGACATCGATCGGCTGACGGGCTACAAGACCACCAGCCTGCTGGCGGTGCCGCTCCGGGACTCGGAGGGCACCATCTACGGCGTGCTCCAGGTGCTCAACCGGCGGGGCGGCGGGCACTTCACGGAGGAGGACACGGAGCGGCTGACGCTGATCGCCTCGCAGGTGAGCACGGCGCTGCAGAGCACCAGCCTCTACCAGGAACTCAAGCGCGCGAAGGAGCAGCCGCACGCGCCGGTGGGCTACTTCTTCAACCGCATCATCGGCGAGGCCTCGCAGCTCAAGTCGATCTACCGGCTGGTGCAGAAGGCGGCGCCCACGGACGCCACGGTGCTGCTGCGCGGCGAGAGCGGCTGCGGCAAGGAGCTGTTCGCGCGGGCCATCCACGTGCACGGGCCCCGGCGGGACAAGGCCTTTGTGAAGGTGGACTGCGCGGCGCTGCCGGCCACGCTGATCGAGAACGAGCTGTTCGGCCACGAGAAGGGAGCCTTCACGGGGGCGGACCACCGGGTGCCGGGCAAGTTCGAGGCGGCCGACGGCGGCACGGTGTTCATCGACGAGATCGGCGAGCTGCCCCAGCACGTGCAGGGCAAGCTGCTGCGCGTGCTGCAGGATCGCGAGTTCGAGCGCGTGGGCGGCACCCAGACGGTGAAGGTGGACGTGCGCATCGTCGCGGCGACGAACCGCGACCTGGCGCGCATGGTGTCCGAGGGCAAGTTCCGCGAGGACCTCTACTACCGCATCAAGGTGGTGGAGATGGTGCTGCCGCCGCTGCGCGAGCGCGGCGGGGACGACATCGAGCGGCTGGCGCGGCACTTCGTGGCGACGGCAGCGAAGCGGCACCGGCTGGAGCAGCCCAGGCTGAGCCGGGCGGCCCTGGAGCGGCTGAAGAGCTACCGCTGGCCGGGCAACGTGCGCGAGCTGGAGAACTGCATCGAGAGCGCGGTGGTGCTGAGCGAGGGAGAGATCCTCGAGGAGCACCTACCGCTGCCCACAGTGGACCGGGGCTCGCCGCAGCCGGGCGAGGCGGCCCCCGCAGCGGCGGAGCCCTCTGGGCTGCTGCCCCTGGCGGAGGTCGAGCGGCTGCACGTCCTGCGGGTGCTGGAGGCCGTGAAGGGCAACCGCACGGCGGCGGCGAAGGTGCTGGAAATCGGCCGCAACACGCTGGCCCGCAAGCTCAAGGAGTACGGCATCGCCGACGAGGGCTGACACTGACACGAGTGTCGCGGTTGTGCGCTCGCCTCCCCTGCTACCGGCGGTGGAAGCTCCAAGCGGGCAGCATGGCCATCCGGGTACTCCGGTCTGTGCCTTGACCTTGGGTCGCTGAACCCGTACATGGGCTCACCCGCGCTGCCTCGCCAGCCGCGGCATCAAGGTACGGAGACATGAAGACCAAGGTTGCCATCATCGGAGGCTGCGGCCACGTCGGTTTGCCGCTCGCGCTCGCGCTCGCCCCTTTTCACGATGTGATCATCTACGACATCAACGCGACGGCGGTTGAGCGCGTGAAGCGTGGCGAGATGCCCTTCAAGGACGAGGGCGGCGAGGAGGCTCTGAAGGAGGCGCTGGCGCGCGGGCTGATCGTCACCACCTCGCCCGAGTACCTGTCCAAGTGCGACACCCTGATCGCCGTCATCGGCACGCCGGTGGACGAGCACCTCAACCCGTCCTTCACCGTGTTCGACCGGCTGCTGCACCAGCTGGACGAGGTGCTGCGTGACGGGCAGACGCTGGTGCTGCGCTCCACCGTGTACCCGGGCACCTCCGAGCGCGTGCAGCGGCACTTCGCCAAGCGCGGCCGCAAGGTGGAAGTCGCCTTCTGCCCCGAGCGCGTCGCCGAGGGCGTGGCGCTCAAGGAGATCCGCAAGCTGCCGCAGATCATCTCCGGCTTCAGCCCCGAGGGCGTGAAGGCCGCCAGGGACCTGTTCGGGCCCCTGGGCGTGGAGCTCATCGAGCTGTCTCCGCTGGAGGCCGAGCTCACCAAGCTCTTCAACAACGTCTACCGCTACATCTCCTTCGCGGTGGCCAACCAGTTCTACATGGTGGCCTCGGACTGGAACATCGATCCGTACCGCATCCTGCACGCCATGAAGAAGGACTACCCGCGCGCCGCGAACATGCCCATGCCGGGCTTCGCCGCGGGCCCGTGCCTCTTCAAGGACACGATGCAGATGTCCGCCTTCAACAACAACCAGTTCTTCCTCGGCCACTCGGCCATGCTGGTGAACGAGGGCCTGCCCCAGTTCGTCGTCAACCGGATGATGGACCGCTGGCCGGACCTGAACCAGAAGACGGTGGGCCTGCTGGGCATGGCCTTCAAGGCCGAGAGCGACGACACCCGCGAGTCGCTGTCCTACAAGCTCAAGAAGATCCTCGAGCTGCACGCGGGCGAGGTGCTCACGTGCGATCCGTACGTCGAGGACTCTCGCCTGAAGCCCGAGAGCGAGGTGCTCCAGAAGGCGGACATCCTCGTCATCGGCGCTCCCCACAAGCGGTACAAGGAACTCGACTACAAGGGCAAGCCCGTGGTCGACGTTTGGAACCTTCTCGGTAACGGAGGCAAGATTTGAAAGCGTTAGTCACTGGCGCGTCCGGCTTCATCGCCGGCTATCTCGTGGAAGAGCTGCTCAACAACGGTTACGAGGTCATCGGCCTCGACAACCACTCGAAGTACGGCCCGTCCGAGAAGAGCTACTCCAAGAACCCCAAGTACCGCTTCGTCGAGGGCGATGCGAAGAACGTGGGGCTGCTCAAGGAACTCGTCGCTGACTGCGATCACCTGGTCGCCGGCGCGGCGATGATCGGTGGCATCAGCTACTTCCACGAGCTGGCGTACGATCTGCTCGCGGAGAACGAGCGCATCATCGCGGCCACCTTCGACTCGGCCATCTGGGCGTTCAAGAACAAGCGGCCGCTGAAGAAGATCACCGTGCTGTCCAGCTCGATGGTGTTCGAGAGCACCACCGTGTACCCGACGCCCGAGGGCGCCGAGCGCACCTCGCCCCCGCCGCTGTCCACCTACGGCTTCCAGAAGCTGGCGTGCGAGTACTTCGCCAAGGGCGCCTACGAGCAGTACAAGCTGCCCTACACCATCGTCCGTCCGTTCAACTGCGTGGGCATTGGCGAGAAGCGCGCCAAGAACGACCACGAGGTGATGAGCGGCAACGTGAAGCTGGCGATGAGCCACGTGGTGCCGGACCTGGTGCAGAAGGTCGTCAAGGGCCAGGACCCGCTGCACATCCTGGGCGACGGCAGCCAGGTGCGCCACTACACCTACGGCGGTGACCTGGCCAAGGGCATCCGCGTGTGCATGGAGCACCCGGCGGCGCTCAACGAGGACTTCAACATCTCCACGGCCGAGTCCACCACGGTGCGCCAGCTGGCCGAGGTGATCTGGAAGAAGCTCAAGCCGGGCCAGCCGCTGCGCCTGAAGTCCGACGATCCGTTCAAGTACGACGTGCAGAAGCGCGTGCCGGACGTGACGAAGGCCCAGAAGGTGCTCGGCTTCACCTGTGACACCTCGCTCGACCAGATGCTGGACGAGGTGATCCCCTGGGTGAAGCAGCAGGTGGAGCTCGGCAACATCTAGCCCGGAGGAGCCATGTCCGCTTCGAGCCCCCAGAGCCAGACGGCCACGCCGGATCTGCACGTCGTCGTGCCGGTCTACAACGAGGCCGAGAACTTCCGCCCCTTCTACGAGAGCCTCGCCAGCAAGGTGCGCACGCCGTTCGACGTCCTGGTCGTCTACGACCGGGATGAGGACACCACCTTGCCAGTGGCGCGTGAGATCGCCGCCAAGGATCCGCGCGTGCAGCTGGTGAAGAACGAGTTCAAGGGCGTGCTGGGGGCATTGAAGACGGGCATGCGGCACCCGAAGTCCGGCGCCGTGCTGGTGACGATGGCGGACCTGTCGGACGACCACAGCTGCGTGGACGCGATGTACTCGCTGTACCAGCAGGGCTTCGCGGTCGTCTCCGCGAGCCGGTACGCGCGGGGCGGTGCTCAGCGCGGGGGCCCCAAGGTGAAGGGGCTCCTGTCGCGCACGGCGGGCGCCAGCCTGCGCCTGCTGGCGGGCGTGCCCACGTGGGACGCGACGAACAACTTCAAGCTCTACAGCCGCGAGTTCCTCGGCACGGTGGACATCGAGTCCCAGGGTGGCTTCGAGCTGGCGCTGGAGCTGACGGTGAAGGCGCACCTGCAGGGGCGGCGCATCGCCGAGCTGCCCACGGTGTGGACGGACCGGGTGGCGGGCAAGAGCAACTTCAAGCTGATGAAGTGGCTGCCCCACTACCTGCGCTGGTACACGCTGGGCATGCGCGGGCGCCTGACGTCCCTGCGCTCGCGCTGAGCCTCCCACCCTCTCCCTCCGGGAGAGGGCCGGGGTGAGGGTTCGTGGCCCCAGCGCTACTTCTTCGGCGTGAAGACGTTGAGCCCGAGGCGCTTGAGATCCTCCGTGCGCTTGCGCACCTCGTGGACGTGCACGTAGAGCAGCGCGACCTCTTCGTCCGGGCGCTTGTCGAGGCTCAGGAGGATCTCCCGGTTGCGGCGGTGGTGGCTGCGTGAGCCGAAGCCGGAGGACAGGCCACTGGTGAACGACGAGAACACGGAGGCCACCGTGGCGGCCAGGAGGATGCCCATCAACAGGCCGCGGTGGGTGGGCTCCTTCAGCGCGAGCACCGCCCGGTGCAGGCCGATGAAGCCGAACATCGTCAGCGTGATGTAGCGCGAGGTGAGACCGAAGTCCTTGCCGAACCCCGCCCGGCCCAGCAGCACGAGGAGGGCCGAGGCGCCGGCGAAGAGAATCAACCCCAGCGCGAACGTCGTCGGGCCAGGCTCCAGCCGCTGGCGGCGCCGCTCGAGGAAGAGCACCCCGCAGGCGGCCAGCAGCATCGCCCCGAAGGCCGCACTGGTAGCCAGGTGGTCCGTGGCCACCGAGCCCAGGATGGCCAGGAGGAACTGCGAGGAGCCCTGGGGATCCTGGAGGAAGTACAGCGGGCTGGGCGTGAGGCCCGGGCGCTGGAAGTTCCAGGTGAACATGACGCCCGCGACGGCGGCCACCGCGAGCCAGGCGCCAATGGCCCGCCAGGGAATGCTCCCGTCGCGCCGGCCCTGCCACAGCATCAACAGGACCCCCACCGGCCAGATGGTGATGCCCGAGCCGAACGAGAAGGTGGCCACGATCGCGGCCGCGGTGGCGCCGAGCCAGCGCCGGCCCAGGCCCTTCACCCCATCCAGCAGCCACAGGCTGCCCACGCAGCCGAGCGCGCAGAGGGTGATCTGCAACTGCCAGCCCCAGAGCAGGTTCTCGTACTGGCGCCAGGTGAAGAGCAGCCAGGGCACCGGCAGGAAGGCGAACAACGAGCGGTTGGAGGCGCCGAAGGAGCGCACGTGGGCGCGCAGCAGCACGGCGCCGATGGCCACCAGCAGCGCGGCGTTGAAGTACATCTCCGCGCGGTTGTCGTACCGGGTGAGCGCCGCCAGCCCGAGCATGATCAGCCGGGGGAAGAAGAGGCGGTGCTCGTTGTGCTGCGACGTCAGGTCACTCAGCCGCAGTTCGCCATCGAAGAACCGCACCAGCGCGGGGACGAACTCCCACTGGTCCCAGTGCAGGGAGTTCACCCCGAAGCGGTAGACGAAGTTGAACGGCAGGAAGGCGGGGAACGCCAGGAGGACAAAGAGGGCGTAGCGGACCCAACGCGCCTCCATCCAGTGCCCAGATGGGGAGCTTGCTGCGGCCTGTGTCTGCGAAGTGTCCATGGCGTTCTCGGAGAGCGCGCCTGTATCTCAAAACTGCCCCACAGCGGCAATCGAAAGCCCCCTACGGTCGAGTCACCGTCACCGTGACATTGGCGCTGTAGGCGGAGTTGCCGGCCGCATCCCACGCCCGCGTCTTCAACGTGTGGTTGCCGATGGGCGCCTTCGTCGTGTCCCAGGTCCAACTGTAGGGTGCCGTGGTATCGGTGCCCAGCAGGGTGGAGCCCTGGAAGAACTCCACCTTGGTGAGGGTGCCCCGGTCATCGCTCGCGATGGCGTCGATCTGCACCACTCCCGAGAGCGTAGCGCCGCTGGTGGGCGAGGCAATGGATGTGGTGGGTGGCGTCAGGTCATTGTCGAAGGTCACGTTTACCGGCGCCGAGGTCCCTACGTTGTTCAGCGTGTCATACGCCTTGGCCGTAAGGACTTTGGCTCCATTGGCCTGGCTCCGGGTGTTGTAGCTGAAGGAGAACGGCGCCGTGGTGTCGCTGCCCACCTGGGTGGTACCGACGAAGAACGCCACCCTGGCGATCCCCGCCGCGTCGCTGGCCGTGGCCGTCAAGACGACGGTCCCCGTCAGTGTCTCTCCCTCGCCCGGTGCGGTGAGCGTCACCGAGGGCGGCGTGAAGTCATTGTCGAAGGTCACGTTCACCGGCGCCGAGGTTCCCACGTTGTTCACGGCGTCATAGGCCTTGGCCGTGAGGACCTTGGCTCCATTGGCCTGGCTCCGGGTGTTGTAGCTGAAGGAGAACGGCGCCGTGTTGTCGGTGCCCACCTGGGTGGTGCCGACAAAGAACGCCACCCTGGTGAGAGCCCGATCGTCACTGGCCGTGGCCGTGAAAACGACGGTCCCTGTCAGCGTCTCTCCCTCGCCTGGCGTGGTGAGCGTCACCGAGGGCGGCGTGAAGTCATTGTCGAAGGTTACGTTCACCGGTGCCGAGGCCCCCACGTTGTTCGCGGCGTCATACGCCATGGCGGTGATGACCTGGGCCCCGTTGGCCTCGCTCCGGGTGTTGTAGTTGAAGGAGAACGGCGCCGCGGTGTCGCTGCCCACCTGGGTGCTGCCAACGAAGAAGGCCACCTTGGTGACGGCCCGGTCATCGCTGGCGGTGGCCGAGAGAGTGACCGTGCCGCTCAGCGTCGCGCCCGCGCCTGGCGCGGTGAGCGTCACCGTGGGCGCGGTGAAGTCATTGTTGGCCGTCACCTTCACCTGAGCGAAGCCGGTGTTGCCCGCGGCGTCATGGGCCTTCGCGGTAAGCGTGCGCTCACCATTGGCACCTGTACGTGTGTCCCAGTTGAGGCTGTACGGCCAGGAGGTGTCGGTCCCCAGCAGCGTGCTGCCCTCGTAGAACTCGACGAGGGTGACACGCACGTTGTCCGTAGCCGTCGCGGTGAGGGTGACGTTGCCACTGACGGTGGCCCCCGCCACGGGAGCCGTGAGCGTGACAGCGGGAGGCGTGTAGTCCGGCGAAGCCGGGTCGGTGGAGATGGCGAGCGGCTTGCTGGTGGTCAGGCCATTGACGGTGACGGACAGCAGGTACTGCCCCGTGAGGATCGCGGGCAGGCGGGCTGTGACGTGTGTGCTTGAGAAGTCCCTCGGGGGCAACACGACCAGCCTCTCTCTGGCGAGGTCCAGCAGCGTCAGGAAGGGAAAATTGGTGGGAGAGGAATGGCCGCTGCCATCACTGGCTTCCGAGATGCCACGCAAGAGCGAGCCGTTCACGGTGAAGACATTGCCAGGCACCACCGGATCGCTCGAGACACTGACGATGCCAGGCCGCCACGAGGGGTCGGCGCCCGTGTCGTCATACAGCTCGGCGCCGGCCTCGAAGAGGTACCCGCCCGTCACGAGCACCCGCCCTGAGGGCAGCAGCGTCGCCGTGTGGTGGCGGCGATATCGATTGAGCCGGCCGGCGTCCGTCCAGGAACCGGTGGCCGGATCATACATCTCGCTGCTCACGCTACCGTCACTGCCGAAGTCTCCACCGCTCGCCACGAGCACCTTGCCCGAGGGCAGCAGCGTCGCCGTGTGGCCGATGCGGGCTTGGGCAAGCGAGCCGGTGGCCGTCCAGGCACCGGTGGCGGGGTCATAGACTTCGGCGCTCGAGATGATAGGGCCATCAGCCCCGCTCGCCACGAGCACCTTTCCCGAGGGCAGCAGCGTCGCCGTGTGGAGGTAGCGGGCCTGAACGAGCGAGCCGGTCGCAGACCAGGTGCCGGTGACCGGGTCATACAGCTCAGCGCTCGCCAGGGGGCTCCCGGCATACCCGCCCGTCACGAGCACCTTGCCCGAGGGCAGCAGCGTCGCCGTGTGGCCGTCACGGGCCTGCGCGAGCGAGCCGGTCGCAGTCCAGGCACCGGTGGCCGGGTCATACACCTCGGCGCTGGCGAGCTGGCCATCGGGATACTGGCTCCTACCCCCCACGACGAGCACCTTGCCCGAGGGCAGCAGCGTGGCGGTGGCCTCTTCGCGCCGCTGCGCAAGCGAGCCCGTGACAGTCCAGGAGCCTGAGACCGGATCGTACAGCTCGGCGCTGGCCATGGTGCCGCCGGTGCCATACCCGCTCGCCACGAGCACCTTGCCCGATGGCAGCAACGTCATCGTATGAAACAGCCGGCCTTGGGTGAGCGAGCCGGTAACAGTCCAGACGCCGGTGTCCGGGTCATACAGTGCGGCGTCGGTCAGGAAGCCGGTACTGGCGCCACCCACCACGAGCACCTTGCCGGAGTGCAGCAGCGAGGCCCTGTGGCCATAGCGGCCCCAGGGGAGCGGTGCGGTGGGCGTCCAGAATCCAGGGGCTGGGTCATACAACTCGGCGCTGGCCAGGACGCCGCTGGCGCCTGAGCCGCCCACCATCATCACCTTGCCCGAGGGCAGCAGCGTCGCCGTATGGAAGGCGCGGGCCTCGGAGAGCGAGACGGAGGAGGTCCAGGCGCCCGTGTCCGAGTCATAGAACTCGGCATGGAGGGGCAGGCTCCCCGGGCCCTCTCCTCCCGTCACCAGCACCCTGCCCGAGGGCAGCAGCGTCGCGGTGTGGCTCTCGCGGGCCTCGGAGAGCGAGCCGGTGGGGGTCCAGGCGCCGGCGGCTGGGTCATACAGCTCGGTGCTGACCGTGGCGTTGTTGAAGCCCTTCCCGCCCGTTACGAGCACCTTGCCCGAGGGCAACAGCGTCGCGGTGTGGCTCCTTCGAGCCTGAGCGAGCGAGCCGGTAGCGGTCCAGACACCGGTGGCCGGGTCATACACCTCGGCGCTGGGCAGGTAGCTGTCGCTGCCCTTCCCGCCCGTCACGAGCACCCTGCCCGAGGGCAGCAGCGTCGCCGTATGGCTCCCGCGGGCCTCGGAGAGCGAGCCAGTGGCGGCCCAGGCGTTGGTGGCCGGGTCATACAGCATGGCGGTGGCCAGAGAGCCGCTGGTGCCATACCCGCCCACGACGAGCACCTTGCCCGAAGACAGCAGCGTCGCGGTGTGTTGGTGGAGAGCCAGCGGGAGCGAGCTGGTGGCCCCCCAGGTGCCGGTGGCCGGGTCATACAGCTCGGCGCTGGCCAGGGTGGCGCTGGTGCCATGCCCGCCCACGACGAGCACCTTGCCCGAGGGCAACAGTATCGCCGTGTGGTCCCTGCGAGCCTGAGCGAGGGAGCCGGTAGGAGCCCAGGCGCCGGTCGCCGGGTCATACAGCTCAGCGCGGGTCAGGGTACCGCTGGCGCCCTCCCCTCCCGCGATGAGCACCTTGCCCGAGGGCAGCAGCGTCGCGGTGTGGGCTTGCCTTGCCCACGCCAGAGGGGGCAGCACGCTCCCACCGGGACTGCCGGTAAGCAGCGAAGGCTGGCCAAGTCCTGGGGCCCTGTCCGAGATGGGCTCCAAGGAGGGCTCGCACGAGGCAAGGACGAGGGCGAGTGCAGCCGCCAGCACGGTCCAGGGTCCTGAGCCGCGCTGTGGCCGGCGGTCCGTCGAAAGGACGTCTCGAGTCATCGTTTCCCCTGTGAAAATGGTGCTCTCCTACCGAGAGCCGGCGCGGCGGAAAATGATGCAGGAAATCTGCCTACCGACGCTTCACCCGGAGAAACAAGGCCAGGACCCACAAAGCCCAGGCCGCTGAGAGCGAGGGCGTGGTGGCGCAGCTCCAGCCGTAATGGCTCTTCTGGATAGTGAAGCGATACACCGTGGAATCCAGGCTGAGATTTCCCGCCTCATCCTTAGCCGTGACAGAGAGCTCGTGAGGCCCTGGACTCAGGGGAGAAGTGGGGGTGAAGCTCCAGGCCCCTGTCTTTTGAACGGTGATGTCCCCGGCTTCTTGCCCGTCCAGCCACACCTTCACGGTGCTGTGGGGCTCTGCCGTGCCACCAATCACGGGCATCCGGCTGTCAACCGCCGCTCCGGGCGTCGTCACCTCGGGCACAGGGGGAGGCGCGGTGTCCACCGTGAGGCGCTGGGAAGCCGAGCGGTCGCCCGGATTGCCCGCCTCATCCGTGGCGGAGGCTTCGACCGTGTAGTCGCCGTCGGGCAGCGCGGTCTCCGGAGTGATGCTCCAGTCTCCTGAGGCACTCGCTACCGCAGTGCCTGCCGGCTGGCCGTTGAGCCACACCGTCACGGTGCTCCCCGCTTCTGCCTTGCCGCCGTAGCTCTGCTGGGTGTTCTGGGTCTTCAGTCCCGGAGCGGGCATGGTGAAGCTGGGTACCGTGGGAGCCGTGGTGTCCACCCGGAAGTGAGAGGGGTCCGAGCTGGCGCTGAGGTTGCCCGCTCCATCCGTGGCCCATGCGCTCACCTGGTAACTGCCATCCGCCAGTGGCACGGGCGGAGCGAGGATCCAGTCCCCCAGGGCATCGGCCTCTGCGGTCCCCACCGCCGTTCCATCCACCACCACGGTGACGATGCTACTGGCCTCCGCTTTCCCGCTGTAGAGCGGCTGGTTGCGGGTGGCCCACCCGTTCACAGGCGCGAGAACCTTCGGCACCGCCGGAGCCAGGGTGTCCACCGTGAAGGTGTGGGCGTCCGAGCTCTCGCCCAGATTGCCTGCGACATCCAGTGCCTGGGCCTTCACGGCGTGAGAGCCCTCCGCCAGCGGGGGCGGCAGAAACACCCACGTGCCTGAGGCATTGGCCGTGGTGGTGCCCACCCCCACCACATCCACCACCACGGTGACGGTGCTGCCAGCCTCCGCGGTTCCGCTGTAGAGCGGTTGGTTGCGGGTGGTCGTCGAGCCGTGGGAAGGCGTGATGATCTGGGGCGCGACCGGAGCCAGGGTGTCCACCGTGAAGGCGTGGCTGGCTGAATTCTCGCTCGTGTTGCCCGCCATGTCCGTGGCCAGGGCGCTCACCTCGTGGCTGTTTGGCGGCAACTCCGGCTGCAGGAAGATCCAGGCCCCCGAGGCGTTGGCCCTCGTGGTGCCCACCCCCACCCCATCCACCATCAGGGTGACGGTGCTGCCGGCCTCGGCGGTCCCGCTGTAGATCGGCTGGCTGCTGGTGATCGAGCCGTGGGCCGGCCGGGTGACTCTGGGAGCCACCGGCGCCACGGTGTCCACCGTGAAGCGATGGAGCTGCGAGTCAACACCCAGGTTGCCCGCCGCATCCGCGGCCCGGGCGATGACCACGTGAGGGCCGTCTGGCAGGAGCACTCCCGGTGTGAAGCTCCAGGCACCCGAGGCATTTGCCGTTGTGGTCCCCGCCACGCCATCCACCACCACGGTGACCGAGCTACCGGCTTCGGCGGTCCCGCTGTAGAGCGGTGGGTTGGTGTTGGTGGCCGAGCCGTGGGCAGGCGAGGTGACCCTGGGCGCCGCCGGAGCCAGGGTGTCCACCGTGAAGACATGCGTGTTCGAGTCCGCGCTTATATTCCCCGCGGCATCCGTGGCTCGCGCCTTCACCACGTGGAGTCCTTCGGGCAGGGACACGGGGTGAGTGAGGCTCCACGCTCCCGAGGCATCGGCGGCCAGGGTGCCCACCTCCGTTCCGTCCACCACCACGGTGACACTGCTGCCGGCTTCGGCGGTCCCGCTGTACAGCGGCGGGTTGGTCCTGGTGATGGAGTTGTTGACCGGGGTGGTGATGATGGGTGTGGCTGGAGCCAGCGTGTCCACGGTGAAGGTGTGGGGCGCCGAACTCTCGCTGATATTGCCCGCCCTGTCCGTGGCATGGGCCGTCACCGTGTGAAGGCCTTCCACCAGGGGAGCCGTGGGTCTCAAGCTCCAGGCTCCCAGGCCATCGGTGATGGCGGTGCCCCCAACCGCTCCATTCACCACCACCGTGACGGTGCTGCCAGGCTCGGCGGTTCCACTGTAGAGCGGGAGGTTGCTGGTGAGGGTTGAGCCATCGGCGGGCGCGGTGAGGATGGGTGCAGAGGGTACCGTGGTGTCCACCGTGAAGCGGTTGATGGGACTTGAAATACTCTGAAGCCCTTGAATCGTATTGATGCTCACGGCGTTGACCGAATGAGGTCCCTCCGGCAGGTTCGTGGTGGGTGTGAAGAACCACGAGCCTGCGGGCTCCGGACTCACCCTCTGCACCTCGGCACCATCCACATAGAGGATCACCTCGGTTCCAGCCGGGAATGGCGAGCTGAGCGTGCCGGTGTAGACAGGCGTGGCGTCATTGATGAAGGAGGTGTTGTCCGGCGTCGCCACCACAGGGGGCGCCGGGACAATGAAGCCGCCTGGTAGGCTGATGATCTGGCCGCTGCTTCCCGCTTGTGCTCCATAAGCCAGTCCACCCGGGGCACTCGGATCCTGCTGGGTGCCAAAGCTGGCGCCGATGACGCTGGTGCCGGTCGCCGCACAGGTACCGCTCCCCTTCTGGAAGAGAATCCTGCCACCTCCGCCACCTCCCCCGGGCCCTACCGCAACGCCGTGGGTGCTACCACCAGTTCCCCCTGCCGCCTGGAGGGTGCCGCACGTCGCCGAGCCAGCAATACGCAGGTAGAGAGTGCCGCCCGCGCCGCCTCCGCTGGCGGCATCCGTCGTGATGGTGCTCGCGCTGCCGTTGGCGATGAAAGTGCCAGCGCCCGCCAGCTGATTGGCTCGGATAAAGATGATGCCCCC
>DASVVJ010000238.1:0-2004 GCA_036389955.1 Myxococcaceae bacterium
GGGCGCTCCCCGGGCCAGCGTGGCCACATCAACTCCTGGGCCGAGTACCGCGATGACGTGAAGGCTTTCCTTGGCCACGTGGCGAAGCAGGAGCCCGGCCGTCCGGTGTTCCTGCTGGGCCACAGCCTGGGCTCGATCATCGCGCTGGACTACGTGCTGCACCATTCCCAGGGGCTGAGTGGGCTGATCCTCAGTGGCCTGGCGGTGGATCCGGTGGGCGCGGCCACGCCGCTGCTGGTGGCCATCGCTCGCCTGATGTCCCGCGTCTGGCCCACGCTGTCCATCGCGGTGAAGCTGGACAAGACCGCGCTGTCGCGCATCCCCGAGGTGGTGTCCGAGTACATCGCGGATCCGTTGGTGCATGGGCTGGGCTCGGCCCGGTGGGGCACGGAGTCGCTGAACACCATCGACTGGTGCAAGGCCCACGCGTCGGAGCTTCAGCTACCGCTGCTGGTGGTCCACGGGGAATCGGACCGGATCAACACCGCCGCGGGAGCGCGCCAGGTGTACGAGGCCGCCCGCTCCCAGGACAAACGCCTGGTGCTGGTGCCCGGCGGCCACCACGAGCCGCACAATGACCTTGGCCGCGAGCAGACCTTCCAGGCGCTGGAGGAATACCTGGGCAAGCGTCTCTCCGCAGCCGCCTGAGCGCACACTCCTCCGCGCGTCACAGCGGAGTGCTCACCGTGGCCGAGCCGTCACACAGGAAGTAGACCTTGGGAGCCGCCATGCAAGGCAACAGGCACTGCGCCGTCGAGACCACCGTCAACGTCATCGGTGGCAAGTGGAAGCCGCTCATCCTCTACTTCCTCTTCTTCGAGGGCACGCAGCGCTTCAACTCCCTGCTGGGCCAGGTGGGCGCGCCGCGCCAGGCGCTCACCGTGCAGCTGCGCGAGCTCGAGCGCGACGGCCTCATCGAGCGGCGCGTCTTCCCCGAGGTGCCCCCGCGTGTGGAGTACAGCCTCACCCCGCTCGGCCAATCCCTGGGGCCGGTGCTGCAGGGCATGCTCGAGTGGGGCGAGCGTTACGAGCGCGAGCGTCCAGGTGAATCCGCCGGAAAAACGGGGGCGAGCGAGGGCGGCTCGTAGCGCCTCGCGAGCCCTTCAGGGCCTGCCCGGTCTGGGGCCCCGGCGGAACATGAAGCGCAGCGCCCGGGGAAGACGCCTGCGCCAGGCACGTTCGTTGTGGTCCGCAGGGGGATCCGGCCGCCACCACAGCTGACTTCGGGAGTAGCCCCGGGCGCGCAACTCCTCGGAGAGGGCCCTGGCTGGCGGCAGCATCCGGCCCTCCGCCTCAAGGCCTCCGCAGTCGATGTAGATGCGGCTGAAGGGCGGGCGCGCTTGCCGGCGCAACGACTCGAAGATGGCGAAGTCTCCCACCCAGCAGCTGGGCGACAGGGCCAGCGCTCCACCGAAGAGGTGCGGAAACCGGAAGTGCGCATGGAGCGCGAGCAGTCCTCCCCAGGAGGCTCCACCCACCACTGCTCCCAGTGCCCCCTCCGGCAGCAGGAAGCGCTCCCGCGTGCGCGGAATCACCGCATGGGCGACCCAGTCGAGGAAAGCATCGGCGCGTCCTCCCCGGCCTTCGGTGGGCCAGGGCGTCAGCTCGTTCTCACGCTCGGCCCAGGAGGGGCCGCTGGGAATGGCGACCACCAGCGGTGCCACATTCCAGCGCGGGTCGAGCCCTTCGATGGCCCGGTGGATGAACCACCCTTCGTCCCGCCCCGGTGGACCCTCGAAGACGTTCTGCCCATCGAAGAGAACGAGCGCGGGCGTGGGCACCCGCGGATTGAAGCCGGGCGGTAGGAAGATGCCCACCTCCCGGCCGGCAAAGCCTGGAGGCTCCATCCAGCCGAGTGATTCGAAGTGACCGGTGCCTGGCATCCTCCCATCTGGCCCGCTTCACGAACGGGCTGCAAGCCCCACGGTGGCTGCCCTCCAGGAGCCAAGCAGGGCCATGGCGCAAGGTGCTACGCTGCACGGCGCATGGCCAACCAGGATTGGG
>DASVVJ010000239.1:0-7226 GCA_036389955.1 Myxococcaceae bacterium
GATGCTCACGGACGGATTGCCACGCCCATCCCCATCCGCGTCACGGTAGTAGGTGTTGTTGGTGCATGGGTTTGGCGGTGCACCGGCGTCATACAGCTCCGCCGTCGCAGTCAAGGAGCCCGCGTGCCCTCCCGCCACCAGCACCTGGTTGCTGGCGCTCAGCAATGCCGCCACATGGAAGCTGCGCGCGCCGATCATCGAGCCGGTCGTCGTCCACGTCCCCGCTGTCGCGTCGTACACCTCCACGCTCGCCAGGCCTGTGTTCCACGCTCCTGTGTCTCCTCCGGCCACGACCACCTGGCTCCCCACCCGAGTCGCCGTGTGCGAGGCTCGCGCTCCCGCCATGGTCCCCGCGGTGCTCCACGTCCCTGTCGCCGGGTCATACAGCTCGGCGCTCGCAACCGCTGTGCTGCTGTTGATACGCCCGCCCACCACCAACACTTTCCCCGAGGGCAGCAGCGTCGCCGTATGGTCGTACCGTGCCGTGCTCAGCAAGCCCGTCGCGCTCCAGCTGTTCGCCGCCGGGTCGTACAGCTCCGCCGCTCGCGTCGCTCCTCCACTCCACCCTCCTACCACCAGCACCTTCCCGTTGCTCAGCACCGTCACCGTGTGGCTCCGCCTCGCCGTCAGCAGTTGGGCTCCCGCGCTCCAGGTTCCTGAGCCTGGGTCATACACATCCACCGTGCGCTGAGCGCCAGACGCTTGCCCGCCCACCACCAGCACCTTTCCCGAGGGCAGCACAGTGGCGGCCGCGTACGCACGCGCCTGGGTCAAGCTCCCGGTCCCCGTCCAGCTCCCAGACGCCGGCTCATACACCTCCGCTGTGCCAAGGACTCCGGCGCTATTCTCCCCGCCGGCCACCAGGACCTTGCCCGTGGGCAGCAGGACGGCGACGTGCGCCTGCCGCGCCATCGCCATTGAGCCAGCGCTGGACCACGTTCCCGTCGCCGGGTCGTACACCACCGCCGAGGCGTGATAGCCACTGCCCCAACCGCCCGTCACCAACACCCTGCCAGAGCTCAGCACCGTCGCGGCGTGGTAACGCTTCGCCTGGGGCATGGCCCCCGTCGCCTGCCAGGTCCCCGCCAGTGTGGACTGCTGAGTGATCAGCGCGGACTCTTCTTCCACCACGCTGGTACCGCAACGTGCAGCAGCGACTACGACTCCCAGACTCAGAAGACAGACAAATACAGGCCGGTACATCGATTCCCCTTCTCAGTGATGCCATGCGATGGCATGGGCTTCGCCACTCGCCACCTCGATGGGGGCTACCCTTTCTGCTGGGTAGTGACGGCTTTGCGTCAAGTACATCACCACCGGTGACCCGGTCAACACTCTCCGTATGGCCGAAGCATCAGAGGAATGGGGGCCCTGTTGAGGGGGAAGGAGGGTGCCAGGAGCCGAGGAGGGCCACTGACAGGGCCGCCCAAGTGAGGGTCCCGGCCCGGTGGACAGGCCGCGCCCCCCTTGGGGTACACGCCTGCCCAGGCCGCGCTCCCATCAGGTGCATGGCAGAGGCCTGGGCCTCTATTCAGGGTTCCTCCGAAGTGGGCTGACGCCTGTCTGGATAGGCTGGTCCATAACATTTACCCTCATGCTCGTAGACGCCTGGGCATGGAGGCCTCACTCCCTCCAACGGCCCGTACCAGCAGGCTCCTTCGATCGACCGGGTCGATGGCGGACAAGGCGGCCTGTGCTGTCCTGGCAGAGGCTTCGTCGGCATGGGATCGGCGAACACCGGCACCCCGTAGGTGGGCTTAGACTGTGCCGACGCCAGCACCGAGTCCTCCACCCCGCCATCCCCGAGCCCCACGGCCTGCTCTTCCATGCCAGCGTCTTCCTGCTCTTCGCCGGCGAAAAGCTCCGGCCGAGACGGGAAAGGCAGCAGCAGTGCCCCCCCCAGCATGCACGCCGCGAGGGCACCAGCCACACCGAGCGCCGCCAGGTGCTCTCGCGCGAACCTGCGCACGGTCTGGCGGGCCAACTGCCCGCGGGAGGGGCCAGGGCACGCGGCGCGCTCGGTGGGCAGCATGGAGCGGGAGGGCAGCACGCGGGTGTCGGCCTCGGGCCCGGCGCGCTTGGCGGCGCGCTCCAGGGCCTCGGCGAGCTCACCCGCGGTGCCGCGCGCCTCGGGCTCCTCGGAGAGCATGCGAAGGATGAGTGCCTCCAGCTCCGGCGCCATGGTGGCCAGCTCGCTGGGGGGCAGCCTACGCGGGTCCGTCCCCGGTGGAGGGTAGCTCCCCGTCACCAGAAAGTAGGCCGTCACCCCCAGCGCATACACATCATCCTCTGGCCGGTAGTCGTAGCGCGCCTCGAAGGTGTTCTGAAACCGGTGCTGAAAGCGCAGGCACTGCGGTGAGCGGTACGATCCGGTGCCTGGGGGCACGGGGGTTTCCGTGAGGGGGTGGGCGCCCTGGTACCAGCAGCAGCCGAAGTCCACCAGCACCGCCCGCCCCTCGGGGGTAACGAGCACATTGTCCCCCTTCACATCGCGGTGCACGCCGAGCACGTGAGTGGCCTCCAGCGCGCGCGCCACCTGCGCGAGCACGCTCAGCGCCTGGCGGGAGGAGAAGCCGCGCCGGGCTGCCCACTCGTACAGTGGCACCCCCTCCACCCACTGCATGACGAAGTAGGGATACTCGCTCTGCCACGGAGCCTTCCACACGCCGCGCTCCCTCAAGGCCGGCACGTGGGGATGTGCGAGGCGAGAGAGCAGCCCAGCTTCCCGCTCGAAGCGCGGATCCCTCGACTCGCGCGCCATCTTGAGGGCGTACTCCCCCTCCTCGGGCCGCTCAGCGAGGCAGACGCGGTAGATGATGCCGTTGTTGCCGCTACCCACGCGCTGCAGAATGCGCCAGCGGCCCACGGTGGCGCCGTGGAATGGGGCGTGAGGATCGGAACTGGTCATCGCGCTGCTCCTGCAACCGGCGGGGCACAGGGACCCTACCGCACAGGTACGCAACCACGCACCCTCCCTGGTAGCAAAAGCGCGTGCCCGTCCTTGAAGACCACGACCCGCCCGGTCTTGAGCGTGAGCACGCTGGAGGAAGGTACGAACAGGAGCGGCGCAGGTGGGTAACCCTTGAGATCCCTTCTCGCTCAAGCCGTAGACCTGCTTCTGCTTGTGCGTCGGATTCGCGGCGCGCGTCAGCACCCCAGCGCCACCAGATGCTGCAGCCGATCCGCCAGCACGTTGGAGGCGATGCGCTCCTCCGACCCGGCGAGCAGCTCCCGGAAGCGCCGACGACCGCCGAACATGATGTCGCGGACGACGATGAGACTCCATTTGTCGCCCAGCGCCTTGAGCGTGAGGTTGATGGGGCAGCCGGAGCGGCGCGGGTCAGTCATAGCGGGGCGAATTTTCGTCTTGCACGGCAAGCCCACCGCCTGCAACTTGAAACCGGTTGCAATTTGCAACCATCCTGGAGGAACCGCATGGGGCTCTTGACCTTCGCACTCAACGTGACCTTGGACGGGTGCTGCGACCATCGCGAGGGGATCGCGGACGACGAGCTGCACGACCACTTCACGCAGCTCATGGACGCAGCCGGGGCGATGCTGTGGGGGCGCGTCACCTACGAGATGATGGAGAGCGCCTGGCCGGCGGTGGCGCGCGACGAGAAGGCGCCGCGGGCGATGCGGCAGTGGGCGCAGAAGCTGGACGCCAAGCCGAAGTACGTCGTGTCGTCGTCGCGCCGCGACTTCCCGTGGAACAACACCGTCCACATCACGGGGGATCTGCAGGAAGCCGTGGCGCAGCTCAAGGAGAAGACCCCGCGCGGCGTCCTCGTGGGCAGCCCCACGCTCGGGGCCGCGCTAGAGCGGCTGGGACTCATCGATGAGTATCGCATCGTCCTCCACCCGGTTCTCGCCGGCCACGGGCCGACTCTGTTCCAGGGCCTCGCGTCCCCGCGGCGCCTCGAACTCCTCTCCACGAAGCGCTTCGCGTCCGGCGTGATAGCGATGCATCACCGCCGTGCCGAGGCCAAGTAGAGATGCGATCCCGCGGCGGAGCGGTCACGGGCCGGGCGGCGGCGGCGCGGACGGCCGTGGGGGCGCGATCAGAGCATAAGAAGGACAGGAGCCCGCTGCTTCTTGTCAGGAGGCTTTGCCTGCGCTCCGGCTTCCTTCTGTGCGGCGTCTCCGAGGCAATCTGGACATTCTGAGGGCCTTGCCATTACCTCACCGGATGATGGTCGATCTGACTGCCTCGCGGACGTCCCGTGACGGCCGCCTGTGGCTCCTGGTGCTCGCGTGCGGCATGGCCGCCTGTGGTGGCTACAGGATGGAGGGCCCTGGCAGCCCGCCCGATCCGCTCGATGACGGCTGGGAGGTCTCCTCGCTGGAAGCCGAGGGCATGAACCCCGAGCGGCTCGCGGAGCTCGAGCGCCAGCTCGCCTCCGGCGACTACCCCGCACCGGACTCGCTGCTCATCGCCCGTAACGGCAAGCTCGTCTACGAGCGCTACTGGAATGGCTTCAGCCGCGACAAGTCGCATGACTTGCGCTCGGCCACCAAGAGCCTCACCTCGATGCTCACGGGCATTGCCCTGGAGCAGAAGCTGCTGCCCGGCGTGGACACGCCCGTGCTGCCCCTGCTGCGCGAGTACGCGCCCTTGAAGAACGAGGACGCGCGCAAGGAGCGGCTGACGCTGCGGCACCTTCTGCAGATGCGCACCGGGCTGGCGTGCAACGACTGGCAGGAGAACTCCCCCGGCAAGGAAGAGCGGATGTACGACTCACGGGACTGGGTGAAGTTCATCCTCGATCTGCCGATGACGGAGGAGCCCGGCCAGACCAGCGCCTACTGCACCGGGGGCGTGGTGGTGCTGGGCGCGGCGGTGGAGAACGCCGCCGGGGAACCGTTTCCCGAGTTCGCCCGGCGTCACCTCTTCGAGCCGCTGGGCATCACCCAGCTCAAGTGGCAGCACGCGGATGGCGGGCGCACCGACACGGGAGGGCACCTGCACCTGCGCCCCCGGGACTTCGCCAAGCTGGGTCAGGTGATGCTGGAGGGGGGCCGGTGGCGAGGCCAGCAGCTCGTCCCCGAGGCCTGGGTAAAGGAGTCCACCACCGGCAGCCATCCCCTGGGAGACTCGAAGTACGGCTACCTCTGGTGGGTCAACACGTTCGGGATCTCCGGTACCCCGGTGGACACCTTCTTCGCGCGGGGCAATGGGGGCCAGTACCTCTTCGTGTTCCCCTCGTTGAACCTGGTGGCCGTGTTCACCGGCAGCTTCTACAACGAGCCGGAGTCCGCCCTGGCCCTCGAGCTGTGCGGCCGCTTCGTGCTCACCTCCGCGCTAGGGAAGTAAGGCGGCTCCCATGAAAAAAACCCGGCTTCGGCTCTTCCTCTTCCTGCTCGTGGGCGCCGGTGCGCTCGGGCTCGTGGGGCTGGTGGTGCTCCGGTCGCTGGTGGTGCACACGTGGCGCATCCCCAGTAGCTCCATGTACCCGGCGTTCAACCGCGGGGATGTCGTCGCGGGGCTCCAGTGGCCCTATCGCTCGGCACAGGCGGCGGGCGAGGCCATCCGGCGCGGGGAGGTGGTGATCTTCTCCCACCCCGAGGAGAATCGGGACTACCTCAAGCGCGTGGTGGGTCTGCCCGGCGACACCGTCGAGGTACAGGCCATGGGGGATGTCCTCGTCAACGGCGTGCTGCTTGAACGCTGCCTGTTGGGGCCCTGGCCTGATGATGAGCGCCAGCAGGTACAGTCGATGACTGCATTCCTCGAAACCCAGGCGGACCGCCGGTACATCGTCCTCCAGGACCTCAGCGCCCCCCGGCAGCCCAGCCGGACCGTGGTTCCTCCCGGCCAGGTGTTCGTCATGGGTGACAACCGGGACAACGCCTGGGACAGCCGGTTCTGGGGCACGGTCCCCTTCGAGCGCCTGCGCGCCAGGGCCAGCCGCATCGTGTTTTCTGGCGCGAACTCCGCCGTGTGGAAGAAGCCGCGGTTGGGCCACCAGGTGGACGCCAGTCCCCTGGTGCCCGCCTCCATGGAGGCGGCACTCAAGCGCTGCCAGGATACACCCATCGATGGCGCTGCGGGCTATGCCGAGTGATGCTCAGCCCTATGAATGAGGCTCCTTGCACCAGCCTCAACAGCACCGCAACTCGGGAGATGTCACCCTCGTGAAAACGGCCTCACTGATACAGCGGATGTTGGTGGCGAGTATTGCCTGCATGCTCGTTGCATGCGGTACGACGCGCTTCTCTGCAACCAGGCCCTCGGGTCCTCAGGACTTAGCCAAGTATGCGATAGCTCTCGAGCAACAACCCGATGGGACCGTGACGCATGCCTGGATTCCGCTGCAAGACTTCGAAGTTGAGAGATTCCAGCACACGCTGAGCACAGCACGAATCCGTCGAAATATCGTACGCGTTTCCTCATCTGGATTGGATGCGTATTGCGACGGTCGATATGACCAATGCGAGAGAGATTGTCTCACGAGTAGTAGGCCCTTCGTCATCGGTCATCGTAAGTACATCGATACCAAGGCACAGCCCTGGCGCATCGCGAGAAGTTGGTGGTGTCCCAGCAATTGCATGGAGGCTTCGATCGAATGCAAGAAGGGCCGTGGTGAATGGGCGGACGACTACGCTGCGGAGTTCGACGCGATAGATCCCGCCATTGACTGGCTCAAGAGACATCATACCGAGCTTGTCGTAGGCACTGCCGTAGTGATTGCTGGCGTGGCCTTCGTCGTTGTCATCGCAGGCACTGCGGGGGCAGCGCTCGTTCTCGCGCCACTCGTGCTCCTGGCGGAAGGTTCCCCACCACTGTCCCCCGGACTCCAGCTCGCAGAGGTCTGCAGGTGAGCATCCATGATGATCTTGCAGACGTGGTGCTTCTCATCGCATCTCGGAGGCAAGCAGCGAGTTTCAAGAGTCCAGACGATGAGAAGCTCTGGCGCTATTTGCGCGTACTCTGCCACTTCGTTCATGTCACTGGGCAGGTCTACCGATTCGAAGACTTCCTGAGTGGAACAGCGCCACCAGCGCAGCCTCACGTCAGTGCACGCTTGAGTTCTCCCCAGAGCAAACTCGCTAAGCTGGCGGCGGAACTGCTCTTCAGGGCGCTGAACGAGGCCTCAGAGCCCGAACAAAAGTCCGTGCTCCTTCTCATCGCACTCCTCAACTTCATCGCGGATACTGGACAGCTCGAGGACGTTGAGGACTTCTTCAGCAATCACCCGAAACAAGCCCCAGTGGCCATCGCGCAC
>DASVVJ010000240.1:0-7444 GCA_036389955.1 Myxococcaceae bacterium
CACTGCCGCCGCCAGCCCGAGGAGTACCAATGAGAGCGAGAGCATGAAGGGTCCAGAGCAGGGGAGGATGCTTGTTCGCACACGGGTCGCCTGCTATTGACTGAAGAGTCAATCATCATCCAGGAGCGACCATGATCAACCCCTTCACCGAGGAGCATGAGGCCTTCCGCAAGAGTGTGCGGGCCTGGGTCGAGAAGGAACTGACGCCCCACGCGCTGGAGTGGGACCGGGCGGGCATCTTCCCCCGCGAGGTCTTCAAGAAGGCGGGCGAGCTGGGCTTCCTGGGCATCAACCACGACCCCAAGTACGGCGGCAGCGGGCTGGACTACTGGTTCGTCACGGCGTTCTGCGAGGAGCTGGCGCGCAGCCAGAACGCGGGCGTGAACATGGCGCTGATGGTGCAGGGCCAGATGGCCACGCCCATCATCAACGAGATCGGCACGGACGAGCAGAAGCGCGAGTTCCTGGAGCCGGCGCTCAAGGGCGAGAAGATCGCCGCGCTGGGCGTGAGCGAGCCCGGGGCGGGCTCGGACGTGGCCAACATCAAGACGACGGCGCGCCGGGACGGGGATGACTACGTCATCAACGGCTCGAAGATGTGGATCACCAACGGCACGCGGGCGGACTTCATCACGCTGGGGGTGCGCACGGGCGAGGAGGGCTACGGCGGAATTTCGCTGGTGACGTTCCCCACGGACGTGAAGGGCTTCACGGTGTCCAAGAAGCTGGACAAGGTGGGCAACCTGGCCTCGGACACGGCGATCCTCTACTTCGAGGACTGCCGCATCCCCCGGCGCTACGTGCTGGGCGAGGAGAACGGGGGCTTCTACAACATCATGACCAACTTCCAGGGTGAGCGCCTGGTGGCCGCCATCAGCACGGTGTCGGGCATGGAGCGGATGGTGGAGGACGCCATCCGCTACGGCAACGAGCGCGAGGCGTTCGGCAGGCCGCTGATGAAGTTCCAGGTGTGGCGCCACAAGTTCGTGGAGCACCTGACGGCGATCGAGGCGGCCAAGCGGCTCACCTACCACGCGGTGGCGCTGTTCGACGCGAAGCAGAACCCGGTGAAGGAGATCTCCATGGCGAAGCTGTTCGCGGGAGATCTGGCGCAGAAGGTGGCCTACGACTGCCAGCAGTTCTACGGCGGCATGGGCTACATCGAGGAGACGCCCATCGCCCGGGCCTGGCGCGACGTGCGGCTCATCACCATCGGCGGCGGCACCTCCGAGATCATGAAGGAGATCATCTCGAAGCTGCACGGCTTCTAAAGAACCCCTCTCCCCTCGGGAGAGGGACGGGGTGAGGGTTCCCGCGCCTCACTTCTTGCGGAACAGGGACTCAGCGGCGGAGAGCAGCTGGTCCCGGCTCTCCTTGGCGGTGAGGCCCCCTTCGCCAATCTGGAACAGCTCGCAGAAGTTCGCCGAGTCCTTGTCCGAGGGCACCTCGGCGAAGGGCTCCTTGCACTCCTTGTTCACGGCAGGGTCGTAGTGACGGCAGTTGCGGCACGAGCGCAGCTCCTCGCCGCAGTTCGGGCATTCGTCGCGCCGCCCCACCTGGTTTCCGACCACCTCGAGCTTGTGTCCGCAGTGTGCGCAGCCGGGCATGGCTCCTCCGGGAGAGGGCGCCATTGTGCCAGCGAGCTACGGGTGCCGCGAGCGCTCAGCGGTGGGGCGTCGGCACGAGCCCCGAAGAGGACTGCGAGGGGGCAGTCGAGCCGGACGAAGAGGGGATCTCGGCGGGGGCCTCGGCGGCCGCGTCGTCGAGCTGCGAGTCCAGCCGGGTCAGCAGGTACAGCATGTACGCCACCAGGGCCGAGATGGCCGCCGCCATCACTCCCAGCATCTGCCCGCGCTGCCAGATGTGCGCCCGCTCCATCACCGCGCGCCGGGCGGCGAACGTCTTGAGCTGCGCGTCCGCTACCGAGTTGTCCAGGCGCTGGGCGTACTCGACGGCCTGAGCGTTGCCGCGCTCGAGCAGCCACCGAGCCTCGGAGTGCAGGGCCTGCGAGCGGGTGTAGCAGTAGCCAGCAGCCCCCACCGAGAGGAGGGAGATACCAATTGCCGCTACCACGCTACGGCTGCCCATGAGCCCTCCAATGCGCCCAATCGCGGGTAGCTGACACCCGCGCTCGCCCAAGCCTTTTCCGGAGACAGCTTAGAATGGTAGGGACCCCCGCAGATATGGGCAAGCCCTACCGTCCTAAAGACCACTATTTCCAGAAAGCCAAGCAAGAGGGCCTGAGGGCCCGCTCGGCCTTCAAGGTGGACGAGATCCTCAAGCGCTTCCCGGTGGTGAAGAAGGGGGCGGCGGTGCTGGACCTGGGGGCGGCGCCGGGGGGCTTCCTGCAGATTCTGGCCGACTCGGTGGGCCCCTCGGGGCGCGTCATCGGGGTGGACATCGTCGCCATCCGGCCCTTCACCCAGAAGCACGTGACGACGGCGGTGCTGGACGTGCTGGCGGACGACTTCGACGCGAAGCTGAAGGCCATGTACGAGGGGCACTTCGACGCGGTCATCTCGGACATGGCCCCCAAGACGAGCGGCATCAAGGCCACGGACGAGGCGCGCAGCCTGCGGCTGGCGGGCAAGGCGCTGGAGGTGGCGGTGACGCGGGGCAAGCCCGGCTCCAGCTTCGTGGCCAAGCTCTTCATGGGCGGAGACTTCGAAGAGTTCCGCCACCAGGTGCGCTCGCACTACGACGAGGTAAAGGTGGTTCGCCCCGAGGCCACCCGCGGGGCGAGCATGGAGGTCTACCTCGTGGGCCTGCGGCTGAAGGCCGCCGCGCCCGGGCCCGCCACCGGGAGTCCAGGCGCTTGAGCCGCTGCCTGCCCCGGGGCTACCAGGGGCAGTTCACGACTTCCACGGTGCGCGTGAGGGACGGGGCGCTGTTGCCGCCGCTGTCCGTCAGCGAGTAGGTCACCGTGTAGGTGCCCTCGGCCCAGCCGTTCACCTCGCCCGTGCGCACCACCGTGGGCGCCAGGTTCCCGTAGCACGCATCCTGGGCCTCGTAGCCCGGCTCCTGCCACTGGCTGCCGCAGGTGTGCGTCGACTGCAGGGCGCCCTTGAGGGTCAGCGTGGGCGCGGCGCTGTCATTCACGTTCACGGTCCGCACGGCGGTGGCCGTGCGCCCGTTGGCGTCCATCGCGACGTAGGAGACCGTGTAGCTGCCCTCGTAGCCCACCAGCGGCCCCGGCCCGGAGGAGTCCGCGCCCGAGTTGTACGTCTGCACCGGGAGCGGGTTGCCGCAGCCGTCGAAGGCCTGCGCGCCCGCATCGGTGTACGTGGCGCCCGCCGTGCACTCCAGCGCCAGCTCCGCGCTGCCGTTGAGCACCAGCGTCGGCTCACCCTCGTTGCAGGGCGGCTGCTCCTGCTGCGGCACGTCCTCCACGCGGCGCAGCTTCAGCGCGTGGCTGGGGGCGTAGGCCGCCAGCAAGTGGCCCGGCTCCGAGGCGGCGAAGGCCTTGTAGCCCTCGGTCGAGGAGAGCACGAAGGACAGGTCGAGCTCCGCTCCGGCGACCACCTGGCCCTGCGAGGACAGGCGCGTGGTGAGCAGCCTGCGCTCCCCCGCGCGGTTGTCCTGCCACAGCACCCGGTAGTCCTGCCCGTCGAACAGCACCGAGGGCGGCGTGAGCGCCGAGCCCGTCACCACCAGGCCCGTGCCGTCGAGCCGCGCGCCATCCGAGCCGCGCACCCGGTTGGTCACGATGCGGCCGCCGTTGCCGCTCCAGGCCACCAGGAACTGGCCGTTGTGGGCGGCGAGGGCGGGCTGGTTCTCGTTCTCCTGCGAGGTGGCGATGGGCAGCGCCGTGGAGTCGAGCACCGTGCCCGTGGGGGCATCGACGCGCACGCCCTGGATGTCCCCCTGCGAGTTGCTCGAGATGGGCCAGGCCGCCAGGTAGCGGCCATGGGTGTAGGCCAGCTGCGGCGGGCCGCCGGTCCGGCTCAAGGTGAAGCTCGCCGCGTTCATGGGCTTCCCGGTCGAGGGGCTCACCCAGCTGCCGTGCACGCCGTAGAACTGGCTGGTGTTGTTCACCACGTAGTGGCCCTCCCAGACCACCAGGTACTTCGTCCCGTCGAAGGCCACGGCGGGGTTGTACTGGGGCGGCTGCTCGAGGGTGGGGCTGGTGACGCGGCTGAGGATGGACGGCGTGTCCAGCACGGCGCCGTCCGAGGCGCGCACCCGGGTGCCGTAGACGAGCGGCGCGTGGCCGCCGATCTGGTTCCACACCACCAGGAAGTTGGCGCCATCAAAGGCGGCGGCCGGCTGGTACTCGATATGCGAGCTGGTGGCCACGGGGATGCGTTGGGGGTCCAGCACCGCGCCATCCGAGGCCCTCACTCGCACGGCGTAGATGTTCGGGTTGCCGCCGTCGTACTGGTTCACCTCCGTCCAGACTACGAGGTACAGGCCATTGCCCTGCACCACCGTGGGCATGATCTGCCGCACGATCGGAGGGGGGCTCAGTCCCGCCGAGAACTCGGGCGAGACGACGGGGGCGGCCTGAGCGCTCAGCGCTCCCAGGGCCACGGCTCCCGTCACGAGGGCACTGCTCACAGAACGACGCTTTCCAGGTGCTACACGCGATGGATGGGTCATGAAGTGCATCTATAGAAAAATTTTGTATCCCTGTTGAAGCAGAAAAACGCGTTTACCGTGAGCACGAGTCACGTGCTTTCGGCGGGAGCCCAGCGCATAGAGTGCCGGCCATGGTTCTGCTCCACCGGTTGATGGATCGGCTCTTCGCGCTGCTGTTTCTGGCCCTGTTCACCGCCTCGGTCCCCGCGCTCGCGCAGGCTCCCGCGCTGCAGTCGTGGAAGGACATTGATCAGTTAGTTAGTGAACAGAAGCTCGAGGCCGCCGCGAAGGCCGCCGAGGCCCGGCTCGCCCAGGCGCGCACGCAGACCCAGGAAGACGAGTGGACGCGGGCGCTGATCCGCACGGTGCAGCTGCGCACGGCGCTCCACGGGTACGAGACGTCGGTGCGGTTCCTGCGCGAGCAGCCGTGGCCGAAGGGGACCGTGCCACGCGTCACGCTGCAGCTGTTCTATGCGCAGTCGCTGGTGACCTACGCGCAGGCCTACGGGTACGAGGTGCGGCGGCGCGAGCGGGTGGCGTCCTCGGGGCCGGTGGACCTCAAGGCATGGACGTACGATCAGATCATCACCGAGGCGCACCGCTCCTTCGCCGAGGTGTGGAAGGAGCGCCAGAAGCTGGGCGGCGCGAAGGTTCAGTCGCTCTCCGAGTACATCGCGCCGAACACGTACCCGGCCGGCATCCGGAGCACGCTGCGCGACGCCATCTCGTACCTGTGGGTGGCGTTGCTGGCGGACAGCTCGTCGTGGCGGCCCGAGCAGACCGATGAGCTGTACCGGCTGGACCTGGGTGTGCTGCTGTCAGGGACGCCCTCGGTGGACCTCACGGATCCCGCCGTGCACCCGCTGATGAAGATAGCGGCGATCCTGGGAGATCTGGAGGCCTGGCACCGGACGAGTGGCAACCGGGAGGCGGAGCTCGAGGCGCGGCTGGTGCGCTACCAGCGGCTGCACGCCGCGTTCTCGGAGGACGAGGATCGGGAGCGCATCCGCCGGCACCTGGCCACGCACCTGGAGGGTTTCCGGAAGGTGCCCTGGTGGACGATGGGGCAGGGCCTGCTGGCGGAGCTGGAGCGGGATGCGGACCACCTGGTCGGCGCGCACGAGCTGGCGAAGGCCTGCACGACGGCGTACCCGAAGAGCCTGGGAGCCGAGCGCTGCGCCGCGCTGGTGAGCGCCCTGGAGGCTCCGGCGTTCTCGGTCCAGTCCATGCACACGGATGGGCCGCGCCGCCGCTCGATCGAGGTGACTCACCGCAACGTGCCGGCGCTCTATTTCCGGGCCTACACGTACGACCTGGAGAAGCGGCTCTCCAAGGCGGACGACTACGATCTGATGCCCAACGGAGCGGAGCTGCTGCGGCTGCTCAAGCAGAGCCAGCCGGTGGCCTCGTGGCGCGAGGCCCTGCCCGCGACCACGGACCTGCGGGACCACCGCACCTTCGTCACGCCGCCGATGACCGCGCCGGGGCTCTACTTCATCGCCATCTCGGCCCGCGAGGACTTCGCGGAGCAGGACAACCATGTCCGAGGCGTTTTCCTGACAGTGACGCCCCTGGCCGCGATCGCGCGCAACGACGGCGGCCGCCGGATCGAGATCCGGGTGGTGGACGGCTCGACGGGCCAGCCGGCTCCGGGGGTGGAGGTCCGCCTGTTCCTCATGGACTACGAGCGCGGCCACCGGGAGGTACAGAACGCGAAGACGGATCCGCAGGGTGAGGTGGCGTTCACGCCCAAGCAGGGAGAGCGCTACCAGAGCTTCATCGTCCTGGTTGGCCGCGGGCGTGACGCGATGCTGCTGCCGGGCCAGCTCACGTTCTACGAGCGCTACAAGCAGCCGCCCGTGTCGCAGACGCTGGTCTTCACGGATCGGAGCATCTACCGGCCGCTCCAGAAGCTCTATTGGAAGGTGGTGGCGTTCGCGGGCAGCCAGGAGCAGGCCCGCTACAAGACGCAGGCAAACGCCACGGTGAAGGTGTCGCTGTACGATCCGAACAATCAGGTCGTCGAGCAGCGCACGGTGCGCACCAACTCGTTCGGCACGGTGGCCGGAGAGTTCACCGTTCCCACCGGGCGGGTGCTCGGCATGTGGCGCGTGTCCACCGAGCCCGGAGGCAATGCCTCGGTGCGGGTGGAGGAGTACAAGCGGCCGACCTTCGAGGTGACGCTGAAGGATCCCGAGGGCCAGCTGCGCCTCAACCGGCCGGCGACCTTCAAGGGCGAGGCCCGCTACTACTTCGGGCTGCCGGTGGTGAACGGCTCGGTGCGCTGGCGCGCGTACCGCGAGCCGGTGTGGCCCTGGTGGTGGTGGTTCGAGGGAGGCATGGCGGAGAGCGTCAGCTTCAGGCGGCAGCTGGTGGCCACCGGCACGGCTCCGCTGACGGAGGATGGCTCGTTCCAGATCACCTTCACCCCGGAGACGGATGAGCGGGCGGCGAAGAGCCGGGCGGTGACGTGGCGCTACCGGGTGGAGGCGGATGCGACGGACGAGGGCGGAGAGACGCGCTCGGCGAGCCGGGCTTTCCGGCTGGGCTTCGTCGCAGTGGAGGCCCGCGTGGACATGGACGTGGGCTTCTTCCGGCAGGGAGCGCCCGCGGAGCTGCGCCTGGTGCGCTCCAACCTGGACGGGGTGCCTCAGCAGGGCAAGGGAAGCTGGCAGCTCGTGGCGCTGCAGCAGCCCGCGCAGCCGGTGCTCCCCGCGGACGAGCCGATCGCGCCGCCTCCCGGAGTGCCACTGCAGGACAAGGGCAAGGAGCGCATCACCACGCCGGGAGACAAGCTGCCCCCCCGGTGGTCCGAGCAGTACTCCCCCGAGCGCACCCTGCTCGCCTGGGCCGACGGGGCGCAGCA
>DASVVJ010000241.1:0-23598 GCA_036389955.1 Myxococcaceae bacterium
TGAGCGCGGTGTCCACCGCCCGCTGGAAGTACGGCATGGCCTTGTCCGCGTACCCCGTCAGGCACAGCAGCTCCGTGGCGAGCTGGCACAGCAGGGTTCCGAACCGTGCGCTCGTCTTCCCCGCGAGCGCCGCGTCGAGCGGCTTCACCGCCTCGAGCCCATCCATCTCGCCCAGGACCGCCCCCGCGTAGCCATCGGGACTGAAGGTCACCGTGCCTGGCTCCGCGCGGAGCTCGTTCCGGGCGGCGGTCAGCTCCTCGCGGTCCTGCATCCACGCGGACACCCGCATGCGCATCAGCAGCGCGGGCTGACGCAGGAACGGATGGGCCTGCATCTTGTCGATGGCGCGCCGGTACTCTTCCTTCTTTCCCTGCAGCGCGTTGCAGCGGGCGAGCTCATACAGCGCAATGCCCAGCGCGGGGTCCAGCTCATACGCCAGCTTCAGCTTTCCCAGCCCCTCGTCCGCACGCCCCGCCTCGCACTGCAGGCTGCCCAGGTACTGGAGCGCGGGGGCATACATGGGCGCCGCGTCCAGCGCGGCCCGGAGAGACACCGCCGCCAGGCGCCAGTTGCCCTGCTGGGTCGCCAGCATGCCCCGGGCCAGGACCGTCTCCACCAGATCGGGCGCACGCTGCTGCGCCCGATCCAGGCTGGCCTGGGCCTCGGCCTGCCAGTCGCGCCCAGGCTCCGCCGAGCGCACGAACCACGTGCGCATCAGGATCAGGGCATGCAACCCAATGGCGGGCAGGAAGTCCGGGCTCAGCTTGATGCACTCATCCAGGAAGGTGATGACCTCGTCGGGTTGATTCCGAGGCCCCATGTGCATCTGGGTGACGGCCTGCTGGTAGAGCGACATCGCTTCCGGCGTTGCCAGCCCGCTGTACGAGGCGAGCACCATCTGCTGGCGCAACGCCTCCGCCATGCGCTGCGAGAGCTGATCCTGCAGCACGAAGAGATCCGAGCCCGCGCTCTCGAAGCGGCCGCTCCACAGCTGAAACCCGGACGCCACCTCCACCAGCCGCAACGAGGCCCGCACCTGGCTTCCCGCGTTCTGCAGCATCCCATCCACCACGAGCCCCACCCCCAGCTCCCGCCCCACCACCCGGGGATCCCGCTCGCTGCGGAAGCGCGCCGTGGCTCCACTGGCCTGCACCAGGATGCCTCGGGTCCGGGACAACAGATCGATCATCGAATCCGTCACGCCGTCGCCCAGGAACTCCCGGTCGCCCGGTCCCATGAAGCGCAGCGGCAACACCGCCAGCCCCTGCCGTGCCGCACGCTGGATCGTCTGAGGCGTGAGGCTGGTCGCTCCGGTGCGGACTTCGGTGGCGCCCGCGGCCGAGGGGTAAGCGCCGGTGCGCGGCGTCACCAGTCCAGGAGCCATCGTCCCGGTCCCCGGGGGAGCCGCCGCGGAGGGAGCCTCCACGGGCTCACCGGCCGAGGCCAACCAGGCCCGCAGCGCCGCGGCCACCTCGAGCGTTCCCGCGGGCCGCTCGTGCGGATCCCTCCCAACGCACCGCCGCGTCCACTGCGCGAGCTCGTCCGGCACGCCGGGGTGCCCGCTCGGGTCCGGCGGAGGCTGGCGCAGCCGGGCGAACGCCACCGCCATCGGAGAATCGCCGGTGAAGGGCGCCTGGCCCGTGAGCATCTCGTAGAGCAGCAGCCCCACCGCGTAGAGATCCGAGCGCGCGTCCACTTTGCCACCCGACAACTGCTCGGGGGCCATGTACATGGGAGTGCCCACCATGCCCTGGGTGCGCAGGGCCGCCTCTCCCGCCACCGCCCGGGCGATGCCGAAGTCCGTGAGCACCACGCGGCCACTGGGCTCCAGCAGCACGTTGGCCGGCTTCAAGTCCCGATGCACCACCCCGGCCGCATGCGCCGCCGCCAGGCCCTCACACACGCCCAGTGCGATGCGCGCCGCCCTCGCTGGCCCCAAGGAGCGCTCGCGTCCCAGGAGCGACTGGAGATCCTCTCCTTCCACGTACTCCATCGTCAGGAAGAGGTGTCCCGCGTGCTCGCCGAGATCGTGCATGCGCGCCACGTTCGGGTGGGAGATGCGACGGGCCAGCCGCACCTCGCGGCGGAAGCGCTCCAGCAGGTCCGCGGCAGGGCCCTTGCCAACCTCCAGCATCTTCAGGGCGACCACATCTCCCACCAGCGTGTCCCGCGCCCGGTAAACGATGCCCATGCCGCCCCGGCCCAACTGGTTCAGCAGCTGGTAGCGCCCGGCGAAGAGTTCCTCCGCCTGGGCGACTCTGGGCGCGGCGTTGGACGACCGCACGAACGTGACGGTATCGTCATTATTGCCCTGGGGGGCATCTGCTCCATCTCGGTCTTCGGACACGGCCCGCGGATTCTAATCCCCGGCCCCCTCCCGCACCTAACAAACGTGTTGCTGAAGCCTTCTCGCCGGGCAGGCAGCCAGGGGCCATACCCGAAGGATCGGCCCGCTCAAGTCCCGCTGAAACCCACCCCCTGGCCCTCACTCCCTCTCTGCCCCTCGGAGTAGGCTGTCGTCACATCACCCGCAGCACCGCTGATGCAGGGGAACACCAGAGCCATGCCAGCCCGGGCCGGATACACCATCCAAGAGACGCTTCACGAGAGCCATCGTTCCATGCTCCTCCGGGCCACCCGTCCAGGCGACGGCCTGTCCGTCATCCTGAAGCTGCCCGGCAATGACTACCTGGATCGGCGCCGCACGCTGGAGATTCAGCGCGAGTACGCCATCGCCCGCCGCGTCGAGGGCGAGGGCATCATCCGGGTGTTCGGCGTGGAGGAGCTCAGCGACCGCGTGGCGCTGGTGCTCGAGGACATTGGCGGCCGATCGCTGAGGCACCTGCTGGACGAGAGCGGGCCGCTGCCGGTGGAGACGTTCCTCGACTACGCCATCCGCATCACCCGGGCGCTGGGCCACATTCACAGCAACGGCGTCATCCACAAGGACATCAAGCCGCAGAACATCATCGTCAACCCCAACACCGGGGTGCTGAAGATCGCCGACTTCTCCATCTCGGTGGCCATCACCCTGGAGACCGTCTCGCCCGACAGCCCCACCGCGCTGACGGGAACCCTGGCGTACATGGCCCCCGAGCAGACGGGGCGCATGAACCGCGGCGTGGACTACCGCGCGGACTTCTATGCCCTGGGCGCCACCTTCTTCGAGCTGCTGACCAACCACCACCCCTTCGAGGCGGAGACGCCGCTGGAGTTGCTCCACGCGCACGTGGCGCGGATGCCGCCCTCCCCGTGCGAGAAGCTGCCCTCGGTGCCGGAGGCGGTGGCGGCCATCGTGCTCAAGCTGCTGGCCAAGGACCCCGCGGCCCGCTACCAGAGCGCCTGGGGCCTCATCGCCGACCTGGAGGAGTGCCAGCACAAGCTCAAGGCCGGAGCGCCGCTGCACGCCTTCCCGCTGGGCACGGCGGACCGGGCGCACCAGTTTCGCCTGCCCCAGGGGCTGTATGGGCGCGTCGCGGATGTGGAGGTGCTGACCGCCGCGCACTCTCGCGCCATGGCTGGCCGCACGGAGCTGCTCCTCATCACCGGCTCGGCCGGCATCGGCAAGTCCTCGCTCGTCAATGAGCTGCACCGGGTGACGGCCGCCAGCCGGGGCCGCTTCACCACCGGCAAGTGCGATCAGCTCCTGCGCGGCGTTCCCTATGACGCGATCCACCAGGCCGTGCGCCACCTGGTCCGTCAGGTGCTGGCCGAGGGCGAGGCGGAGAGCGGCGAGGCCCGCCAGCGTCTGGACGCGCTGCTGGGGGTGAACGCCTCCGTGCTCGTCGAGGCCGTGCCCGAGACCCGGGAGCTGATCGGCGAACAGCCGCCGCCCGCGAGCCTGCCCGCCGCGGAGACGCGCAACCGCCTCAGCCGCGTGCTGATGAAGGCGCTGCAGGCGTTCGCCATGCCCACGCGGCCGCTCGTGCTCTTCCTGGACGATCTGCAGTGGGCCGACGTTTCCACGCTCGCGCTGCTCCAGGCGCTCGCCCGCGATCCGGACAACCACCACGTGCTGCTCGTGGGAGCCTGGCGCGACACCGAGGTCTCCCCCACCCACCCGCTTGCCATCGCGCTCGAGGAGCTGCGCACGACGGGCACGCCCATGCGGGAGGTGCACCTCTCGCCGCTGAGCACCGAGGAGGTGGCGCGCATGGTGCGCGAGTCCACCGGCGCCGACACCAGCCGCGCGCTGGAGCTGGGCCAGCTCATCCACGCGCGCACCGGCGGTAACCCGTTCTCCATCCGCGAGTTCCTCCGCTTCCTGCACGATCAGAACCTGCTGCGCTTCGACGCGCCGAGCAGCCGGTGGACATGGGACCTGGCCCAGATCGAAGCCCGGGAGATTCCCAGCGACGTGGCCGCCTTGATGGCGGAAGAGCTCCGGCGGCTGCCGAAGGAGACGACGGAGCTGCTGCAGTTCGCCGCCTGCCTCGGCGTGGTGTTCAACTTCCGGGACCTCTCGGTGGTGCACGGCGCCACGCCGGAGGAGACCGCGCGCACGTTGTGGAGCGCCATCGAGCAGGGCTTCGTGCTGCCGCTCAACAAGGACTACGTGCTGCTCGATCCCCAGGGCGGCATGGGCCTGCCCTCGGATCTGGAGGTCTCCCTCCGCTTCCTGCACGACCGGGTGCGACAGACGGCCTACTCGCTGCTGCCCGAGCACGAGCGGGCCGCGCGCCACACGGAGATCGGCCTGCGGCTGCTCGCGGACGCCCGCACCGCGGGAATGATCGAGGAGCGCGCGTTCATCATCCTGCCGCACCTGGCCCATGCCCCGCACCGGATCGGCCCTGACGAGTTGAGGCTCGAGCTGGCGGACATCCACCTGCGAGCGGGCCGCCGGGCCAAGGCCTCGGGTGCCTACCGCACCGCGTGTGATCTGTTCCGCGCGGGCGTGGGCCTGCTGCCCCTCAACTTCTGGGAGACCGAGCACGATCGGGCCTTCACGCTCCAGATGGAGCTGGCCGAGTCCAGCTACCTGTCCAGCGACTTCACCTCGGCGACGGCGGGCTTCGCCACGCTGCTCGAGCAGGCCAACGGCGCTCACCAGAAGGCCACCATCCTGGCGATGCAGGCCACCCTGGCCTCGCTCAACAGCCAGCACGTGGAGGCCATGCGGCTGGGCCTCGAGGGGCTCAAGCTGCTCGGGGTGGTGATTGCCTCCTCGTCGGATCCCAATGCGATCGGCGCCGAGCTGGGTGCCGTGGCCGAACGGCTGGCGAGCCGCAGCCCCGAGGACCTCATAGGGCTGCCACGGATGACCGATCCGAACGTGGAGCTGGCCCTGGGACTGCTGGCCAGCATCGCGGCCTCGGCGTACATGGCCGACCAGGCGCTCTTCGCGCTGGTGGTGCTGCGGATCGTCCGGCTCTCGCTGGAGCACGGCAACAGCCGCCTGTCGGCCTTCGGTTACGTCATCTACGGCATCCTCCTGGCGTCGGCGCTGGACAACCCCGATGTCGGCCGGCGCTTCGGCCAGCTCGCCGTGGAGCTCTCCGCGCGATTCCGCGATCCGATGCTGCACGCACGCGTGCGCTACCTGCGCGCGGGCCTGATCGATCACTGGACTCGCAGCGCGCGCTCTGGCGTCGCCGAGCTCACCGAGGCGTACAAGGGCCTGATGGAGAGCGGCGATTGGATCTACGCCGGGCACTGCCTCATCGTGCGGCTGTGGCGGCGCGTGGCGGTGGGAGATCCGCTGGCGGAGATCCTCGCGGAGAACCGCCGCTTCATCGAGCTGCTGGAGACGAAGCAGGACTCGGACTCGCTGCACATGTTCCTGAGCGCGCACCAGACGATCCTGGCGCTCACGGGCGGCGACGAGCCGGCGGTGCCGCTGCCCAAGACGATGGGCAACACGGCGCGCGCGTACCTGCAGCTGGCCTCGGTCGAGCGCCACTACCTGATGCAGCAGCCGGGAGAGGCGCTGGTGAAGGCGCAGGAGCTGGCGCCGCTGCTGCCGTTCATCTCCGGCCTCTTCCACGTGGCCACGCATGCCTTCTACCACGCGCTGAGCGCGGCGGCCGTCTACGCCGCGGCCAGCAAGCCCCGGCAGGAGGAGCTGCTGCCCGTGATGGAGCAGCACCGCGCCTTCCTCGAGAAGTGCGCCGGCCGGGTGCCCGAGAACTTCTCGCCCCACCACCTGCTGGTCACCGCGGAGCTGCTGCGCGTGACGGGGAAGGAGTCCCAGGCGCTGGCGGCGTACGAGGAGGCCATCGCCGCGGCCCGGAAGACGGGCCTCCTGGGAGTGGAGGCGCTGGCCTGTGAGCTGGCCTTCCGCTTTTTCGTGGCGCAGGAGCGGCGCCCGCTCGCCTCGGCGTACCTGCTCGAGGCGCTCTATGCCTACGAGCGCTGGGGAGCCTCGGGCAAGGCGCGGCTGCTGGCCGCGGAGCAGTCCACCCTGCTGCTCTCCCACGGCAGCGCCCTGCGCCGGTGGGATGGCAAGAGCCGCCACCCCAACCAGACGGCGACCACGCCCACGGAGCGCGGCTCCACGCACGCCTCTCACACCAGCTCCGAGACCTTCGGTGAGTCGCTCGACATGGCGTCGGCGATGAAGGCCTCACAGGCCATCTCCAGCGAGATCCTCTTCCCGCAGCTGGTGGCCAACCTCATCCACGTGGTGATGGAGAGCGCGGGCGCCCAGCGGGGCGTGCTGGTGCTGCGCCGGGGCAATGACTTCATCGTCGAGGCCTCGGGAGAGGTGGGCCGCCGCGACGCTCCCCTGGAGCCCTCGAAGCCGCTGGCCGAGAGCACCATCGTCTGCCAGGCCATCGTGGAACAGGTGCTGCGCACCGGGGCCCACGTGCTGATCGATGACGCGGCCAGCCTGACGCCCTACAGCCATGACGGCTACGTCATCCGCAACCAGGTGCGCTCGGTGCTGTGCGCACCCATCCGGCACCGCGGCCAGGTGCTGGGGCTGTTCTACCTGGAGAACAACCTCACCACGGGGGCGTTCAACACCAGCCGGCTCAAGGTGCTGGGCATGCTGTCCACCCAGGCCTCGATCTCCATCGAGAACGCGGAGCTGTACCGGCGGCTCGAGGACTACAGCCACACGCTGGAGGATCGGGTCGCGGACCGCACGGCCGAGCTGCACAACAAGAACTCGGAGCTGCACCGCGCGCTGGAGACACTCAAGGCGATGCAGGCGCAGATCATCACCCAGGAGAAGCTGGCCTCGCTGGGCGCGCTCACCGCCGGCATCGCGCACGAGCTGAAAAACCCGCTGAACTTCGTGAACAACTTCGCCGCACTCTCGGTGGAACGGGTGCGCGAGCTGCGGGAGGCCCTGCGTGATGCGCACCTGCCACCGGTCCAGCACGATGACTTCGAGGATCTGCTGGGGGCGATGGAGCTGAACTCCAAGAAGATCCGCGAGCACGGGCAGCGGGCGGTGGGCATCATCGACGGCATGCTGCGGCACGCGCGCGGCAACCGGGGCGAGAAGCGCAGCATCAACGTCAACCAGCTGGTGGAAGAGGCGGTGCGCCTGGTGCACCACGGGTTGAACGCGAAGAGCGCGCGGCGCAACGTGCACATCGAGACGGTGTTCGACTCGGCACTGCCGGACGTGAACCTGGTGACCGAGGACATCCGCCGGGTGGTGCTCAACCTGGTGGAGAACGCCTGCTACGCGGCGAGCGAGAAGCACAAGCAGCCCGGAGGCACGGAGCAGGCCCGGGTGAAGGTGTCCACGAAGTGGCTGGGCAACGCAGTGGAGATCCGGGTGCGGGACAACGGCAAGGGCATCCCACCGGCGATCCGGCAGAAGCTCTTCACGCCGTTCTTCACCACCAAGCCCACGGGCGAAGGCACGGGCCTGGGCCTGTCCATCAGCCACGAGATCGTCGTGGGCTCACTGGGCGGCAAGCTGACGGTGGAGTCCGAGGAAGGTCAGTACGCGGAGTTCATCGTGGTCCTGCCGGGCACGGGCCAGCGGTCGAGCCCAGCAGCCTGAGAGCAGGGGCAGGCTGCGCACGTTCGCTACTGCAAGCGTACCTTCAGGCGCTCCACTGTAGCGTTGGGCCGTCCCATAAAGGTATCGAGCAGACGTATTTCGACTCCCAACTGCTCCCAGACAGTCAGGCGCTCGATTCCCACACACTCTTGAGGCTCAGCACTTCGCGAGTGCCCGGCGGTGTCAAAGATCGTACACCGGCGGAAGTCACCCAGGGCCTGTCTGAAGTGAACAATGGGTTGAGCCAAGCGTTCATCAATCTCGCTCCACCCAATAACCTCCCAAGCACTTCGTTCCTCGTGACGAACAGCGATCCTAAACAGAATAGGCTTGGATGCAATTCGATCAAGATCTGAATCCGGGCTCTCAGTTCTATAATTATAGAAAGCATCATGCGGTGGTTCAAGCGCCCGCCCGTAACCGAAAGAGCCGTCTGCAAGGGGAAAGCGCAGAAATGTTCCTGGCTTGTATATCTTCGACATTCTAGTACCCGGTATAAGGATACAACTCTCCCCAGTATGCGCTCGCTTCGGCGTGAAATCTCCGCCCGTTCTCGTTACCTTTCGCCACACCGCGCACGGCATTGTAGGTTCGATAAGGCTTTCCAGTGTCAGACCAAGCGCCACCATAAAAATCAATCAACTGCTGCTCTCTCCCACGAATCCTCCAGTATGCGAGGTCATTATAGCGCTGACGATAATCAAGAGCCGTTCCGACATCGAACTCATCTGGCAGCGCCTCAAGAAACCCCTCATCCTTTGGCTCGGCTTCCTCATCAACGTGGTGGCTCTTGTCTCGCACAGCAACAGCCAGTGCCGCCTGAATCGCATAATCCTTGGCAAGATCAATGATCATACTGGTTCGTCCTGAGTAGTATCGCCCAGTCTTTTCATTGAGCTTCGCGTAAGTCACATAAATGCGGCCTAGCTTCTTCCTCCTATCTTCATCGGGCTCTTTATCTAGAGCCATCGAGGGAGCACTAACTGAGCCGGTTGCCGTTTCTGGTTGCGCCTTGGAAAGCGTAGGCCGGAGTTTGGTGCGGCGAACGTCAGGGTATTGTCCTTGGACCCATCCGACGATATCGGCGAAGTGTGTATCGTGGTATTTGTCCGCGATCTCGATTGGCGTCTCCTGCCCATCCGCGGCCGCATCAGCGGTCACACAGACCAGAACCGTACTACCGGCGGCCGCGATGACCGCTCCTCCGAGGAAAACGAACTGCCCTGCCGCTGGAGCAGCGTTTACTGCCGCAGTTGCACCGCTTGCTGGCGCGAACCGAAGCACGCCACGTGGTATGCCATCACCCAATGCCTCTCCAGGCAGCGATCGACGTGGGATTGGCGAGGGTGGGGAGCGCACCGCCGCGGGCAAGGCTCCCGCAGGTGCCGCGACGTGCACTATCTCTATACCAGACCGGGCAAAATAAACCGCCTCGTTGCGTCCTCTCGCCGCAACTCGATCAAGCGAGAGGGAAACACAGCGCTCTTGCTGAGAAGCCGTGTAGCGAATGCTCGGGGCAGCGCTGCTACAGCCCACCAGGAATATGCAGAGGAACCCGGTTGACCAACGCACCATGTAGCGTCTCCTCGCAACAACTTCTGCCGTGGAGAATTTGCTTCAAAAGCACAGAGCTAGAAGTCGCTCTCCCCCGGGATGTGCGCCGGGTAGCCGGAGATGGCCTGAGAGGCTTGCAAGCCGGACATGGTGGCCGCCTCCACGCAGCCGCAGTTGAGCCCGGTGAGCGTCCAGTCTCCCGCCAGGTACAGGTTGGCGAAGTCCGACTCGTGTGAGCCCAGCCGCGCGGCCGTCGAGCCTGGTAGCGACAGCACGTAGCGCTCGGGCGGATCGATGTTGGCCCGCCAGAACTGGCTGTCGAAGCGCGCTACACCCTGTTTCCCCTGCGGGTCCACCAGCAGCTCCCAGTTCAGGCCCGTGGGGTTGTAGGCGGGTGCCTTCGGCCACAGCGCGCCCGTCCACTCTTTCAGCCACTTGATGGATATTGCCTTCAGCCGCTCGTGCTCACGCCGCGGGAAGTCGTGGTCTGTGAACGGAGGAATCACGGGCGCGTCGAGCAGCGGCGCGGTGAAGTACGCCACGTCCTTCACCACCCCGGGCAGCCACGTCTCCCGGGGGATGATCTGTGCCATGTCCGCGTAGGTGTTCAGCGGCTCGGCGTAGCCCGTCATCACCGTGGGCGAGCGCGTCCAGCCCAGCTCCTCCAGCGTCCGTGACAGCCAGAGCTGCACGCCCAGCGTCTGGTTGGTCTGAAGCGCCTCGACCATCCGCCGCCACTTCGGGCTGTGCTCGAGCAGCTCTTCGCAGAGGTACGGGAACGTGCCCAGCGAGATGCCCATCACCAGCACGTCGTAGTCCCGCCCGCGCTCCAGCGTGACGGGACGCTGCCCCTTCCACGGCCGCGCCCAGTAGGACTCCGGGTTGATGCCCGAAGCCTCCAGCTCCTGCCCATCGACAATCTGGTCGTACAGCGGGCGGTCCGGCCAGCAGGGCAGCCCCCGCACATCCACCAGCGGCTGATAGCCCGCCGCCGGGTTCTTCAGCTCCACCTGCCGCGTCATCTCCACGCGGCTGATCTCACGCGTGAGCGGATTGACGCGCAGCTTGTCCACCTTGTGGAAGAAGTGGAACTGGACCCCGCGCCGCTTGAGGACCTCGTACATGGGGGTAAAGACCACGTCTCCCATGCCCGCGCGCATCTTGTAAAAGACCGCACCCCGGTACGTGAGGGCCATGCGCAGCATGAACCGCGTGGCCACACCCGCCGCCAGCTGCTGCCGGTTCGGGTCACCCTGGATGTACGCGAAGAGCAGCTGGTACATGCCCCGGACGATCGGAGCACGGTACAGCGTGAAGTCGCTGGCACCGTGGCGTTCCAGCCACGCGCGGAAGTCCTCTCCGTCGATGGCGTTGAAGCCGTTGCGCAGCACGTCGTCCCGGAGCACACCGCGGGCAACAACGAGCCCCAGCTCCAGCACTGCCCAGAGCTTCCGGACCGCGCTGTTATCCAGCGCGCGGGTGATGCGTGAGGACAGCCGGGCCAGGACCTCCTCAACGAGCCACAGGATGGCTTCCAGGTGGCTCGTATCCTGCTCGCCCGGGTTGCGCGGCAGCCGGGCGGCGGCGTTCTGCGCGAGCTGAAGCGTGCGGCTGATGCCAGGCAGCCCCAGCCGCGAGAAGGGCGCGAGCCCCAGGGCTCGCAGCGTGCCTTCGACGCGCGCGGGCAGCGATTCCGGCCCCGCCGTTGCCGTGACGAGCGCCGCCAGGGGCGCCTCGTCCAGCAGATCCAGCAGCGCCTGCAGTCCCCGCTCCAGGTACGTGGCCAGCGAGGGGAAGTCCCCCTCTCCCGCCGTCCCCGGCTCCAGCACGTTGTTCAGGAAGGGGAAGTCCCACTGCACCCAGTCATTCGCCGTGCGCTCGAACAGCGTGATGAGCGACTGCTTCTTGAACGCCTCGTCGAGGGTAGCCAGCGGCGCTGTCGCGGGCCGATTCAGCTCCTTGTATGCCTCGCGCAGCACCCGGAAGGCGTTCTCGTAGTGCCCCATCCACACGTGGAGCCCGTGCTCCTCAATGCGATCGGCCATGTCCTTGTTGCGGCCGCTGGCGCCCTTACCTCCCAGCCTCCAGCCGATGTTGTAGAGGACGACCTCGTACTGGTCCTTCCAGCCTGGATAGCTGGTCAGCCCGAACGCGGCCGTCATCGCGCCCACGCCTCCACCGAGGATGACGATCCTGCGCTTTCGACCCCGCGACTCCTGTGCCGTGCTCATCGCCCCACTCCCCTCAGCGGTACCAGAACGCCTCGCCAGAGATATGCAGCGGCTGCCCCGTGGCGGCCCGGAAGGCCAGCATCCCCGAGATCACCGCTCCCTCCGCCGCGCCGATGTAGAAGCCGTTGTCCACCCAGTCCCCGCAGATCGTCAGGTTCGTGAAGCCTGTCTGGTCCGGCCGGAGCCGCGCCTTCTCGGTGCCTGGCAGCGCCAGCGTGTAGCGCTCGCTCGGATCGACGTTGGCGCGCCAGTACTGCGTCTTGAAACGCTCCTCGCCCTCCGTCCCGTTCGACGGCACCAGCAGCTTCCAGTCGAACACCGCCAGGTTGTTGGGCTGCACCGACCGCGGCCACAGCACGCCAATGTCGTTGCGCATGAAGCTCAGCGCGTTGGCCAACGCCTGCTGCTTCTGAGCCGCCGGGAAGCCATGCTCCGTCGGCGGAGGCGGCCGCGTCGGGCCAGGCAGAGGCCCACAGAAGTACGCCACGGTGCGCGGCGCATTGGGCTGAGCCCAACCCTCCCGGGGAATCAGGTTGGTCATGTCCGCCCAGGTGTCGATGGGCTCCACGTACCCCGTCAGCAGCGGGTTACCCACCTTCCAGCCCAGCGACGGCAGATCCCGCGAGACCCAGATCTGGAACGACTGCGTCTGGATGGTGGCCACCTCGTCCGCCATGCGGCGCCACGCGGGGTTGTGCTTCATCAGCGTCGGGCACAGGAACGGCACCGAGGCCACTGGGATGCCGTAGACCACCTGATCGAAGTCCTTGCCCACTTCCAGCACGCGCTCGGACACGCTGCGCCAGGGCGTATAGAAGGACTCCAGATCGATGCCCTCCTTGATGAGCTGCTCGCCCTGGACGATCTGGTCGTACAGTGGCCTGTCCGGCCAGCACGGCAGGTTCTTCACGTAGATGAAGGGCTCGTAGCCCCGCTCCGGCTGCTTCAGATCCACCTGCCGGCCGATGCGCAGCTTGGTGATGCGGGGTTTGCCCTCGCCCACCCTCTCGGCAACGACCTCTTCCACGCGGTGGAAGAACTCGAACCGGACGCCCTGCTTCTTGCAGGCCTCGTACAGCGGCACGAACACCACATCGCCCATCGAGGCCGCGAACTCGTAGGCCACGTGCCCCTGGTAGGTCAGGCCAATGCGCAACATCGCCCGCAGCGCGCTGCCCGCGCCGATCGACTGCCGGTCGGGATCGCCGTCAATCATGGACATGGCCGCGTCATAGATGACGCGCGCCAGCACCGAGCGCAGCGACAGGGCGCTGGCACCGTGCTTGGCCAGCCACGCGCGGTACTCCTGCCCCTCGATGGAGTTGAACCCCTTGCTCAGCACCTTGTCCGCGAGGATGCCGACGAGGTTGGCCACCAGGAAATCCAGCCCCACGTAGAGCTGGTACAGCAGGAAGTTCGACTCGATCAGGTGCGCGATCCGCCCCACCAGCCACTTCAGGAACGTCCGCAGCAGCTCCAGCACCGGGTCCGCCAGCGCCTCCGCTGAGACCAGCTGCCCACTGTTCGCGGCTTTGGCCTGGGCCAGCGCCTGATCGAGCAACCGCTCGCCCTCGGCCGTGCTCGACAGATCCTCCGCGGTCAGGGTGACGCCCTGCTGCACCGCCGTCAGGAGCGCGCCCTTCAGCTGATCGAAGATCCTCCGGGCAATCTGCAGCACCGTCTCGACAATCGCCCAGGTGGTGGACTGATCGTCCCCGGTGCCCGGCTCGCGCGAGTTGGAGGGAAACGACACCACCCAGGGCCGCCAGCTCCCGTTGAAGAAGTCCTCCATCGCGATGAGATCTCGCGGGAGGAAGGCCTGATCGAGGGTGGCCAGCGGTGCCGTCGCGGGCCGGTCCATCACCCGGTAGCACTCGCGCATCAGCGAGAACGCGTTCTCGTAGAAGCCCCAGAAGATGTGGAGCCCATGCTCCTCGATGCGGCCGTTCGGACCGCGCCCGCTCGCGCCCTTGCCACCCAGCCTCCAGCCCACCTGAAAGACGGTGACCTCGTACTGCTCCCGCAGCTCCGGCGTCCGGGACAGGTGATACGCGGTGGTGAGCGCGGCGGCGCCTCCTCCGAGTACCGCCACCTTCTTCTTCTTCCTGAGAGCCGCGTTCGGGGTGCCGGACTCGCTGTCGACGGGGGGGCCGTCGTCACTCATGAACCGCTCCAGATGAGGTGTCCTTCGTTGAGGCGGAAGTCATACCGGACCTGCAGGCCGCCCGGCACGAACAGTTGCCCTCGGGGATCAAGCTCCAGCCCCAGCTCCTCGGCCAGTGGCTGAGAGGCCAGGGTCTCTACTTTCAGCCGGAAGCGCCGCATCAGCAGGCGGATGCTCTTGAGATCCACCTGGTCCGCCTCCGCCCCCACGATGGCCTGGTAGCAGGCCCCCGTGGTGGTGCCCACGTCCCGGAACTGCTTGAGAAACACCATCGGCAGCTTGGGACGGAACAGGAACTCGATGATCTCCGCCCCCAGGTCGAACTGGAAGTCGAGCAGCTGGCCCAGGTCGTCCTTCAGCACGCCCAGCCGCCCGAGCAGTTCCTCTCCCAGCGAGGCCTCGCGCTCGCCGTACGTCAGCGGCTCGCCATCCGCCCCGCCCAGGCTGAGCACCCGCGCCACCTGGGCCTCCGTCTCGGGGCTGAAGGTGCGGTAGGCCAGCGTGTGGATCTCGAACGCGCTCGGCCCCTTCCCCGCTCCGGGCATGAGCACCGTGGCCTGCTGCTTGGGAAAGCCATACAGCTCCCGGCCTCCCGCCACCGCCCACGAGTTGTCCGAGTAGATGTAAGGGATGAACAGCTCCACCCGCTTACACAGCTCGTCACGCCCGTGCTTCTTGTAGTCGGTCGCGGCGATCCAGAACGTGGCCTCGCGCTCCGAGGTGTGGCCCCAGTCCCGGAAGCCCTCGGCCTCCGAGGTGAGCCGCGCCACGTGCTGGAACGTGAGCATCACGAAGGGCAGCCGCGGACGGTAGTCCACCGCGCCCCCCGAAGGCTCATTGAGGTACTTGTCCAGCAGCGCCTGGAGCTTCGCCTGGCGCCCCTTGAGGAAGAAGATGTACTGGGTGACGTCCTTGCACAGACTGGGCGGTGGAAAGACCTGGAGCGACGCGCTGTTGATGTACTTCCGCCCAGGCTGACTCATGCCTGCTCCTTCGTGCCCCGCCAGTTCAGCGGCTTGGGCATCACGAAGCGGATGTTGGGCAGGTACTGCACCACCTGCGGGGTGAAGCGCATCTCCGCCAGTTCCCGGCCCAGCGTGCTGTCGCTGGAGATGGAGAATTCATCCCCCTCACCCACCAGCCGGTAGCGGCCCTCCATCTCGAAGTGGATGATGTTGCGCGTCTGGAACACCTCTTTCGCCGTGACGAAGCCGAAGGAGATGCGCTGCGTCTCCGCGGCCTCCTCGGGGCAACGCACCCGGCCGAACACCACGCGCTTGCCTTCGCACGACACGTCGAAGCGGCACCACGGCGCCGTGGCGAAGGAGATGTCCACCGGCTGCGGTGTGGGGTGTTTGGCGTGCCCGTGCACCTCGCGGCCAAAGTCGATGGGCACCTGCTGATCGAGGATCAGCTTGTGGCAGTACGCGGTGGCCTCGGGGTGCGCCCCCGCCTGGAGCAGCTCGAACGGCGCGCTGGCCGCCACCTCGAGGGGCTTCTGCGAGACGGCGAAGCTGAGAATGAGCTCCTTGTACGGCCCGCAGGTGGTGTCGCGGTAGTCCGCCAGCCACAGCTGCGCCACGCACTTGCCGCCGCTCACCGCCACCGGCTGGTAGCGCTGGCCCGCCAGCAGCCGCCGCACCACCGCGAGGTCCGCCGAGCCGTGCAGCACCACGAAGTCCGCCGCCCGGCAGGCATACGGAATGTCGCAGAGCACTCCCGAGGACAGCTCGTACTGCTCGGTGGTGGGGTAGGCTTCGAAGAGGGATGGGCCGAGCTTGTTCGTCTGCATGAGGGAGTCCCCGAGCGAGGCGCCGGAATGCGCTTCGCCCAGTGTACCGTTACACCCTCACGGTAGCCTACCGCCCCGTGAGGGCAGCAAGACCGGGCTCTCCCGGATCTCCGGGGTCAGTAGGTGGCTCTGCCACCTCTGGCGACGGCGTGTAGTCGTCCATGGGACGCAGCTCGCCGTAGCGGCCAACGATGTTGAAGACGGTGACGGGCGTGTCCGAGCTGGCGAGCTTCTGCGTGCCGATGGACCGGCTCTCATACGTGCCCAACAGCTGCGAGCGCAGGCGCTCGGGAATGAGCAACTGCTCGCGCTTGGCGATCGCGGCCAGGTGGGAGGCGTTGTTGATGACGTCTCCCAGCACCGTGTAGTCCAGCCGGCCAAGCTCGGGGCCACCCAGGCCGCCGAAGATCACGTGGCCCGAGTCCAGGCCCATGGAGAGCCCGTGCGCGTAGGGGGACTGCTCGCCACCCTTGTACGCCATGGCCCGGTGTGAATCGCGCACCGCCAGGCACGCCTCCACCGAGCGCGCCAGGTGGTCCGGCCCGCGGAACACCGCCATCACCGAGTCGCCGAGGAACTTGTCCACCACGCCGCCGCGCGAGGTGAGCTCGGGCACGATGACCTGGAAGTTCTCGTTGAGCGTGCGGATGACGGCCTCGGGCGGCGACAGGCGCGTCACCGGCGTGAAGTCCTTGATGTCGACGAAGACCACCGTGGCCTCGACGCGCTCTCCCGCCAGGGCCTCGGGCCCCTGCGTCAGCGAGCGCAGCCGGTCCAGCACCCCGCTCTGCACGAACCTGCGCAGCACCCCGTTCTCCTCGATGGAGCGCACCATCTGGCGCACCTCGGCGGCGTGCTTGAGCGTCTTGACCAGCGTGGCCTCGAGGTCCTGGAAGTCCAGCGGCTTGACCAGGAAGTCGTAGGCGCCGCGGTTCATCGCGGTGCGGATGTTGGGAATGTCGCTGTAGGCCGAGATGATGATGACCTTGACGAGCGGATTGACCTCGCCCACGCGGCCCAGGAAGGTGAGCCCGTCCATGCGCGGCATGTTGATGTCCGACAGCACCACGTCGATGTCCGGGTGCTGGCGCAGCTTCTCCAGCGCGTCCTCGCCGTCGGAGGCGAAGATCATCTCGTACACCGAGTCGCGGATCTGCCGGCGGAACGCCTGCTTCATCAGCGCTTCGACATCCGGCTCGTCATCCACCACCAGGATCTTCGCCGTCTGAATGCGCGCCGACTGCACGATGGAGGCGAACGCGGCCGCCATCTCGGTGGCGGACTGGTAGCGCTGCGCGGGATCCGGATCCAGGGCGCGCTGGAAGAACGGGTCCACGTCCGTGCCCAGCTCGGGCACCAGGGTGGAGGGCAGCACGTCCGGCGGGCGGAAGCTGCCGTTGAGCAGCGAGCCCACCGACTCGAGCGAGAACGGGAACCGCCCGGTGAGCGCCCGGAAGAACACCACCGCGATGGACCACAGATCGCTACGGTGATCGAGGTTGGTGTCCCCGCGGATCTGCTCGGGGCTCATGTAGCGCAGCGTGCCCACCATGCCGTCCGCCATGGGATCCGGCGGCAGCTCGTCCGTGCGGGCCTTCTGGCGCACCAGCCCGAAGTCGAGAATCTTGATGACTTCCTTGCCGTCCACCCGGGCCAGGAAGAGGTTGGCCGGCTTGAGGTCGCGGTGGACGATGTTGGCGGTGTGCGCCTCCGTCAGCGCCCGGGCCACCTGGGAGAGCAACGCGGAGACGACGCCCGGGGCCAGCCGCTCGCGCCGCCGCAGCCGCGTCTCGAGATCCTCGCCCTCGAGCAGCTCCATGACGATGTAGGGATCGTCACCGTCCACGCCGAAGTCGTGGATCTGCACCACGTTCGGGTGGTGAAACTGGGCAATGGCCTTGGCCTCTTGCTCGAACTGGCGCCGAGCAGTGGCCGACGACAGCCGCTGCGACGTTGTCAGCTTGATGGCGACTCGCCGCTGAAGCTGGGAATCGACCGCCACCCAGATGGCACCCATGCCACCTCCGGCGATCTTCCGCTCCAGAACGTACCTGCCCCCTACCTGGCGTCCGGACATGGGACCGTTCTCACCCCTGCAAGAGCTTGTTGACTCCTCTCATCTCAGCACACCTGAGGCTCACCTGCCAGCCGGGCCATGACGCAGCGCATCCAGCCGCTTCGGGTTAAAAGGGTGACTTCCTCGCTCTGGAGACCTTGCCAATGGCTTTACCCCGCCTGCGCCGCATCCTGCTCACCGGATTGGGTGTGCTCGTCCTACTTGGCGGCACGGGTGCGGGACTGGGCTGCCACGCCTTCTCCGCCCCCGTGTACCGCGGCCCGAAGTCCGACCATTTCGATGGCGAGAAGTTCGTCAACCAGGAGCCGCGCGTGCGGAAGATGGGCTTCCTGGACTGGCAGCTCAACCGGGAGCAGGGCCCGTGGACCGATTGGACGGACGCGCCTCCGGGGCCTCCCCCGCCCCGCAGCGTGGCCAAGGGGGCCGTGCGCGTCACGTTCATCAACCACGCCACCACGTTGCTGCAATTAGACGGGGTGAACGTGCTGACGGACCCCATCTGGTCGGAGCGCTGCAGCCCGGTGTCCTTCGTGGGCCCGAAGCGCGCGCGTCCGCCCGGCATCCGCTTCGAGGATCTGCCGCCCATCCACGCGGTGATCCTCAGCCACAACCACTACGACCACATGGACGTGCCGACGCTGAAGATGATCGCGCAGCAGTTTCCCAACGTGCGCATCTTCGCGGGGCTGGGCAACAAGGCCTTCCTGGACTCCAAGGGCCTGCCCCACGTGACGGAGCTGGACTGGTGGCAGGAGGCGCAGCTCACTCCGGACGTGAAGGTGGTGAGCACCCCAGCCCACCACTTCTCCAACCGAGGACTGAGCGACCAGAACGGCACGCTGTGGACGAGCTACGTGCTGCAGGGGCCCTCGGGGGTGACGTACTTCGCGGGCGACACGGGCTACGGCAAGCACTTCCGCCAGGTGCGCGAGAAGTTCGGCCCGCCGCGTGTGGCGGTGCTACCTATCGGCGCCTTCAAGCCCGAGGCCTTCATGGAGGTGGTGCACGTCTCTCCAAAGGAGGCAGTGCAAGCCCACCTGGACCTGGAAGCCAAGGTGAGCGTGCCCATGCACTACGGCACCTTCAAGCTGGCGGATGACGGGCAGGAGGAGCCCGTCGCCGAGCTGCTCAAGGCGATCGAGGCCCAGGCCGAGCCCAAGCCCCAGTTCTGGGTGCTGGGCTTCGGCGAGGGCCGCGACATTCCCTGAGGGAGCGGCTCAGATCTTCACGTCGGAGCGCGGCGGCACCTCGCCCGAGGCGTGGTGCTGGCCGTTGCCGTTACCGTTGCCGTTGGCCTCCGGTCCAGCCTTCTCCGAGGACTCCTTCGTCAGGAGCACCTTCGGCGCGGGACTCTCGTCCGCGGCCCGGCGGGCCTCTCGCTCCTTATAGCGGCGGATGGCCGGCGCCATGATCTCACCGATGAGCGTGCGGTAATCCATGCCGGCGCCCTGGGCGATCAGCACCAGGTCGCTCCAGCCCGGAGTCAGGCCCGGCAGCGGGTTGCACTCGATGAAGAAGATGCGCCCCTTGTCATCCATGCGGAAGTCGATGCGCGCCACGTCCCGGCACCCCAGCGCCATGAACGAGCCACGTGCCGCCGTGCGCAGCTTCTCCAGCAGCGCCGGCTCGATCTTCGCCGGTGCGTCGTAGCGGATGCGATCGTTCCAATCGAGCTTGTGCTGGAAGCTGTAGACCGGGTTCTTCTCCTCCTTGTCCAGGAAGACAATCTCCATGGGCGGCAGCACGCGCGGCCGGCGCTCGCCCAGCAGGCCCACCGTGAACTCGCGCCCGCCGATGTACTCCTCGATCAGCGCCGGCTGCTGGTACTTGCCCACCAGCTCCTTCACCACCTCGCGCAGCTCCGTCTCGGTGTAGCAGACGCTCTTGCTCACCACGCCCTTCGAGGAGCCCTCCGCCACCGGCTTCACGATCAGCGGGAAGGTGGTGAACTCCTTGTTGAGCCGCTCCTTGCCCGTGAGCATGAGCTGGAAGGTGGGCGTGTGGATGCCCGCCTGACGGACGATCTTCTTCGCCAGCGCCTTGTCCAGCGCGAGCGACAGCGTGGCCGGATCGCTTCCCGTGTACGGGATGTCCAGCAGCTCCAGCATCGCCGGCACCTGGCTCTCGCGGTTACGGCCCTTGAAGCCCTCGGCGATGTTGAAGACGATGTCCACCGGTGTGCTGGCCAGCACCGTGGGCAGCTCCGCGTTGGCCTCGAAGTCGATCACCTCGTGGCCCCACGAGGCAATGGCCTCGCGGATCGCCTGCAGCGTGGCCGGCGAGTCGTACTCGGCCTCGCTGTCCTCCGAGGCGTCCACCGTGGGCTTCACGCGCTTGACGTTGTAGGTGAAGCCCACCTTCAGCGGCCCGCTCTTGCGCGCAGGCTTGCCCTGGCGCCGCGCCGAGTCCTTGATCTTGTACCGCTTGGCCGCGCTCTGGATGATGCTGCTGATCACCCCGTCCAGGTGCAGCCCCTCCAGCTCCGCCGCGGCGTAGATGCCCGCGCCCGGCTCCAGGCTGGGCAGCGCGTTGATCTCCAGGAAGTACGGCACGCCCGCGTCACTCAGCCGGAAGTCGATCCGGCCCAGATCCCGGCAGTCCAGCACGCGGAAGATCGTCTGCGCCATCTTGCGCACGTCCTCCGCCGTCTTCGCGGAGATGTTCGCCGGGGCGCGCACGCTGACGGCGCGGTAGTTCTTCACCTTCAGGTCGTAGTCGTAGATCGAGTACTTGCGGCCCTCGGTGGCCGCCTTGTCGATCACGTACTCCACCGGGCACAGCACGCCGTCGTAGTCGTTGTCCACCGCGGCCAGGAACGGCACCGTGAGATCGCGGCCGGGGATGTACTCCTCCACCAGCACGCCCGCCGGGTACTTGGCCAGCGCCTGCGCCACCTTCTCCCGCACCTCGTCCAGCGTCTCGGCGATGGAGTCCTGGGTGATGCCCTTGGAGGAGCCCTCGAAGTTGGGCTTCACGATGACGGGGAAGCGCAGGTTCTCCGCCGTCAGCTCGTTGAGCTTCTCCACGTACTGCCAGCCCGGCGTGCGGATGCCGTGCTTGGCGAGGATCAGCTTGGTGAGCTGCTTGTCCAGGGTGACGGCCAGGGCGTACGCGTCGCTGGCGGTGTACGGGAAGCCCAGCTCGTCGAAGAGCGCCGGGTAGAAGGCCTCGCGGAAACGGCCGCGGCGGCCCTCGGCGGTGTTGAAGATGAGGTCCGGGCTGTAGGCCTCCAGCCGCGCCACGGTGCGCGAGGCGGGCCCGCTCACCTCGAAGCGCTCCAGCCGGTGGCCCAGCCGCTCGATGGCACTCGCCAGGGTGTTGACCGTCTCCTGGGTGTCGAACTCCGCCTCTTCTTCCGAGTCGGACAGCCTGAGGTTGTAGGTCAGCGCGATGCGCACGGCTTCTCCCTTCTAGCCTTTCTGAACGAACGGCCGCGGCGCACCTTCGCCGCGGACAACAGCCTGCCCGGGGCGCGTTCGTGCCCCACGGGGGTGCGGGCAGCAACCGTCGCGCCCGCGACAACCTTTCCATCCACCACCTGCGTCTGGGCCCACATGTCTCCCAGCCGCCAGCCGAGCGGATCCTTCACCACCCGCCACGCTTCCAGCCCGCCGATGACCACCAGTCCCGCGGCGCCCGCCACCAGTCCCAGCGGCTGAGGCATCATCCCCAGCAGCACCACCAGGGCCAGCGGGGCGTTGCGCAGCGTGCTGTCGCGGTGCCGCGCCGCCGAGCGGGTGGGCAGGTGCATCACCTTCACCCCGAAGATCTTCTTGCCCACGCTCTGGCCCTGGAGCATCCCGTCCGCCAGCAGCAGGAACAGCAGCGCCACCACGGAGCCGGCCGCGCCGCAGACGACCCACAGGCCCCACGCCACGGCCACGTCCACCAGCCGCGCGCCCACGCGCAGCAGCAGCGAGGCCTTGGGGTAAGGCGAGCCGGCCATGACGTCCGCCTCGTTGACGAGCCGCAACACGCGCTCGCCCTGAGGCGCCACCATGCACGAACGTTCGGGGCCGGGGTTCACTCCTCGGGCTCCAGCGTGAGGCCCTTCTCGAGCGGCTCGGGCTCATCCAGCCCCGCGAGCTGGGCCAGCCGCTCGTGAGCGCTGATTGGCACCGGAGCCATGGGGCGCTGGGCGTGGACGCGGGCGTGGTCCGCCATCAGCTCCGCGGTGGGCGAGCCGGTCTCGGACAGCCGCATCAGCCGGCCACGGGCCTCTTCTGTGTCATGCACGGCGGCCTCGCCCTCGCGGGTGAAGAAGACGAAGGCCATGGCGGGCCGCTTGGAGGCCTCGCGCATGGCGAACTGCACGCCGTCCAGGTTCCAGCCCTTGGGAACCCACTCATTGAGGGTGCGCTCCAGCGAGCCCTCGTCCACGGTGGACAGTTCAACTACCTTGTACTGGAGCGGGCCCGGGGCACGCACAACCGGCACCTGTCCCTTACCGGGACGCTTGCCGGCACGGCGGGGGCGTTCGGGCGGAGGTTTGGCTGCCTTGCGCTTGGGGCGCTTCTTCTTCGTGGGCATCGCTGTGCCGATCACTTTGCGCGCACTGCGGGGTGAGGATCAAGCCATCCGCGAGACTTCATTCGGCTGGCTGTCGGCTAGAGGAGCTTGGACGCTTCCAGCGCGTGGTAGGTGATGATGAGGTCCGCCCCGGCGCGCTTGATGGAGGTAAGGATTTCCATCATCACCCGATTCCCGTCGACCCAGTTGTTCTGGGCGGCGGCCTTCACCATGGCGTACTCGCCCGAGACGTTGTAGGCGACCACGGGCACCTCGAAGCGCTCCTTCACCCGGTGGATGATGTCCAGGTACGAGAGCGCGGGCTTGACCATCACCATGTCGGCGCCCTCGTCGATGTCGAGCGCCACTTCCTTGAGGGCCTCGCGGGCGTTGCCCGGGTCCATCTGGTAGCCGCGCCGGTCGCCGAACTGCGGAGTGCTCTGGGCCGCCTCGCGGAACGGGCCGTAGAAGCCCGAGGCGTACTTGGCCGCATAGGCGAGGATGGGCACGTCCACCTGGTGGGACTCGTCCAGCGCCTTGCGGATGGCCCCCACGCGCCCGTCCATCATGTCCGAGGGGGCAATGATGTCCGCGCCGGCCTGGGCGCAGGTGACGGCCATCTGCGCCAGCAGCGGCAGGGTGGCGTCATTGGCGACGTGGCCGCCCTCGAGCACGCCGCAGTGGCCGTGGTCGGTGTACTCGCACAGGCACACGTCGGCCATGATCTGTAGCTCGGGCACGGCCTCCTTGATGGCCCGGATGGCGCGCTGGACGATGCCGTCCCGGGCGTAGCCCTGGGTGCCCCGGTCGTCCTTGTGATCCGGAATGCCGAAGAGGATCACCGAGGGCACGCCCAGCGCCTTGGCCTGCTTCGCCTCGGCCACCGCGTGCTCGACGGAGAGGTTGAAGATGCCCGGCATCGAGGAGATGGGCCGCCGCACATCCCGGCCCTCGACGACGAAGAGCGGGTAAACGAAGTCCGACGGAGCGAGGGTCGTCTCTCGCACCATGTCCCGGAGGACGGTGGAGCGGCGCAGGCGGCGGGGGCGATGGACGGGGAAGGCCATGGGTCGACGGTATAAACCGTCGCGGGCCCGGCGCCACCAGCAAGTGAATGCAGGCGGCTCCCAGGGCAGGCGGCAGGGCGCGCCCGGCACCAGGCCTCGCCCTGCGATGGCTCAGTCCCTGGCTAGGCCGGACTCAGGCCGCCAGACTGGCTCCAGCTGGAGTGGCGCGAAGCCTGGTACGCACGCTGCTCGGCGCGCTCGGCCTCATAGAGGGCTCGCTTGTAGCGGGAGTACGCCG
>DASVVJ010000242.1:0-4612 GCA_036389955.1 Myxococcaceae bacterium
GCCCGGCTGCACTCCCAGCCGCGCGGCCTCCTCGCGCTTGAGGCGCAGTTGGAGCTGCGGGATGAGCACCTGCTGCTCCACCTGCAGGTCCACGATGCCGGGCACTCCGGCCATCACCTGGCGCACCTCCTCCGCCTTGGAGCGCAGCACGTCCAGGTCGCTGCCGAAGATCTTCACCGCCACCTGCGCGCGGATGCCGGACAGCAGGTGATCCAACCGGTGGGAGATGGGCTGGCCAATGGACACGGAGACGCCGGGCAGCTGCGCGAGCCGGGCGCGCATGTCCGCCAGCACCTCGGTGCGCGGGCGGCCGCCTTCCTTGAAGTCCACGTCCAGCTCCGAGTAGTGGACGCCCTCGGCATGCTCGTCCTGCTCGGCGCGGCCCGTGCGCCGGCCCACCGTGCGCACCTCGGGAATGGAGGCGATGAGGCGCTCGGCGAGCAGCCCGTAGCGGTTGGACTCCTCCAGCGAGGTGCCCGGCGAGGCCAGCAGGTTCACCGTGGCGGTGCCCTCGCTGAATGGCGGCAGGAAGGAGCGGCCGAGGAACGGCACCGTGGCGGCGGCCACCACCACCAGCACCGCCGCGGCCGTCATCACCACGCCCGGGTGCGCCAGGGATGCGTCGTACAGCTTGCGCGCCCGCGCCTTCAGAGCGCGCACCAGCGCGCCGTCCCCGTGCTCCAGGAAGCGCGCCTTGGGCAGCAGGTACGCGCACAGCACCGGCGTCACCGTGAGCGACACCAGCAGCGAGGCGACGATGGACACGATGTACGCGATGCCCAGCGGCGCGAAGAGCCGGCCCTCGATGCCACCCATGGCGAACAGCGGCAGGAACACGAGCACCACGATGAGGGTGGCGAAGACGATGGAGTTCCGCACCTCGGACGAGGCCCGGTAGATGACGCGCAGCGGGGGCTCGGGGTGCTCCTTCTGGCGGTTCTCCTTCAGCCGCCGGTGGACGTTCTCCACGTCCACGATGGCGTCGTCCACCAGCTCGCCAATGGCCACCGCCAGCCCGCCCAGGGTGAGCGTGTTGATGGACAGCCCGAAGGCCTGCATCACCAGCGCGGTGATGACGAAGGACAGCGGAATGGCGGTGAGGGTGATGGCCGTGGTGCGCAGGTTGAGCAGGAACAGGAAGAGCACCACCACCACCAGGATGGCGCCGTCTCGCAGCGCTTCCACCACGTTGGAGATGGAGGCCTCGATGAAGTCCGCCTGCTCGAAGAGCGTGTCCACGTGCACGTCCCCGGGCAGCGTGCGCCGCAGCTCCGCCACCGCCGCTTCCACCTGTCCGGTGAGCGCCAGCGTGCTGGCGCCGGGCTGCTTCTGCACCGCGAGGATGACGGCGGGCCGGCCGTTCATTCCGCCATCTCCGCGCTTCACCGCCGGGCCGGCCTTCACCTCGGCCACCTGGGAGAGCCGCACGGGTACTCCCTCGCGCACCGCCACCACCGTCTGGGCCAGGTCCTCCACCGAGGCGCTGCGCGCCAGGTTGCGCACCAGGAACTCGCGGCCTCCCTGGGTAACGAAGCCGCCCGTGGTATTGCCCTGCGACAGGCCCGCTGCCCGCTCCACGTCCTCGAAGGTGAGCCCGAAGGCCAGGAGCTTCTCCGGATCCACCAGCACCTGGTACTGCTTCACCCCACCGCCCATCACCGTCACCTGGGCGATGCCGGGGATGCTGAGCAGCCGCTGGCGAATCACCCAGTCGGCCAGGGAGCGCAGCTCCAGCGGCGAGGTGCGGTCCCCCTCGCTCTGTACGCCGAGCAGCAGAATCTCTCCCATGATGGAGGAGACCGGGGCCAGGTGCGGCACCACATCGCGCGGCAGTCCCTCACGGGCCACCTGGAGCCGCTCGGCCACCAGCTGCCGGTCCAGGTAGATGTCCGTGCCCCAGTCGAACTCCACGTAGACGACGGACAGGCCCACGCCAGAGGAGGAGCGCACGCGCCGCACTCCGGGCGCACCGTTCATCGACACCTCGATGGGCCGGGTGACGAGCGTCTCCACCTCTTCGGGGGACAGGCCGCCCGCCTCCGTCATCACCGTGACGGTGGGGCGGTTCAGGTCCGGGAACACGTCCACCGGCAGCCGGGTGACGGCCCAGCCTCCATAGAGGAGCAGCGCCGCCGCCGCCAGGACGACGAAGAGCCGGTGCCGCAGGGAGAAGCGGATGATGGCGTCTAACACCTATCTGCCTCCCCGGGCCGCCTGGAGCGTTGAAGCACCGCGCACCACCACGCGCTCGCCCTCCTGGAGCCCGCGCCGGACCGCGCGCCATTCCCCATCCCTCACGCCGAGCACCACCTCGCGCCGCTCGAAGGACTCGGGCGCGGTGTGGACGAAGACGAAGGCCCGGCCCTCCTCCTGCACCACGGAGGCCTCGGGCACGGCGAGGAGCTGCTGACGGCCTCCCGCGCCGATGGCCACGTCCACGAACATGCCGGGCCTCAAGCGGCCATCCTTGTTGTCCAACTCGAAGAGGACGCGGACGCTGCGGGTGCCTTCGTCCACCACCTGGCCCACGTGGTAGAGGCGCGCGGGGAAGTGCTGGTCCTCGTAGGCCTGGCTGTGCACCAGCGCGCCCGTGGCGGACTCGACGCGGGCCACGTCGTTCTCGAAGACACGGGCCTCGACCCAGAGGACCGACGCATCCAGCACGGTGAACAGCGGACGCGAAGGGTCCACCTGCTCACCCACGGTGGCGCGCGCCTCCACCAACACGCCGTCAATGGGCGCGGTGAGGGAGAAGCGCGCGGTGCCCTGGCCCTGGCGTGCGCCGGAGAGCACGTCCCGGGCGGAGCGGGCGCGGTTGAGCTCTTCCTCGGCGGTACGCACGGCGAGGGCGGCCTGCTGCACCTCCTTCTCGGCGACGACGCCTTGCAGGGACTCGAGCCGGGCCAGGTCGCGCCGGGCCTGCTCCAGCGCGGCCTGGGCGCGGGTGGCCTCGGCCTCGGCCTGGATGTGCCCGGTGGACAGGCCGGTGGCCTCGGAGGCGGAGAGGCTCTGCTGGACGGTGGCGAGCACCTGCCCCTTCTTCACGCGCTGGCCCACGAGGGGCATGCTGCCTCCCGGGGCGGAGACGATGCCCGAGACAGGCGAGGACACCTGGGCATAGCGGTCCGTGCGGGGAATGACCTTCCCGGGAGCGACGAGCCGGGCCTCGAGCTGGCGGACGCGAGCGCGGGCCGTGCGGATCTCCAGGAGGAACTGCGTCTCCTTGGGAACGGAGAACGCCGGACCGGTGACGGCGGTAGTGGAAGTGGGCGGCGCATCGCCATGGTCCTCACCACCGTGTCCCCAGGCCACGGAAGCCACGAGCCACACCGCAACCAGCGTCCCTCGTGTCACGACGTAGCCCTCCGCAGCCGCCGAGCCATCCACCACGCACAGAACGCCAGGGCCGCGAGGCCCACCGCGCCCGCCACGATGAGCCCTCCCTTCGAGGAGCCTCCCGCGACGGCCGCGGCAGCCTCCTCGTGCTCCAGGTGCACCGTGCCCAGGGAGAGGACATCCACCGTGTCTCCCCGGGTGACGGTGGCCACCGCGGCGAACTCCGCCTCCACGGGCAGGTCGGCCTCGGCCAGGTACACCCCGGGCGAGTCCATCTTCGGCTTCAGCGCCTGCACGCTGGGGCCCGTGAGCGTGAGCTCCACCTGCGCGCCCGACACGGGAGCGTTGGTCTCCGCCTCCGCGACGAACATGCGCAGGGGCGTCTTGCCGCCCTCGCCGTGCGCCGGGTGCTTGAGCACCACCTCGAACACATCGCCGATGGCGCCCAGGGCGTGGACCTCTCCCTGCATCGAGGCCACGGGAGCAGGCCCCTCGCCATGGTCGTCTCCTCCATGCGCCAGCGCCGAGGAGGCCAGCAGCCACACCAGCAGGAAGCACCCGCGTCTCATTTCAACACCTCGCCCGTGGGCAGCAGACCCGAGGCCCGCAGCAGCGCGGAGCGGGCACGGGCCAGCGCCGCCGTGGCATCAATGGCTTCACCGCGCGCGGCAAAGGCCCGGTCCCGGGAGAGCAGGAGCGCATCCAGTCCCAGCTCGCCGGCCTCATAGGCGCGCTGCACCAGGGACAGGTTCCTCTCGACCCCGGGCAGCGCCGCGGTCAGCGCGGCCTCGGCGGAGCGAGCCGCCTCATACGCCTCCCGGGCCACCAGGCGCTCCACCTCCACCTCGCGCTCCCGTCCCTCGCGCTGCGCCTCGAGCACCGCGCGCCGCGCCCGGGCCGCCGCGAGCTCTCCCTGGTTGCGGTCCCAGAACGGCAGCGGCACGGAGAGGCGGGCGATCACCATCGAACCGGAGTGCAGGTCCGCGCCGGTGGCATGCTCTTCTGGCCGGGTCTCCCGCTCGTAGCCCAGGCTCACGGTGGGATCCGGAATGCGCTCGCGGCGCAGCAGGTCCACCTCAGCCTGAGCCGCCTCGGTGTCAGCGCGAGCCGCCACCAACTCGGGCTGCTCCGCCCGAAGCCCGGCGGGAATGGCCACCGGCGCCAGCGCGAGCGACAGCGCCGCGGTGACAGGCCGTCCCAGCCGCCGGTTCAGCGCGGCCCGAGCGGACGCCACCTGAGCCTGCGCCAGCGCCACCCGCGCCTCGGCCCGGGCCCG
>DASVVJ010000243.1:0-20004 GCA_036389955.1 Myxococcaceae bacterium
GACCTTCTCGCATCTGCAGCGGCTCATCACCCTGATGAAGAAGAAGGAACCCGCCGCGGCCCTGCCCCGCCGGACGCGTCAGCGGCGGAGCCGGAAGTAGCGGTCGGCCGGCCTACGTACCATTCCTGGTACGTAGGATGGAAGGAAGTAACCTGAAAAGTTGTAACCTCGGCGGTCGTGCGCGAAAAAGACCCCTCGTGTCCTTGCGGATCCAACTCATTACGTCTTACGTATGGGCCCAACTCATGAAGGCGGTTGGAGCCCATGGACAAAGAGCGGTTGAAGACGATCAAGGAGAAGCTCGGCGTCAACATCCGGAATGCACGGCTGCGGAGGGGACTGACGCAGGAGCAGGCGGCGGAGCAGATCGGCATCTCGCCGGAGGTCTACGGGCGGCTGGAGCGCGGAGGCATCTTCCCGCGGGTGTCTCGCCTGCTGACCATCTGCGAGAAGCTGGGAGTGTCGGCGGACCAACTGCTGGAGTTGTCCCCCGTCGAGGGGCCGCTGCCTACCGTGAGCATCCCTCGTTGGCAGGATGACTGGTTCCTCTTGACGCACCGCATCGTCGCGTTGATACCGAAGTTGTCACACCACCAGCGGCTGGCGGCGCGACGGCAGCTGGCGGAGCTGTACCGGATGCTGCTCAGCATCGTGAACCCGAACGCGGATCCGTCCGAGCGGTTGGTGAAGCGCAAGCGGCCTCGCGCAGTGCTCCCCGAGCCCCAGGCGAGCGAGGAGGTAGGGGACGCGGAGGAGGAGGACGAGGAGGAGTTCACCTCGTGAATATCCGGGGATGGCTGCCGTGAAGGAATGCATGGCTCCGTCCCAGGATATCTGGATGTCAGGTGACCCAGTGAGTAGTATCGGTCGGGGGGTGCCCGAGCGCCCCCCTGTGCCCAGCGGCCGTCCAGGCGGAACTCCGTCGGGGCGGTCGAAGTGGAAACCTGGTCCCTCCGCTTGAGGAAAATTCGAGCGTCCGAGACGTTGATCCCCACCTAAGGATGGGGGAGGATGTAACCCCTTGTTCTCGCTACCTTTTCGAAGCGCGCAATTGGCACCACTGGTCTTGGTGTGCCTCGCGGGTACCGCGTGGGCAGCAAAGTTGCCCGACGTGGTCGTCACCGGGGACCCGGTGGCTCCGTCACCGGGTCAACCCGGCACGGGCTTGTGTGTCGCCAACAGCGTCTCGACGGAACCTGCCGCCGACTTCCCGCAGAGCACCTCTTCCTATATCGGAGGCATGAACGACTTCATGGAGAGGACGGCTTCGAGCCGGTCCACCTACGTTCTTCGCACACCATTCGACCTCTCCAACAACAACACCGGTGGTACCCAAGCGAGTCGTGGTGACTTCGTCGGTGCGGTAGCTGAGTGTGGTGTTGCTAGTTACGGCTGCGGCTTCTTCATCAACGATCCGTTCACGTCTTTTGGGTCGCGCTTCCGCGGGTATCTAAATGTCACCCCGGACATGCTGAACAAGCCGTTACACTTCGGCTTCTACACCGATGATGCCATCAGCCTGGTCATCTTCGACCGTAACAACAACCAATATCCCGTCATCAACCGGCCCCCACAGTTGGGGGCTGCGACTTGGCGCACCACCAACAGCGTCACCTTCCAGCAATCAGGCCTCTACCCCGTCGAACTGCTGTATGCGGAGGTTACCGATCATGCTGCGTTGGAGTTTGCCATCCTTGATGGCACCTTCACCGATTTCGAGCGGACTGCGAACCAGACCCCCATCGTCAGGCTGAACGACTCTGGCTTCTCCCTCGTCACTCCCGACAAGTTCTTCCGGACAGAGACCGGACGTCCCTCTGGCAGTCCTTCCGCCCCGCAGGACATCACCCAGTGCTCGCAGTGCAACCGCGCCAATGCGAACGCTCCGGGTAACGGTGGTTGCGGCCTGAACTCCGGCTTCTACTGCAACGGTGCTGCGCTCTGCGCTCCTTGCGATACCTCGCGCGTTTGCGGCCCGTCCTGCTCGCCCTGCGGCGCGAGCACCCCCAACTGCATCAACGTCAACGGCACTTACACCTGTGTCGAGTGCACCACCGACGCCCAGTGCCCCAATGGCCGCTGCGACCCGGCCACCAACACCTGCAAAGGCTGCAACGACGACGCCGACTGCCCTCAGACCGGCCGCTGTGACACCGCCACCAACACCTGCTCCGGCTGCAACGAAGACAGCGACTGCCCTACCGGTCAGGTCTGCGACCTCCCCAACGCCACCTGCGTGGAGTGCAACCGTGATGAGGACTGTCCTCCCGACGAGGTCTGCAATCCCGTCGTGAAGGAGTGCCGAGAATGCAACCAGAACTCCGACTGTGAGCGTGGCAAGAGCTGCTCCAATGGCACGTGCGTCACCTGCTCCACCGACGACAGCTGCGCCGGCAACTCCTGCAACTGCTGCCCCGACGGCACCCAGTGTGCCGCCCCCACCCCGGGCGCCTCGCCCACCTGCGTTGAGTGCACCACCAACAGCCAGTGCGCCGAAGGCAAGACGTGCGACACCATCAACGGCCGCTGCGTCGACACCGTCCCCGAGTGCAACACCTCCGACCGCTGCGGCCCTGAGTGTGTGAAGTGCCCCGCCGAGCGCTCCTTCTGCCTCGATGGCCAGGTCTGCGTCGCCTGCCGCAACGACCTCGAGTGCGACAGCGGCCAGTTCTGCTTCAGCGGCGAGTGTGCCTCCTGCACCACAAACCGTCACTGCGGCCCCCGCTGCGAGGCCTGTGACACCGCCACCCCCTTCTGTCTCACCGATGGCACCACCACCGGCAGCGTCTGTGTCACCTGCCGCAATGACTCCGACTGCCCCGGCGGCCAGTGCAACCCCACCACCTTCACCTGCACCACCACCACCGGCTGCGAGGAGAACTGCGCCGAGCAGGGCAAGGTCTGCAACGGCTCCGCCTGTGTCGAGTGCTTCGCCGATGCCCACTGCCCCTGCGGTGGCACCTGCGACGTAGAAGCCGGCGTATGCACCACCTCCTGCAACGACAGCGGGGACTGTCTCGGCGTCGAGTACTGCTCTGCTTCCACCGAGCAGTGCGAGCGCGGCCGGCGCAAACCCGGCACCTCCCCGCAAGGTGGCTCGTTCTGCTGCGAGACCACCGCCGCGGACCTCACCTCCACCGGCACCGGCGCCTTCCTGGCCATGCTGCTGGTCGGTTTCCTCCTCCTGTATTCCCGCCGGGCTCTATGAAGCACTCGCTCCTGACAGCCCTCGCTCTGGCCCTGGGCCTTGCCGCCTCCTCCGCCGCCGCGCAGGACGCGCGCTTCGATGTCCAGCTCTTCCGGCCCTCGGGAGCCCCTCAGGACCTGGTCATGGTCGGCCAGTCCAGGCCCCTGGCCCACATGTCCGCCTCGGGCGGCTTCTTCCTCAACTTCTCGCTCGACCCGCTGATCCTCGTGAACAAGGAGGGGGACTCCTCCAAGAAGGTCATCAGCCTGGTGGGTAACCGCCTCCAGCTCGACGCCATGGCCACCGTGGGCCTGTTCGATTGGGCCGAGCTGAGCGTGAACATGCCCCTGGTGCTCGCCCAGGGCGGTGACAACCTCGAGGCCATCGGCACCGAGGGCTCCGTCAGCGGCTACGTCCTCGGAGACCTGCGCCTCACCAGCAAAATCGCCATCCCCGGCCTACGCCGCCGCCCCGAGGACTCGGGCCTCGGCGCTGCCCTCACCCTGGGCCTCAGCCTGCCCACCGGAGACCAGTCCGCGTTCGCCAGTGACGGAGCAATCACCTACTCCCCCGGACTGCTGGTGGACTACCGCTTCTCCAACGGCATTCTGCTCGCCGGCTCCCTGGGCCTCTGGAGCCGTCCCGACCGCATCTTCAATGGCACGACCATTGGCGACATGGCGCCCTTTGGCCTCGGCACCGAGATTCCCATTCTGCGCGGCCGCGGCCTCATGGCCGTGGGCATGGTTCACGGCGCCGTGGGCCTCGATAAGCTGCCGACCGAGTCGTGCAACGTGCCCGCCGAGCTGCTCCTCGGCCTGCGCTGGTACACCTCCTCGGGCCTCACCTTCACCTTCGGCGGCGGTGGGGGGGCCGGATGCTCGCTCCAGGCCCCCTCGCTCCGGTTCTTCTCCTCCATCATCTGGGTCCCCGCCAAGACGGCCGAGTGGGAGGCCATCGAGAAGTTCCGCAATCCTCCCGAGCCGCCTCCGCCGCCTCCGCCCGACACCGACGGCGATGGCGTCACCGATGACAAGGACGTGTGCCCCAAGGAGTCCGGCCTCGCGGACCGCGGTGGTTGCCCCATCCGCGACGCCGACGGCGATGGCGTGGAGGACTCGATCGACCGCTGCCCGGACATTGCCCAGGGCCCCGGCGGCAAGCGCGGCTGCCCGACGGCGCGCATCCAGGGCAACAAGATCCTCATCCTCGAGTCGGTGAACTTCGCCACCGATCAGGACGTCATCCTCTCCGAGTCCTTCCCCATCCTCGAGGAGGTGGCGCAAGTGCTGAAGGCGCACCCGGAGATCGACCGCTTGCTCATCGAGGGCCACACGGACTCACGCGCGGGCGAGACCTACAACAAGGGGCTGTCCGACCGCCGCGCCACCAGCGTCCGCACCTACTTGCAGGAGACGGGCATCGCGCCGGAGCGCCTGTGCTCGCAGGGCTTCGGACAGAGCCGCCCCGTGGCCGAGGACGACACCGAGGAGGGCATGGCGCGCAACCGCCGCGTCGAGTTCACCATCCTCCCGCCGCGTGCCGAGGGCGAGCCGCGCTGCCCCGGCGATCCGGTGGAGAAGCCCGGCCCGAAGAAGGGAGGCAAGAAGCCTGCCTCACCTGCCCCGAAGCCGGCGCCGTAACGGCTGAGCGCCTCACACGTCGGCGCTCCACTCGAGCAGAGGCCCACGCTGGGACCGCACACCCGGTCCCAGCGTGACGGGTGGCACGTAGAGCCCCAGTGTCTCGCGGGTCCACCACTGGCCCGTGCTCCGCCAGGCCGCCAGGTCCGTCATCCGGTACTCATGCAGCACCGCTCGCACGTAGCGCGGCGGCTTGTCCGGGAACGGATTGCCCGCCAGGAGCCCCAGCACCTCGGGTGAGCCCTCCAACAGGCGCACCAGCAGCGCCAGGAACCAACGGGGCGGAGAGCCCAGCGCCGCGAACCACATCTGCCAGTCCAGCCGTGGCTGGTGCGGTGCCACCTGCCTCGGGGCCCTGTCCAGCTCCGACACCTTGTAGCGGAACGGGTACTCCTTCCAGTGCTCTCCGTCGTCCGAGCCTTCGATGGAGATCTCCGGCCGCTGCACCGTCATCACGCTGAAGAGGCCATAGGGGTTCACCGCCCGGAAGGGACGCGCGCGGCTCTCCAGCTGCTCCAGGGAGGGAGGGAGCTCACGCGGCCAGCCGAAGCGGCCCAGCAATTCACGCGCGCCCAGCAGGAGGAAGGGCATCGCCGCCGCGTTTCCCACCAGGGTGCGCCAGAGCGGCCGGTGGCGCGCGGGCTCGCGTGGCACCAGAGGAAGGACTCGCGAGAGCGCCTCGTCATCCAGCAGCCACACCCCCAGCACGAGCGACTGGAAATTGAAGAAACCGTAGTTCCCGGTGGTGAGGATCGTCCCCTGCAGGAGGCTGAAGAGCGCGAAGGCAAGCTGCCGGGGGCGGCGCGGCAGGAAGACCAGCAGCGGCACCATGGTCTCCAGCCCCAGCGTCGCCGCCGTGGAGAACTTCTGGACGGGCGTGGGCAGGTGGTGGGCGAACCAGCCGCCCCGCGTGGGCAGCGGCGCCGTCTCGTAATAGTGCTGCATCGCGGTCAGCTCCCGCCACGTGCGATCCCCCGACTGAAGCTTGGCCAGCCCCGAGCCCAGGTAGAGCCGGAACACGAGCGCTCGGAAGAGCCACACGTCCAGCGCGGAAGGCTCCTCGCGCCCAGGCCCGGGCCGCAGCCCCCACGGAGCCGTCAGCGCCCCGAGCAACCCCATCTCCAGCAGCAGCGCGTCCCACTGGAAGGAAAGAAAGTCGCGGCTCATCGAGACATAGGAGAGGTACAGCCCCCACAGCGCCGCCGCGCTGAGCTGCGGCGCCACGTTGAACATCAGCGCCAGCGACAGCACCTGTCCGGCCCGGCACCCGCGCACCAGCGCCGCATCCGACGCGCCCCGCCAGAACACCGAGGGCATGAGCAGGAAGCGCTCCCGGCCCAGCCTACGCAGCTGCTCCGAGTCCACCCGTTCCTGGAACGGATGGATGCCTCCTGAGCCGAAGAGCCCCAGCACCTGACGGCCCAGCGAGGTGAAGGCGATGAGGTACGTGCCTCCGAGCAGCCTCAGGAACAACCACCGCACCAGGCGATACTCGGGAGGCCCCACGTGGTTCCGGCCGAACAACAGCCGATCCACCCGCGAGGCCATGGGCCGGTGGTTCGCGATGACGCGGTAGACGCCGCTGGCCACGGTGCGCACGCCCGGGAGCAGCCCCAACCGCGCGAGCCACCGCGTCCTGCGCCGGGGCGAGAAGAGGAGCATGCGGAAGGCGGCCTCGGCTCCCTGGAAGATGGCGCCCGAGGCTTCGATGAGCTGCATCGCACGCCGGGCGTCTTTCTTCCGGATGCCGAAGAGCCAACGCAGCGCAGGCCGAGCAGGCGTGAAGTGGACTCGCCCCTCCGTGCGCGCCTGCCACCGGGCCACCCACCTCCGGCAGAAGCCGCAGTCCTTGTCGTAGAGCACCACTGGACGGGTCAAACTCAGGCCCATGTCTTTCCCCCTGTCGCGTACTGGAAAGATGGGAGCCCTCCAGGCCCGTGCTTCTTCAGCGCCACGTGTCTGCTCGCCTGGTGGGCGATCGAGTCAGCCTGCTGCTCCCTGGCTCAGCGGCAGCAATGCGTACCTTTTTCCAAATGAGCGAACCGAAGGCCAGGGCCAAGGAGCTGGAAGAGGTCGTCCCGGGTGTCTACAACTGGCACGTCGAGGACGAGCGCGTCGGTGTGCGCAGCGATGCCTATGCCGTGGTGGACCGGGATGGGGCCGTCGTCCTCATTGATCCGCTGCCCATCGACGAGAAGCTGCTGCGTCCGCTCGGCACCCTGACGGCCATCGTGCTCACGGCGGGCAACCACCAGCGCTCGGCCTGGCGCTTCCGCGAGCTTTTCAAGGTGCCCGTCTGGGCGCCGGAGGATGCTCACGGGCTCGAACAGGAGCCGGACAACTTCTACACCAACGGTGACTCGCTCCCCGGGGGCCTGAGCGCGCTCCACACGCCGGGGCCCGCCGAGTCCATGTACACCCTGTGGATGCAGCAGCACCCACGGGGCATCGTCTTCATATCGGACCTGCTCACCCATCGGGGCGACGGGCGGCCGGAGTTCGTCCCTGGCGAGTACCAGGATGATCCGATGCGCACCCGCGTGAGCGTGCAGCGCGTGCTGGAGCACCTGCCCGTGGACACCCTCTGCTTCGCCCACGGTGAGCCCATCGTGGGTACCGGTAGGACCGCGCTCCAGCTCGCATTGGAGCTGGACAGCGCGGGCTCGTCGGCGCACGCGCCCTGACAGCTACTTCGCCGCGGCTGGGGCCTCGAGCTGGCAGTTCATCGTCAGCTTGAGCACCACTTCCTCCAGCGTCACCACCTGCTGCTCCACCGCGCCGGGGAGCGCACAGGCCGTCAGCTGGAGAGGCCGCTCCCCCTGCACCGCGGCGGCGAAAGCCCGGGACTGGTCCACCCAGCGCTTCATCAGCTCGGCGCGGTGGGCCTCTGGATCCTTCAGCATCGCAGCGGGCAAACTCATCGAGGACTTGATTCCCCCCTTCTCCGCCAGGGCCTGCATTTGATCCGCCACGCGGACAAGCGCCGCCATCAGCTCGGAGCGGGCCCAGTAGTCCATCGTCGGTGGCAGCGTCACCTCCAGGTTGCCGTGAACCGACAGCTGCTGGCCCGGCTTGTCGTCTTGCCAGGAGACGTGCTGGACCTGGAAGCCGCGCATCTTCACCGCCACCTCCGCCTTGGTGACATCCACCACCGAGCGCACGTACTGGTCCACCGTGGCCTTGAGCGTGGGCAGCATGCCGTCCGTGGAGGCAGCGGCCTTCCAGAACGAGAAGGAGACGACCATCAGGTCCGGCCGCATCACCAGGTCCGCGCTCGGGCCGAGCGCGGGCACGGCCGGTGTCGTGTCGGCCTTACCGCGGTAGCTCCCCGCATAAGAGACGCCTCGGCTTCCGTCTCCACAAGACGACCACATCAGCGGCAACAGCAGGCACAGCGGAAGCAGGGAACGGCGTGAGGGCATGGCGCGAGGCTCCGGGAGGATGCACAAAGACCGTACAACATCCTCGCTCCGCGGCTCAGCCCGCGCGCAGCGGGCCCTCATGCACCAAAATGTGTCCCGCTTCGAGCCCGGGCGGAACGACGTACAGCACCTCCCCCGCCTCCGCGCGCCGCAGCAGCGCCAGGAGCGCGGGTTTATCGCTCACCTCTACCCGCCTCGTGACAGGCAGGACGAGCTGGCGTTCCATCGCAGCGAGCAGGCGCGCGTCGTCTCCGAGGTCCGTCTCATAGAGGAAGCTCTGGTCGACGTACTCGTGGTCTCCCGGCACGCTGCCCATCAGCCGGAGCGGACCTAAGCGCGTGTGCACGCGTACGCTCGGGTTGTGCCACTGGGCCACGCCTCGCAAGCGCCGCGCCCGGAGCATCTTCAGCGTCAGCAGCTTCACCCAGGCCCCGGCCTGGATGCCGGGCACGAAGCTCATCATCGAGACACCGATGAACACGCCCGGCACCACCGAGGGCGCCGCGTAGTAGGCCGCGCCAATGGCCGGCTCGTCTCCCGACAGCCCCACCTTCTGGCGCGCCGCCTCATCGAGCATCCGCGCCGGGCAGCGCAGCAGCCCGATGACTCCGGGCAGCAGATAGAGATCCGACAGCACCCAGCTCGGAATCCCCAGCGTTCCGAAGGCCAGCCGGTTCTGCTCCCGGTACTGCACCACCAGCGCGCCCTGGTGCTCCGCCGGGAGGAACTTCACAGAAATCCCCGCGGGCTTCAGGTCCAGCGCCTCCCCATTGGCGGAGGCTCCCAGTGCCTGCAGTGACAACTCCGGGTGACGCGAGAAGAAGTCGGCGGCCTGGACGTGCATGTCAGCCTTCCGCCTCCAGGAGCGCCGCCACGGTGGCCAGCCGGTTCTCCTCCGGCACGGTGAATGAGCCCGGCTCCAGCCGCGCGTGGGACACCAGGCACCGCGATGCGCCGCCGCCCTTCTCGCACAGCTCCCGCATGGGGAAGAGCGTCACGCGCATCCCCTGTGCCTCCACCAGCGCGCGCACCCGCTCCGGCACCAGGCTCGGAGCGAGCAACTCGCGCCCGAACGGCAGGCCGTTGGTGGCGTAGTGGCGGATCTCCTCGCCCGTCACCGGCAGCAGCCGCTCGCGCCCGAAGCGCTGCTCCAACAACGCGTACGACGATGGAACGATGGCCTCCGGACACACCAGCATCCGGTCCACCGCGGGCAGCGCCAGCACGGCCATGTTGCCGTGGAACGCCGGCTCGCGCAGTTCCACCCGTAGCAGCTCGCCCGGGAAGAACCGGGCCGCGGCTTCCATGCCTTCGCGATCCGTGCGCACGCCGTGGAACAGGAGCGTCGCCCCGTCGAACAGGGCCACATCTCCCTGGCCTTCCCAGAGACCCGCGCCGGGATCCACCACCTCCATGCCCATGCGCCGCGCCAGCCGCTCCCAGTGCTCGCGCTCACCCAACCGGTGCGCCTTGGCCAACCGGGGCAACAGGAACAACGGCGCCGCTCCCGCTCGCGCCAGCACGTGGCCGCACTCGGCGGCGTACGGCATGCCGGTCAGCTCCTCCGAAGGCGATGGCAGCGCCACTACCACCGCCCCCCGCTCCTCCAGGGCCCGCGCGAACGTCAGCCACTCCTGGCGTGCTCCGCGCGCATCCACCTTCCCCGCTTCCTGGCTGCGGAAGTTGGCACGCCCCCGCAGCGTCCACGTCCGCCCAGGCGGTGACATCAGGAAGAGCTCGACCATCTCCCTCACACCTCGAAACGCAGGGGTCGCTCCCCGCAGCACCGGTATATGCCGCCCGCGCCCCCAAAGCCCAGGGCACCCGCACATCACTGAACGATGGCCAAACCTCCGCACATCCAGCGCTGGCCTTGGGCCCATGAGTCGGTGAGGCTGCGCCCACGTGGACGAGAACAACCTACCCGAGCCCGAGGATCTCCAGCCCCTGCTCTCCGCTGCCCTGGCCCTGCCGGCGCTGAAGCCTCACGCCGCGCGCCTGGAACGGCTGAGGCAGGACTATGCCCGGGGCGTGGCTCGCAAGGATGCACCGCTCTCGGTGGCCCTGGTCGGCGCCACCGGCGCGGGCAAGTCCACCCTGCTCAACGCGCTGGCCGGACAGCACCTGGCCCGCGAGGGCGAGGACCGTCCCACCAGCACCGCCGCCACCGTGTTCGCCCCGGCCGGCGCGGACCTGGAGGCACTGTCCCGCGTGGGCGCCAACGTGGTGCGCTACGCCCCCACGCCTCAGGGCCTCTGGGCAGGCCAGGTGTTCATCGACACGCCGGACCTCAACAGCGTGGCCACCTCGCACCGGGAGGTGGCTCGCGCCGCCCTGGAGCTGGCGGATGTGGCCCTGGTCGTCATGCACCGGAGCAGCGTGGCCGAGGCCACCCAGCTGGACTTCCTCACCGAGTTCGCCCGGCGGCGCGCGCTCGTCTTCCTCGTCAACTTCGCCGATGAGCTGTCCGCCGAGTCCCGCGAGGCCCTGAAGGCCCAGGCGCGCAAACTGGCCTCGGAGCGGCTTGGGCTCGCGCAGGACGAGGTACCCACTTTCGCCATCAGCGGCCGGGCCGCGCGCGAAGGCAAGGATGTGTCCGGCGAGTTTGGCGCCTTCCTCTTCCACCTCCGGGGGCTGGCCACTCAGGCGGTGGCCGCACGCGTGCGCCGCGGCAATGCCCTGGGCGCTCTGGAGGAGCTGGCCTCCCGCGTCGAGGCCGCACTGAAGGAGTCCGAGGAGCTGCTCACCCGCACCCGTGCCGCTCTGGAGGCGGGGCTGGACCGCGCGGGCGAGGGGCTGCGCAAGGACTTCGACAGCCGGCTCGGCCTGGCGCAGGGACACCTGGCCACCGAAGTCCGCCGTCAGGCCGCGGGCCGCTTCTGGGGCCCTGCTGCCTGGGGCCTGCGCCTGTCCATGTGGGGAGCGGGCGGCCTGGGCGCGGCCACCCTCGTGGCCCGGAGCAGCCTGCCCGTGGGGCTCGCGGTGGCCGCGGCCTCCACCGCGCTCGACGCCGTGCGGCAGCGCACCCGCGCCCACGCCGCCGAGACGGCCATGGTGGAGCCCTTCGAGGATGACCTGACGCTGGAGTCCGCCGCGCGCGCCTCACTCACCGAGGCTCGCGCCGTCGCTCATGCGGGCGGACTGGAGCCCGAAGTGCTGGGCATCCCCAACACCGAGACGCTGCTGGCGGAATTGCAGGCGGTGCGGGCCAGCACCTGGCGCTACACCGCCACCACCGCGGTGGCGGAGGCGGTGGCGGGTTGGTGGCGCGTGGCACGGTGGTTGGTCCTACCGCTGATCAACCTGCCCCTGTTCGCCCTGCTGGGCCACGTGGGCTACCGCGTGGTGCGCGCCTACCTGGAAGGCCCGCTGCTGAGCACGGACTACTTCCTCAACGCCGGCGCGCTCTTCATGCTGCTGGCCGGCGGTGGGGCGCTGCTGTCCTCAGCGAGTCTCGCGGGCGCTGGCCGTGTCGCTCTTCGAGCGGGAAGGGCCCGGTTTGCGCTGGCCCTCGCCACCCAGAGCGGGCGGCTGGGAGAGGCTGTCCAGGACAGCCTTCGCCCCGGGCGGGAGGCCGCGCGTCGCCTGCTGAGCCTCATCCGCGCCGCCCGTTGAGAGCGAGACCATCGGCTCGCCCACGTTCCGCGAGCCCTCGCGGGTGGCCACCATGTTGTCCTGGCTCTCGCGGCACACCGGCGCGGCCACGCGCGTGTCACGCACCGGATCGCCATAACCCGAGATGCGCGCCGGCACCGACGGGTTGTTCCACCCGCGGCCCGTGGCCTTGGCCACCTTGAAATGCAGGTGCGGTCCACACGACCAGCCCGTGGAGCCCGAGAAGCCGATGAGCTGGCCCTTCCTCACGCGCTCGCCCGCCTTCACCACCACGGCGCTGAAGTGCAGGTACTGAGACTCCAGCCCATTGCCGTGGTCGATGACGATGTAGTTGGTCTTCGACGCGAACTTCTCGTCGCAGCCGCCTTCGGTGCTGTCACCGCGGGCCATGCGGACCAACCCGTCCGTGGCCGCGACGATGGGAGTGCCTTCCGGCATGCGGAAGTCCCACGCGTACGTGTCGTTGTGCTTATGGCTGCCCGTGTCATGTCCCTGGCTGACCGTATGAATACGGCCGCAGGCGAACGGGACGCCGACTTCAGGCATGTCCTCGAGGGAAGTGGGGGAGACCGCCGGAACCGACGAAGCAAGGATCAGGAGGGTGGAAAGGATCATGGTTGGGGCCGCCTCTCAACGGGAAGAGGACGCCGCCATATTCCGTGACGTTTTTTCCCTGCCTTTAGCTCCCCTGGCCGCCTGCCCCCCATCTATTAAAAGGACTGAGTGGTCACTTTTTAAGTTACAGGCTAAAAAGGAAGTATGCCTCCTCGGAAGACCCAGCCGGCCGCGCCCGCGCGGCCCCGCCGCACTCAGCAACAGCGGCGAGAGGAGACCCGCCGCCGGCTGCTCGACGCCACGATCGAGGTGCTGGTGGAACAGGGCTATGCCCGGCTGACCACCGTGGAGGTCGCCCAGCGAGCAGGCGTCTCCCAGGGCGCCGTGTTCACCCACTTCGATACGAAGGAGGACCTGCTGGCGGCGGCGGTGGAGCACCTGTTCCCCCGGCTCATTCAGGACTACCTGGCCGGGTTCGGCGGCCTGTCGAGCGTGCAGGACCGGATCAGCGCCGCGGTGGAGATGCTGTGGTCCATCTTCCAGCGCCCCGAGCTGCTGGCGGCCATCGAGCTGTACGTGGCGGCGCGCACGGACCGGGAGCTGCAGGCGGCCCTGGCCTCGATGGAGGGCCCCCACCGGGACAACCTGGTGCGGGTGGCGCGCGAGCTGTTTCCCGAGGCCGCCTCGCACCCGGACTTCGAGGCGGTGGTGGAGCTGACCATCGACGCCATTCAGGGCAGCGCCATCGCGCGCGTGGCCCGGCCTGACCACCCCGCGCTCGAGCGGATGCGGCAGGTCCTCACCCGTTTCGTACGCAGCAGCTTCTCCCGCGGCCGGCGGCCCCGTCCTTTGAGGCGGACTTAAACGAGGTCACCCATGGACACAGCACAGATTCCCGACCTGCTCACGCCTGCCGTGCCCTTCTTCATCATCACGGTCATCATCGAGTTCCTGGTGGTGAGGCGGCTGAAGAACGAGGGGAGCCCGGTGATGGGCCACACGGTGAAAGACACCGCCGCCAGCCTCACCATGGGCCTGGGCAACCTGTTCGTGAACATCTTCTGGAAGGGGGTGGCGTTCGCCTTCTACACGATGCTCTACGAGCTCACGCCGCTCAGGGTGGGCACGGGCGTGGTGGCCTGGGTGCTGCTCTTCTTCGCGGACGACTTCTGCTACTACTGGTACCACCGCGCGCACCATGAGGTCCGGCTGTTCTGGGCTTCGCACGTGGTGCACCACTCGAGCGAGCACTACAACCTGTCCACGGCGCTGCGGCAGCCGTGGGTGACGATGACGGGCCTGCCCTTCTGGGCGCCGATGGCGCTTCTGGGCTTCAGCCCGGCGCAGATCGTCATCGGGCAGTCCCTCAGCCTGCTCTACCAGTACTGGATCCACACCGAGGCCATCCGGTGGCTGGGGCCGCTGGAGTGGGTGCTCAACACGCCCTCGCACCACCGGGTGCACCACGCGTCGAATGTCCAGTACCTGGACAAGAACTACGGCGGCGTTCTGATCATCTGGGACCGGCTGTTCGGCACCTTCGCGCCCGAGGAGGAGCGGCCGGTCTATGGAATCACGAAGAAGCTGAACAGCTTCAACCCGGTGTGGATCGCGTTCCACGAGTTCGCGGCCATCTACCAGGATTTGAAGCGCAGCGATTCGCTGCGGATGAGCCTGAGCCGGATCTTCCGGGGGCCGGGGTGGAAGCCGGCCGAGGAACAACCCCCCACCATGCCCTCCCTCCCCTCTCCCACCGGGAGAGGGACGGGGTGAGGGTGCCCGATCCCGTCTTCCCACTTGGGAAGAAGCAGGCCCCCTTTCCTGTTCGGGCGCCGCGCCGTTCAGGCGCACGGGAGGGACATGCACATGAGGTGGGAAACCGGTAGGAGCCGACGGAGCGGGTGGCTCGGGCTGTTCGCTTTGCTCCTGGGCTGCGCCACGGCGCAGACCGCGCAGCCAGTGCCGTCAGAGCCCACGGCGCCGGCCATCACCACGGGAGAGCGCGTCACCGCCTTCGTCGGCGTCTCCGTCCTCCCGCTGGACTCCGAGCAGGTACTGAAGGACCAGACGGTGGTGGTGGTGGGCGCGCGCATCCACGCCCTGGGCCCTGCCGCCTCCACGCCCATTCCCGCGGGGGCCATCCGCATCGACGGCCAGAGCCGTTACCTCATGCCCGGCCTGGCGGACATGCACCTGCACCTGGTGCCCGGTGAGGGCAACCCCACAGACGCGGCGGGGCAACAGCTCGCGCTGCTGCTGGCCAACGGCGTCACCACGGCCCGGGCCCTGGTCGCCCCCCCGAGCGGTTTGATCGTCCGGGACCGAGTGGCCCGCGGCGAGGTGCTGGGCCCACTCCTCCGGGTGGCGGGCCCCTCCTTCCACGGCAAGTCCGTGCAGGGCCCGGAGCAAGCCCGCCAGCAGGTCCGCCAGGTGAAGGCCGCCGGCTACGATTTGATCAAAACCCACGGAGGCCTGGGCCGCGAGACCTATGACGCCATGGTGGCGGAGGCCAAAGCCCAGGGCCTGCGGGTGAGCGGCCACGTGACGCCCGACGTGGGCCTGGCCCGGGCCATCGAGGCAGGGCAGCAGATCGAGCACCTCGACGGCTACCTCGCCGCGCTGCTGCCGCCCGGGGACAAGGCGGAGGTGGGACAGGTGGAGTTCGGAGACGCACTCTCCCGGATGGACCTGGCCCGGCTCCCGGCGCTGGCGGAGGCGACGAAGCGCGCGGGCATCTACAACTCCCCCACCCTGGCGCTCTTCGAGGTGGTGGCCAGCGACGGAGAGCTCCCCGAGCTGCGCACCCGGCGGGAGCTGCGCTACGTCCCCGCCAGCGCGGCGGAGGGATGGATGCAGGCGCTGATGACCGGCCCGCTCGCGGAGGCGCCCCCGTCCGGCAAGCAGAAGTTCCTGGAGCTGCGGCGCCAGGTGCTACGCGGACTGCACGCGGCCGGAGCGCCGCTGCTGGTGGGCTCGGACTCGCCCCAGCTCTTCATGGTGTCCGGCTTCGCGCTGCACCGGGAGATGGCGGCCCAGGTGGCCGCGGGCCTGCCGCCGCTCGTGGTGCTCCAGGCCGCCACGCGCAACGCGGCGGCGTATTACGGAGAGACCGAGCAGTGGGGCACCGTGGCGCCCGGCCTGCGTGCGGACCTGGTGCTGCTCAACGGCAACCCGCTCGAGGACATTCAGCTCGCCCGCGCCATCGCCGGCGTCATGGTGCGCGGCCAGTGGCTGCCCAAGAGCGAGCTGGACGCGAAGCTCGAGCAGGTGGCCGCCGCCGCGAAGGCCGCCAAGAAGTAACCACCGGCGCCTGCCGCCTCAGGGCAGCGGGGTCTCGGTGAGCACCGGCGTGGAGTGGCCGAGCATGAGCAGCACCTCCACGCGCCGGTTCTGCTCGCGGCCCTGCTCGGTGGTGTTGGCCGTCATTGGCCGGGTCGCCCCGAAGCCCTGGGCCACCAACCGCTCCCCGGGCACACCGCTGTCGATGAGGTAGCGGCGCACCGCTTCAGCCCGGGCCTTCGAGAGGACCTGGTTATAGGTGGGGCCGCCCTCGGCATCCGTGTGCCCCTCGATGACGAGGGAGATCTCCGGGTGCTCCAGCAGCACCTGCGCCACCCGGTCCAGCACCCGGGAGACCTCCGGCAGCGTGGCGCTGCCCTTCCCGAAGAAGACCTGGCCGTTGAGGACAAGCCGCTCGCGGGTGAGCGTAACGAGTTGCGGCTCGCCGGGAGCACACCCCTGGTACTCGAGCGTCCCCCGCTGGCGCACGCACACATCCAGCACATCCACCACGCCGTCCCCATCCGTGTCGGGCTCTCCCAGCTGTGAAGCGGGCCCGCTCGTCACGGGGAGCTCGGGAGGCGGTGCCGTCATGTCCACCGTCTCGAACACCACGGGCTCGGCCGGGCCCACCGGTGTGGCCCTCCGCTTCAAGGTGACGAGCTCGTAGACAATCTCCGGCTCGGGCACCGGCTCCGGAGGCGGCTCGAGGCTGAAGGCCATGCCCAGAAGCGCACGGTACCGGGGCGTCCCCGGCTCTCCGCCGAAGCCCACTCCGCCCAGGGCGAACACCTCCAGCGCCGGCACCGGCAGGAAGCGCGCCCCGCCCAGCACCTCCGCGGTGGCGTTCGTCCGGCCGGGAGAGAAGCCCGCGAGCACCCCCAGTTCCCCGCGCAGCACCTCACCCACCGTGGTCAGCCCCGCGCCCAGGCGCAGCTCGGTGCCCACCTCATCCTGTGAGCCCAGCTCCGTGCCCACCTGCACCGAGCGGCGCACCAACATGCCCAGCTCCAGCGCGGGCGCCACGAGCCCCCACTGCCCGCCCACCATCACCCGGCCCGTCACGCTTGGCCCCGCCTCGCGCGCCAGCGCCCGGGGGCTACCCACCGGCAGCCCCAGCCCCAGCTCCAGCGCCAGGTCCACCGCGTCCTCCGACGCCTGGCGCAGCAGCCCCACCCGCCCGCTCAGCCGGGGAGAGCCCACTCCCGCGCTCGCCGGTGGGACGACATATTGCGCACCCAGCTCGCCACCGTCCTGCACCACCACCACCGGCAGCTGCGCGCCCACCTCCAACCAGGGCAGCACGCCGTAGGCCCCCATCGCCACCGCCGTCACCCGATCCCGCACGGGCAACAGTTGCTGGCCCGAGGGGCTCAACGCGAGCGGCTCCCGCTGGTAGTGGCCCAGCAGCGACATGCGCAGCTGCCCTTTAAGCAGCAGCTGACCGCCGCCCACCACCAACCCGCCGCGGCCCGGGTTCAGCTCCAGGCGCTCCAGCAGGAAGCCCGGCAACGGTTCGGCCTCCTGGGCCCCGGCCGTCACCGCGAAGAGCCACGCCACCAGCGCAGCGCCCCTCCAGCCGGTGTGGCCGGTGGCGCCTCCCCGTCTTCGGTGCGCTGGCAAGGACATGAACCGCTCCGGACACCCCACTATCTGGCAGATCACGTGCCCGGAGAATTTTTGCGCCCACCGGCAAGCCCCGGTCTTCCGTGGCGCACCCAACCTGCTCAGTTGGCCCCGCCCGCGTGCTTCGTCCCATCGTTTTATGTGTTGAATCTCATGCGGATATCTCACCCTCCCGAGAGGAAACCCGCACATGCTGTTTCCCACCTGGGAGGGGAGGCGCTAGGACACAGGAGGTTACTCCGTCGAGGGGGAGTGATGAGCCAGCGAGCACTGTGGGAGCGGTACAAGAAGTACCTGTGCGTGAGCCCGTCGGTCGGCTTCGCGCTGGATATCTCTCGGATGAACTTCACCGAGGACTTCCTGACGCGGATGGACGGTCCAATGCGCTCGGCCTTCGAGGCCATGGACGCATTGGAGCACGGCGCGGTGGCCAACCCGGACGAGAAGCGCCTGGTGGGCCACTACTGGCTGCGGGCTCCGGAGCTGGCGCCCGAGGCGGGCATCGGCCGGGGCATCCGTGACGTGCTGGCGGACGTGCACTGGTTCGCCGACGAGGTGCACGCCAGCCACATCGCGCCGCAGACGGCCGAGCGCTTCACGAACCTGCTGCTCATCGGCATTGGCGGCTCGGCGCTGGGGCCGCAGCTGGTGGCGGACGCGCTGGGCTCGCCCGCGGACAAGATGCGCCTGTTCTTCTTCGACAACACGGATCCGGATGGCATGGACCGGGTGCTGGGGCAGATTGGCGACAAGCTGAACGAGACGCTCACCCTCGTCATCAGCAAGTCGGGCGGCACCAAGGAGACGCGCAACGGCATGCTGGAGGCCGAGCGCGCCTACAAGGCCCGCAACCTCGAGTTCGGCTCGCACGCGGTGGCCATCACTGGCGAGAACAGCGAGCTGGACCAGTACGCGAAGAAGCACAGCTGGCTGCGCAGCTTCCCCATGTGGGACTGGGTTGGCGGGCGCACCTCAGTGTTGTCCGCGGTGGGCCTGCTGCCCGCGCGGCTCCAGGGGCTGGACGTGGACGGGCTGCTGTCGGGCGCGCGGGAGATGGACCGCGAGACGCGGCAGAAGGACGTGCTGAAGAACCCGGCCGCACTGCTGGCGCTCATGTGGTTCCACGCGGGCAGTGGGCGCGGCACCAAGGACATGGTCATCCTGCCGTACAAAGACCGGCTGATGCTGATGTCGCGCTACCTGCAGCAGCTGGTGATGGAGTCGCTGGGCAAGGAGAAGGCCCTGGACGGCAAGGTGGTGAACCAGGGCGTGGCCGTGTACGGCAACAAGGGCTCCACGGATCAGCACGCGTACGTGCAGCAGCTGCGCGAGGGCGTGAACAACTTCTTCGTCACCTTCATCGAGGTGCTCAAGGACCGCGAGGGCTCCTCGCTGGCGGTGGAGGAGGATGCCACCAGCGGCGACTACCTGGAGGGCTTCCTGCTGGGCACGCGGCGGGCGCTGTACGAGAACGGCCGCGAGTCCGTCACCCTCACCGTGCCGGACGTGAGCGCGCGCACGGTGGGCGCACTCATCGCGCTGTACGAGCGGGCGGTGGGCTTCTACGCCTCGCTGGTGAACATCAACGCCTACCACCAGCCGGGCGTCGAGGCCGGGAAGAAGGCGGCCGGCGTGGTGCTGGAGCTGCAGCGCAAGCTGCTCTCGCACCTGCGCGGGAAGAAGGGCGCGGCGCACACGGCGGAGGAGCTGGCCACCGCCGTGGGGGCTCCGGACGAGGTGGAGACCGTCTACAAGGTGCTGGTGCACCTGGCGGCCAACCCGGACCACGGTGTGACGCGCACCGAGGGCGCCACGCCGTTCGACGCGCGCTTCGGCATGCCGTAGCGCTTCAAGCGCGACCAGACCGGGCACCTTCAGCCCGGCCTGGCCCTGGAGCACCTTCAGCGGCTACCGCTCGTCTCCGTCGAGCACCCCGTCCTCATCCTGGTCCACGCCGATGCGGCGCTCGGTGCCCTTGGGCACCACCGTCCACGTCAGCTCGCTGCCCGCGTACGCCCGGGAGCGAAGCTGCGCCGCGCTGACCCGCTCGACGGCCCGGTCGGACTGGAAGTCCCCGCTGCCCAGGTAGGTGTAGCCCCGGGCATGGCCAGACTGCCGGCCCTTCACCACCAGGCCCACCTTGCCGCTGTCCGCCAACGCGAGGAACGTGTTCAGCCGGGCGTCCTGCTCGGGGCTGGGGCATGGCGAGTTCAGCGTCACCTGCTGGCCCACCGCCGCATGCGTGTCCTTGCTGTCGGGGCCCGGCGGCTCGTTGATCGAGTCCCCCGTGCCTCGTGGCAGGTCCGAGCCCGAGAAGGCCAGCATGAAGGCCACCAGATCGGCGATCTCCTGGTCGCTGACCGGCTGGAAGGCGGGATTGCTGAGGAAGCGGGCAAGCGAGTCCACCACGCCGTGGTGGCTGAAGCCGAAGCCCGCCACGCTCTCCAGCTGCGTCAGCTCCATGCCCACCTTCTCATGCATGTTCCGAAGCTGCGGAATCTTGAAGACGATGTTGGTGCTGGCATCGGCGGTGACGAGGCCCGCATGCATCTCTCCGTTGGGCCCGGCGGGCAGGGGCACGTACTGGCTGCCGTTCCACACCGAGCTCGTTCCCAGGCCAGTGGGCAGGGTGTGGCAGGTGGAACAGGCGAACAGGCCCAGGCCCAGCAGGCGCGGG
>DASVVJ010000244.1:0-2618 GCA_036389955.1 Myxococcaceae bacterium
CTCTTGGCGATGCTCTCGGTGTCCGAGGCCAGCGTGGCCACGCGGCCGAGGAACACGTCATCCAGGTAGGTGAGGCGATCGAGGTTCACATCGAGGATGGTGACCTCGGCGCCCATGCCCACGGCGACCTTGGCGGCGCACAGGCCCACCACGCCACCGCCGATGATGGCCACGCGGCCGCGGCGTACGCCGGGCACGCCGCCCAGCAGAATGCCCTTACCGCCGTGGGCCTTCTCCAGACAGGTGGCGCCGACCTGGATGGCCATCTTGCCGGCCACCTCGCTCATGGGCTTGAGCAGCGGCAGGCTGCCGTCGTCCAGCTGCAGCGTCTCGTAGGCCACCGCGGCGGCCTTCTTCTTCACCAGCACCTTGGTCAGCTCGGGGTCCACGCCGGCCAGGTGGAAGTAGGTGTAGATGATCTGGTTGGGCTGAATGCGCTCGTACTCGGGAGCGATGGGCTCCTTGACCTTGACGACCATCTCCGCGCGCTGCCACACCTCGTCCGCCGTCTTGACGATCTGCGCACCGACGCGAACGTACTCGGAGTCGGGGATGCCGGAGCCGACACCGGCGTTCGTCTCGACGAGCACGGTGTGGCCCGAGCTGGTGAGCGCGCGCACTCCCGCGGGAACCATGCCGACGCGGTACTCACGGGTTTTGATTTCCTTGGGAACTCCGACGATCAAGACATGCCTCCAGGGGTAAAAAAGCGGGCGGACCATACCAGCGGATCTCTGGGAATCAAGGCGCCCTCAGGAGCACGAATCATTGCTCCCACAAGCGTTTCGCGCTGCGGCGATCATGACGCACAGCGGCGGTCAAGGACAACGCGGAGCTCGAAGGGAACGGGCGGCGGTGGTAGTTAGGGAGGGTATGAAGTCGTCGCCCAAGCTGCTGTTCGCCGATCCCAAGGGGCGGGTGATGGAGCACCCGTACCTGATTGCCACCCTGCGCAGCGGGGAGGAGCTGGTCCCCCCGCAGGACCGGCCCATCCCGCTGCCGGCCGCGGGGAGGCTCGTCCACCTGCCTGGCCGCCTGCCAGTGGGGCTCAACCCGGACACGGGGGAGCTGGAGCTGGTGCGGGAGATGAAGGTGGGAGGGAAGACCTTCGTGCCGAACGCGGTGGGGGCGCTGCTGCCGCCTGGCTACACGCGCACCTTCCTGCCGGGCGAGGTGAAGGGAGACGGGCCGGTGCTGCCGCAGTGGGCGTACACGGCGGCGGCCTGGGGCGAGCAGGGGCCGGTGGCGTGGGCGATCCACACGGACAAGCGCTCGCACTGGGAGCCGGAGAAGTACTCGACGCCGGAGATGAAGGCGCTGGTGGACGAGCACATGGCGCGCTTTCCCAACAACCGGGTGCTCAAGCAGCTCAAGACGTGCGCGCTGCTGTACCGGTGCTTCACCTCGCAGAACACCTTCTATGTGCGGGACGAGGCGGCCATTCCGGCCTCGGTCATGTGCAACGCGCGCTGCGTGGGCTGCATCTCGGATCAGCCCGAGGACGGGCCGCCCGCCTCGCACGAGCGGATGGACGATGGGCCCTCGGGAGAAGAGATGGGCGTCATCGGCCTGTACCACCTGGAGCGCGCGCCGGGCCGCACGATGGTGAGCTTCGGCCAGGGCTGCGAGGGCGAGCCGCTCACGCGCTACAAGGCCATTGCCGAGGCCATCCGCTACATGCGTGAGCGCACGGATAAGGGCTCGATCAACATCAACACCAACGCCAGCCTCACGCACGGGCTGAAGGCGCTCTTCGATGCGGGGCTGGACGCGGTGCGCGTCTCGCTGAACTCCGCAGTGAAGGACCTCTACGAGGCCTACTACAAGCCGGTGAAGTACTCGTGGGAGGACGTGGAGGCGTCGATCGCCCTGGCGCGCGAGCGCGGCGGGTATCTGGCGCTCAACCTGCTGCTGTTCCCCGGGGTTACCGACCGCGAGGGCGAGGTGCGGGCCCTGGAGCGGCTGGTAAAGAAGTACCAAGTGGATCAGGTGCAGACGCGCTCGCTGTGCATCGATCCGCTCCAGTACCTGGAGGTGGCGCGGGACAAGGGTGCGGGCGGAGAGCCGGTGGGCATCCGCGAACTGCTGAGGCGGCTGAAGGCGGCCCGGCCAGGGCTGATCATCGGCAACTTCGCCCGGGGGCTCGAGGAGCGGGAGAACGCAGCGGGGCGGGGGTAGGCGCGGACTACTCCTGAGGAGCGGCGGTGGGGGTCAGCTCCCGGGCCACCAGGCTGCTCATCACCGCGTCCTTGGGCACGTAGCCGTCGGCTCCGGCCTCGCGGCAGATGCGCTGCAGCTCCTCGACGTTCTCTCCTGAACAGAGCAGCACCTTGATGCCCTTGAAGAGGCTGTTGCTCTTGATGAAGCGGCAGAACTGCTCGCCGTTCACGTTGGGCATGCGCACGTCGAGCAGCACCAGGTCCGGCCGGGTCTGCTTCTTGAGGATGATCTTCGTTGCCTTGTCCGCCGTGTCCGCCACGTGGACCTCGAAGCCCTTGGTCACCAGGTCCGCTTCGATGATCCGCGCCGTCATCTCGCTGTCGTCCACGATCAGGATGCGCGGCTTGCGCTTGGCGTTGGCCGGAGCCGCCGGAAGCCCCGCCGTAGGGGCTGGTGTG
>DASVVJ010000245.1:0-6908 GCA_036389955.1 Myxococcaceae bacterium
TGCAGCAGCGCAACTTCCACGACTTCGAGCTGCTGCGCATGCACGAGACGCCGAAGATCGAGACGTACATCCGCTACAATGAGGCGCCGCCCACGGGCATTGGCGAGCCAGGCGTACCCGTCATCGCGCCGGCAGTGGCCAACGCGGTCTTCGCAGCCACGGGCAAGCGGCTGCGGGACCTGCCACTCTCGCTGGAGTCCTGAGCAAGCGTGCACAGGGGGCCTTCAGGCCCTCACCGCGCCGTGGGGAAGTGCTTGCGGCGCAGCTCGTCCACCAGCGCCTGAGTCGTCTCCGTGTAGGCCACGCGCATGTCCTTGGCGTCCATGCTCTGCATCGCCACCAGCGAAGGCGTCTCCGCCGCGCTGTCCGTGAGCTGGAAGTACCCCTCCGGTGGCGTCTCACCCTCCTGGCCAATCAGCCCCATGGGCCCGTTGCCGTGCCGCCGGCGGAAAAGCACCGGTGAGCCCGGCACGCTCTGCTTGCCCTCCGCCAGCTCGTTGCCGAACTTCATCGTCGGCGTGTGCCCCGTCTGGGACAGCTTGTACACCGCCGCCACCCGGTCCCGGGTGAACGGGCACTCCATCGTCCGCGCCACGATGTGGCCCCCGTACCCGTAGAACTGCGCCGTGGGCTCCCAATCCACCTGGCGCCGCAGCTCCTCGAACTCCCGCGTGGCCTGCGCATCCAGCCCGTCCTCCAGGATGTGCACCGGGTGGATGCCCTGGTCCCTCGCCAGCGTCACCGCGTATAGGTACTGCAACTTCTTGTTCCCCGAATCGAACCGGATGGAGTCCCTCCGCCCCGGCTCCTCGCGGATCAACCGGTACGCCGTGGGCAGCCCCGACGTCAGCGTGTCATACGTGTCCAGCAGGTAGCTGGAACGCTGCGGCCGCCGCTCCCGCATCGCCCGGAACGCCGCCTCGTCCGCGCCGTAGCGCTGGATGTGCTCGTGCCCCATCGTCCCCACCGGGATCATCCCCAGCTTGCGCGCACCCTCCACGTTGCTGGTGCGTACCACCCCCGCCTCCTTGCACGCGCGCAGCGCCAGCTCGTGCTGCTCCTGGCACGTGGCCGCCCGCATCCCCACCTCGAAGATGCGGCCCGGGTCCTCGACGATCTCCACCAGCTCACGCACCTGCGCGCGCACCCGCTGCATGTAGCCCTCCGGGTCCACCCGGATGGGCACCCCCTTCACCCCCACCGCTTCCAGCGTCTCCAGGGCGATGCGCTTGTGCTCCTCGCACGTGACGACGGCCAGGGCGCGCTCCAGTGCCTCGCGGTCCGCCAGCGCCTGGCTCGCCACCTGGATCCGGAAGTTGAGCTGGAGCAGCAACGGCTCGAGCCACGACACCATCGCCGAGGGTCCCGTCACCGTGAACACCGGCTCCCGGGGAAAGAACAGCGCTCCCCGCGGAATCGCGCGGATGACCAGCCGATCCCGGTGCTGGATCGCCGCCTTGAAGCCCACCCCCATCTCGTAGTCATGCTGGGCCAAAAACTCGTAGTCCCCGGGCTTCGGCTCGGGCAGTAGCTCCCGAATGAAGGCCGGCAAGTCCAGCGGCATCACCTGCAGCCCGCCCTTGCGGTGCGAGTAGTAGAAGGTCTCCCGGCGCAGCGGCCAGCCCGCCTCTGCCATGCTGAACTTGTAGCCATCCGTCGCGAGCAGCGAGGTCGCCATGTAGGTGTCTGCCTCCTGGCCGCGCAGCGTAGCAGGCATGGCCCGCCCCACGTGCTCTCGCGATCAATTTGCCTGTCGCCGTGCCTGTGGCTTGCTCTCCCAGTTCATCCAGGGCGCACGGGGAGCCCTTTCCATGATTCGTAGGCTCAAGCTGTTCTGGAAGCTCTCGCTGATCGCGCTGCTCATTCCACTGGCGGTCGGCGTGGGCATGTTCGTCTCGCTCCAGGAGACGGGGAAGCTCAAGTACGAGTACGACAACCTCTACGGGTTCATGCTCATCCCCATCATGGCGCTCGACGAGGCCAACACCCGCCGCGAGGCCCTGGCGGGCATCCTGAAGGAGCTCACCCGCCCGGACCTCACCGGGGAGCGGCGGCGCGCCCTCCTCCAGAGCCTCCGTGAACACGACGAGGCCATCTTCGCCACCGTGTCCCGGTACAAGAAGGAGTGGGTGACGACGCTGAGCCCCGAGTTCACGGCGGCGCTCGCCGCCATGGGGCAGCAGGGGCTCCAGGTGGAAGAGGCCACCGCGCTCAGCCTCTTCGACTCCAGCTACGAGGCCTTCACCCGCCTGAAACAACCGCTGCTGGAGGGCAAGCCCACACCGCAGGAGGAGCTCGACGCGCGGCTGGCCGGGCTGGAGTCGGCGCTCACCACGCTGGTGGCCATCAACCGCAAGTTCGCGGACCTGTCCAACACCCGCGCGCAGGCGGTCATCCAGCGGATGCGCACGCAGCTGGAGCAGCTCGGCGTGGTGCTGAGCCTGGCGGGCATCGCGGTGGCCTGGGGGCTCTCACGGCTCATCGTGCGTCCCCTGGTGGACCTCACGAAGCTGACCACGAGCCTCTCGCGGGGAGAGCTGGAGGGGCTGAGCGAGGAGTCCCGGGCCCGGCTGGATCCCCGCGCCCGGGACGAGGTGGGCACCCTGCTGCGCTCCACCTGGGACATGGTGGACTCCACCCGGAACATGGCCGCCGCGGCGGCACGCATCGCGGGCGGAGACCTGACGGTCCACATCGCTCCCCGCTCGGAGCGCGATGTGCTGGGCAATGCGCTGAGCCACATGGTCGCTCAGCTCACCCGCGTCATCTCCGAAGTGGGCACTGGCGCCAGCTCGCTGGTGGCCGCCGCCACGCAGGTGTCCGCCTCGTCCCAGCAGCTCTCGCAGATGGCCAGCGAGCAGGCCTCGGCCATCGAGGAGATCAGCGCCTCCATCGCCCAGAGCGCGGACAACTGCCGTCAGGTGGAGGAGATGGCGTTCCAAGGAGCCCAGGACGCGGAGAGCAGCGGCCAGGTGGTACTGGAGACGGTGGCCGCGATGAAGCAGATCGCCTCGAAGGTGTCGATCATCGAGGAGTTGGCCTACCAGACGAACCTGCTGGCCCTGAATGCCGCCATCGAAGCGGCGCGGGCGGGAGAGCACGGCCGGGGCTTCGCGGTGGTGGCCGCGGAGGTGCGCAAGCTGGCCGAGCGCAGCCGGGAGGCGGCGGTGGACATTGGCGGCCTGGCCAGCTCGAGCATGAGCGTGGCGGAGCGCTCCGGGCAGTTGCTGCGCGCGCTGGTGCCCTCCATCCGGAAGACGGCGCAGCTGGTGCAGGAGGTGGCCGGCACCCGCACGGCGCAGGCCTCCAGCCTGATGCAGATGCGCAGCGCCATGAACCAGGTGGAACAGGTGACGCAGAACAGCGCCTCCTCTTCGGAGGAGCTGGCGGCCACCTCGGAGGAGCTGGCGGCGCAAGCCGAGTCGCTGCAGCGGCTCACCACCTTCTTCAACGTCGGGCACGAAACGCCCCCTCAAAGCAAGCCCCCTCCCCCCCGCAGAGCCGCACCGCTCACAACGGCCGTCCAGGGTGGCTTCCGGCGCTTCTGACGTCTTCCCGCGTACGGCACGCTCCCCCGCCGCCAGCCGATGGCTGAGCGCGGAAGCCAATCCGCGCTTAAATGGGGGACTTCATGCCGCCGGCCGCCTCCAGACGCTTGCTGCTCGCCCTCGCCCTCAGTCTTGGGGTGCATGCACTCGTGTGGCTCGTGCTGGCGGCCCGGGCGGACACGCTCGAGCAGCGCCCTCCCCCGGCCAAGCCCATCACCCTCGAGTTCGTGGAGGTCGAGGTCCCACCTCCCCCCGCCGCGAAGCCTCCCGAGCCTCCTCCCCCGCCTCCACCGGAGCCGCCTCGCCCACGGCCCGCGCCCAAGCCCCTTGTCGAGGCGAAGCCTCCCCCGCCCTCCACACCCGAGCCGCCGCCTCCGGTGGCTCCGCCCCCCGAGGCCACCGCGCAGGCGCCCACCACGGACATTCCCCGGGCGGACATGCCGCGCGCGGCGGACGCCCCTCGCGCTCCGGGCCTTCGCCTGACGCCTTCGCCCTCGCTTTCGCTGACCCCGGGTGGAGAGATTCCCGTGGCCCCGCCGAAGCCGGAGGGCGTTCAGGGAATGGAGACCCAATCCGCGCAGCAGATCGTCAGCAACCTGGCCCTGGAAACCACGGGCAAGGGCAAGGTGGAGCGCGGCCTGGTGCACCCCTACTTCACCCAGCTGGGCAAGAGCCTGCTGAAGAACTGGGACGCCGAGCGCGCCGTGTCCTCGAAAGGCTTCAAGGGCTTTCTGGAGGAGCGCAAGGAGAACAGCAAGGCGTGGAACTCCATCTGGCGCGAGGCCGCTGCCTCCTATGGCTCCTCGGGCTCGCCCCTCGACTCGGATGCTCCCGTGCAGAACACCCGGGGCCCGCCCGCGCGGGACCCGAACCTCGAGGCCCGCAGGCAGATGCGCCAGCAGATGCGCGAGGAGTTCCGCGCCACCAAGCGCGCCGTCATCCGCGTGGTGCAGGACGCTCAGGGCAAGCTGCTCGAGGTGACGCTCGTCCAGCCCAGCAACAACGTCCAGGTGGACAAGGAGGCCATCAAGGACGTGCGCGCCGCCGCCGAGCAGCTCCCGCCGCCTCCCCCCGAGGCGCTCGCTGGCAAGCAGACGCTCACCAGCCTGTGGCAGTTCGAGCTGATCGTCTCCATCACCCCGCCGGTGCCGTCGATCAGCTTCGAGTTCGACGAGGCGCTGAAGTTCGTCGACATGCGGCTGCCGCTGGACCGGCGCATCTACAAGCGCGTGCGGCTACTTTCGGTTCAGTGAGCGGCGGCGCGGGCGCTTACTCGCGGCGGGCTTCGCCTTGCCCCCGAACAGCCGCTGGTAGTCCGTCATGCTGCGCCGGATGACCTCGAGCGCCTCGGGCCTGTCGTACACCTCGGCGATCTCCACCTTGCGTTTGCCCTCACCGGGAATCTGCTTGTACGTGAGGAAGTAGTGCTTGAGCCGGTTCACCATCGCGCTGGGACACTGGGCGATGTGCTGCATCTCTCCGTAGGCCAGGTCCGACTCCAGCACCGCGAGGATCTTGTCGTCCGCCTCGTTGCCGTCAATCATCCGGAAGCCGCCGATGGGCACCGCGCGCACCAGCATGTTGCCGCTGGTGATGACCTTCTCCGTCAGCACGCAGATGTCCAGGGGATCCCCGTCGCCTTCGATCTCCTTGATGGCCGTACGGTCCGCGGCCCGCCGGGCCACATGCGCGCCACAGTATGTCTGCGGGATGAAGCCATAGGGCGTGGGACACTGGCTGGAGAACAATTGAGGCCGGTCCAACCGGAGGATGCCCGTCTCCTTGTCCAGCTCGTACTTCACCGCGTCGGTGGGCACGAGCTCGATGTACGCGGTGACGATGGCCGGCGCGTCCTCGCCGGGGCTGACGCCGTGCCACGGGTGGGCCTGGAACGCATGCTGCGGGGGCTGCTTCATGGTGTGTCTCCTGAGCGCTCGCACGCTTCGGCATAAAGCCGGGCGACGGTCTGCTCCAACTGGTGCGTGAGGGTTTCCCGGTCATCCAGCGTCAGCCCCTGGGTGGAGATGGGCTCGCCGATGACAATGGCCGCCTTCTGGCCATAGCGGATGGCCAGGCTGCCCTTGGGCAGGATGTTGCGCGTGCCCGACACCGCCATGGGCACGATGGGCACCCCGGCCTGGATGGCGAACACCGCGGCGCCCTTCTTGAAGGGCTTGAGCTTCCCGTCCGAGTTGCGCGTGCCCTCGGGGAAGAACATGACGCTCACCCGCTCGCGCACGGCGATGACGGCCTCGGACAGCCGGCTCTTGTCCGACTCGCTGCCGTCCCGGTCCACGGGGATGTTGCCGGCCAGCCGCATCGTCGTGCCGAACACGGGCACCTTGAACAGCTCGCGCTTGGCCACCCACCGCGTGTGCTTGCGCACGTAGGCGAAGAACAGAATCACGTCGTAGTTCGACTGGTGGTTGCACACGAAGACGACGTTGCCCTCGGTGGGAATGTGCTCCATGCCCGTGCCGCTGTGGGTGGCGCCCGCGGCGCGCAGCATGCCCCGGCCCCAGTGGTACAGCAGGCCGTCCGCGTCCCTCGGGTGGTGCAGCGACAGCAGAGACGTGAGCGGCGACGTCACCGCCGTGAGGCTCAGCGCCGCCACATCCGCCCAGGCTGTCTTCAGGAAGTCGGGAATCACACGAACTCGTGAGCGGGAAAGAGGAGAACGTCGGTGATGCTCTCGGCTCCCATCAGCAGCATGAGGATGCGGTCCAGCCCCACGGCGATGCCCGCCGCGGGAGGCATCCGCCCCACCGCCTCCAGGAAGCGTTCGTCCAGCGGGTACACGGAGCGGTTCAGGCTTCGGCGCAGCGCCTGCTCCTCCACGAGCCGGGCGCGCTGCTCCACCGCGTCGGTGAGCTCCGAGAAGCCATTGGCCAGCTCCAGACCCTGGGCGTACAGCTCCACGCGCTCGGCCACTGCCGGGTCCCCCGGCTTCAGGCGGGACAGCGCCGCCATGGAGGCCGGGTACTCGATGAGGAACGTGGGCCGCTCGTGCCCCAGCCCCCGCTCCACCTTCTGAAGGAACAGGTGGAAGAAGACGTCATCGAAGCTCGTCGCGTCCCCGGTGCGAGCCCCCGCAGCCTCGGCGGCGCGCTTGAGCGACGGGCCGTCCGCACACACCCGGATGTCCACGCCGGTGGCGCGCAGCACCGCGTCGCGCACCGTCAGCCGCTCGTACGGGGTGCGGGTGAAGAAGGCCGGGTCCGCGCCGGGCTCCCCCTCCGAGGCGGAGCGGCCGGCCTCCGCCAATGCACCCTCCAGGTCCTCCATGATGGCGTGGTAGTCCGCCTGGGGCCGGTAGAACTCCAGCATCGTGAATTCCGGGTTGTGGGTGGGGGACACCTC
>DASVVJ010000246.1:0-2133 GCA_036389955.1 Myxococcaceae bacterium
CGCCTTGCCACCTCATCGTGCCCCCTCCCGAAGTGCTCCTGGGGCCAAGGTAGGCAGCCTGCCCTGCCCTATCGACCGTCTCGGCCTTCGAGAAAAATGGGCTCGGGTGGATGAAGGGCAGGCAGGGAAACGAGGGCTCCGGGGCTCTCCAACCTGGTGCTGCGGGTGGGCTGCAAAGCGGCCGGAAATTCCGACCTGATACGTCAGACTGCCCGGTCATAATCGCTTCGTGTTCGCCGCTGTTCTACCCTTCTAGAGAGCCCCCACCATGTCCCCCGAAAAGACCGTTCCGCCCATGCTCCAGCGCCTGCGTCAGGCTCACCCGGACGCGCGCTATGAACTCAACTGGTCGACGCCCTTCGAGCTGCTGGTCGCCACCATTCTGGCCGCGCAGTGCACGGACGAGCGCGTCAACCGGGTGACCGCCACGCTGTTCCAGAAGTACCAGGGCCCCCAGGCCTTCGTCTCGGCTGACACGGCGGAACTCGAGGAGGACCTCAAGCCCACGGGCTTCTACAAACAGAAGGCGAAGTCCGTGCAGACGATGAGCCGTGAGCTGATCGCCCAGTTCGGTGGCGAGGTGCCCCGCTCCATCGACGAGATGGTGAAGCTGCCGGGCGTGGCGCGCAAGACCGCGAACGTGGTGCTCAACACGGCCTTCAACATCCCCTCGGGCATCATCGTGGACACCCACGTGGCGCGCGTGAGCCAGCGCATGGGACTCACGAAGAACGACAAGCCCGAGCAGATCGAACGGGACCTGATGCGGCTCGTCCCCGAGGATCAGTGGACCTTCTTCGGCCCCGCCACGGTGCTCCATGGCCGCTACACCTGCACGGCGAAGAAGCCCAAGTGCCCGGAGTGCCCGATGAACGATCTGTGCCCGAAGACCGGCGTGTAGGCGCTACCAGAGCCCCCTTCCTGGAAAATCTCGGAGGCGGGTTCGATTCCCGCCGCCTCCACTCCTCAGAACTCCATGTTCTCCAGAACCAGGGGCCCTCTGGCTCTATGCTCGCGCGCCCACCCGAGCCTGGAGCCTCATCATGGATGCCACCACCACGGTCCCCGCCTCCACGCCTCCACGCGTCCCCCCCGGCCCTCGCGGGCTGCCCCTGCTCGGCGTGGCGCTCGACGTCCAGAAGGATGTGCTGGGCTGGAACCTGCGGACAGCGCTAGAGTACGGGCCCGTGGTGCAGTACCGCTTCGGGCCCCTGCGCTCCTACCTCGTGACGCACCCGGATGGCCTCAAGCACGTGCTGCAGGACCACGTGAAGAACTACACGAAGGACCACTTCGGCTACGCCATCATCCGCCGCATCGCCGGCAACGGCATCTTCACCAGTGAAGGCGCGACGTGGCTCCGCCAGCGCAGGCTCGCGCAGCCCGCCTTCCACCGGGCGCGCATCTCCGCCATGGGAGCGCAGATGGTGAAGGCGGCGCACGAGCTGTCGGAACAGTGGGCCGCTGCCCAGCGCTCGGGCGAGCGCCGCCTCGCGGTGAACGACATGATGTCGCTCACGCTGCGCATCGTCGGCGAGGCCCTGCTCGGCACCGATATGCGCGAGGAGATCCAGGCCGTGGCCAGCTCCTTCAACACCCTCAACGAGCAGACCGTGGAGCGCTTCCGGAACTTGCGCCTTCTGCCTCCCGTGCTGCCCACCGCCTATGACCGGGCCTTCCGCGAGGCCCGGCGCACCCTGTACGAGGTGGTGGCCCGCATCATCACCCTGCGCCGCCAGCGCCCGGAGGACCACGGTGACCTGCTCTCCATGTTCATGCTTGCTAAGGACGAGGAGACGGGCGAGCAGATGAACGATGAGCAGCTCCGCGACGAGGTGCTGACCATGTTGCTCGCGGGCCATGAGACCACCGCCAACCTGCTCTCGTGGGCCTGGGTGATGCTGCACCAGAACCCGGACGCCGAGCGCAAGCTGCACTCAGAGCTGGACGAGGTGCTCGGGGGCCGCCTGCCCACCGCGGAGGATGTCCCGAAGCTCGTCTATACGCGCAGGGTGCTGGACGAGACGCTGCGCCTCTATCCCCCCATCTACTCGCTGACCCGCAAGGTGGTGGAGGACGACGTGGTCTGTGGCTACCGGGTGCGCGGCGGCGCTTCGCTCTACCTGAGCCCCT
>DASVVJ010000247.1:0-8611 GCA_036389955.1 Myxococcaceae bacterium
CACCGGCTGGGAGCGCACGCGCAAGGGCCCGCGAGTGGGACCCGAGTCGGTGTCGATCCGCACCGTGAGCTCCATGGTCCCCGGGGGCGAGGCAGGAGACTCCAGGGAAGGCTCCTCTGCGGGAGCGGGCTGCGGCGAGGCTTCCGGCTGCGCGAGCGACGCGGCCTGAGGTGGCTCTGCGCTCTCCACGTCGGTGACTTCGTCGGCGGACACCTCGACCAGGCCGTCGTCCTCACCGACGACGGAGACCTCCTCCTGCTGAGCAGAGGCCTGGGCGGGCTCGGGCGTCGCGGCGGGCGCCTGCCAGGGGCCGGCATCGCTCACCGCGGGAATGTCGATCTGATCCGCGTCCGCCGCGGGCTGCTCGGGAACGGGCTGGGCGTAGGCCTCGGCCGGGTAAGTCTGCTGCGGGTCGTACGGCTGCGCGTAGCCAGCGGCGTAGGCCTGGTTCGGATCTACCGGGTAGGGCTGAGCCTGAGCGGCATAGGCCTGGTTCGGGTCGTAGCCCGGCTGCGGATAGCCGGCGTAGGCCTGGTTCGGATCGTAGCCCTGGGGCTGCTGCGGGTAGGGAGCGGGGTAGGCGTACCACTGGCCATCGGCGCCGTAATAGCCCTGCGGCTGCGGGGGATAGCCGACGGGGTAGGCGTACCACTGGCCATCGGCGCCGTAATACCCCTGAGGCTGCTGCGGCTGGGGATAACCGGCGGGGTAGGCGTACCACTGGCCATCGGCGCCGTAATAACCCTGGGGCTGCTGCGGGTAGGCTTCCGCCGTGCCCGCGTCTGGAACCGCCGCGTCCTGGACTCCCAGAAGTCCACGCAGCTCGTTCCAGCGAGCTTCCTCCTCGGGGGAAAGGCTCCCCATCTTTCGCTTCTCATCGAGAGAGGCGAACTCACTAAACTCCGCGCGCGTGTCGGACATCCGTCCACCTTGCTACGGGGGAAAGGCGTAAGGCCGAAGCGAGGTTCCCGCCAGAACGCCTGAAGCGCAAATTTTGAAGGCGCGAGTGTAGGAGACTCTGGGGGACGGGTAAACGGACCATGTAGGAATGGCCCGGCCGCCCGCTACCTCCCCGAGAGGGAGGACTGCACCTCTTCGTCCAGCTTGGCCACGTCCATACCGTAGTGGTTCTGGAGCGACTGCTCGAAGGGCGTACCCTGGCCCACATCCCTGATCAGGGTGAGGACCTTGGAACTGCCGCCGCGGCGCATCAACTCGCGCACGGCGACCGCCGAGGTGGCGTAGGCCATGCCAGGGTCGGAGGTCTGAATGAGCATGCCTTGGGAGAGCTGGCTGAGCTTGGGCAGCTTGCCAGCCTTGGCGGCGCCGCGCAGGGCGTTGTTGATGAGCACCGGCGGGTCGCCATCGCCGCCCAGGTAGCGCCACTCGACGTACTCGGCCAGGCCCTCGTTGAGCCAGGTAGGCAGGCGGTGGCCGCCGCCGCAGAACTCGTCCACCGCGGCGTGCACGTACTCGTGCACCAGGGTGGCCTTGGTGCTCTGGGTGAGCTCGGCCGCGTCATTGATGCGGATGGCCTGATCCGAGTACAGCCCGGCGGCGGCGTTGGCCATGGAGGCGCCCATGTGGGTGCGGAACTCCTGGCGGGTGTAGAGGATGACGTCCACCGGGCCTTCGCGCGCCTCGCCGAGCACCTCGCGGGTGAACTCGTAGGACTCCTCGAGGATGGCGATGACCTTGCCCTCGTACTCGGCGCGCTGGCCGAAGTCGCGGTTGTTGTTGAAGTACTTCATCACGAAGCGGCGGTTGGCGCGGGTGCGCATGCCGTCCTCGCCCACGCCGGACTCGTAGGTGAGGCTGGCCGGCTCCGTGCTGCCCTCGTCCCGGGCGATGGCGGGCTGAGTCTTGCCGCCGGAGGGCTTGTCCTCGCCGTTCATGCGGCGCTCGATGCGCTCGGCCTCGGCGCGGGCCTGTCCCGCGTCGGACGACAGGCTCTTGGCCTTCTGGAGCAGCTTCTTCGCTTCGGCGGCCTGGGGCCCCTTGGGGGGCACCTTGCTCAGCGCGGCGATGGCGCCCTGGGCGTCCTTCTCCTCGAGCAGCAGCTTGCCCAGTTCCAGGCCGAAGGCGCCCTCCTTGGGGAAGAGCTCCAGGCCCTTCTTCAGGGCCTCCTCGGCGGTGCCGCGCTGATCCGACTTGAGGGCGGAGCGGGCCAGGCAGCGCAGGCTGCCAGCGGTCTCCTCGAAGGCCACGGCGCGCTCGGCCAGCGAGTAGGCCATCACGGCGTCATTGGCGAGCAGGGCCTCGCAGCCCTTGAGCAGGGGGCCGGCGATGGCCTTGCGCTGGGCGTCGGGGTACTCCTTGGGGTCGGCGGCGGAGTAGGCGAGGTACAGGTCCTCCCACGCCTTGTCCTTGGCGAGCTGCTGGGCTCGCTGGGGAGGAGGGGCGGCGGTGAGGAGCAGGGCAAGCAGAAGGGGGCTCATGGAGCCCCAGTATGGCCGAGCGGGCCCGGGGCGCCGCAACCCCCTCTCCCTTCGGGAGAGGGACGGGGTGAGGGTTACCGGGAAACCCTACGTCTCCTCGGCTACCTGCCAGCCCTGGCGGCCCAGGCCGTCGATCAGCTCCTGAATGTGGGCCCGGCCGGTGGTCTCCAGCGTCACCTCGACCATGGCCTCGCCCAGGCCGGCCTTGGAGAAGGCGCGGTTGTGGTGGATCTCCACCACGTTGGCGCGCTGCTCGGCGATCTGCGTGGTGAGCAGGGCGAGCATGCCGGGCCGGTCCGGCAGGCGCACCTCGAGCCGCACCAGGCGGCCGGCCTTCACCAGGCCGCGCTCGATGATGCGGCTGATGACGTTCATGTCGATGTTGCCGCCGCACAGCAGCACGACGACGTTCTTGCCCAGGGCGCGGGGGATGCGGCCGTTGAGCAGGGCGGCGAGGCCCACGGCGCCGGCGCCCTCCACCACGCTCTTTTCCTGCTCCAGCAGCAGGAGGATGGCGTTGGCGATCTCCTCCTCGTCCACGGTGACCACGTCGTCCACGTACTTGCGCACCATGGCGAAGGTGCGGTCCCCGGGTTTGCGCACGGCGATGCCGTCGGCCATGGTGGCACCGGGAGGAATCTCCACCACCTTGCCCGCGTCGATCGACGCCTTCATGCTGCCCAGGGCCTCGGTCTGCACGCCCACCACCTGGAGGCGGGGGTTGGCCTCCTTGAGGGCGCAGGCGATGCCGGAGATAAGCCCGCCGCCGCCGATGGGCACCACCACCATGTCCATGAAGGGCGTCTGCTCGAGCAACTCCAGCCCGATGGTGCCCTGCCCGGCGATGACATAGTCGTCATTGAAGGGGTGGACGAAGACGAGGTTGTCCTTCTCCTGAAGCCGCAGGGCCTCGGCGTAGGACTCGTCGAAGTTGGTGCCCTTGAGGATGACGTGGGCCTTGTACTCGTCCCGGGTGCGCGACACCTTGATGAGCGGGGTGCGCTCGGGCATGACGATGGTGGCGCGGATGCCCAGCCGCAGCGCGTGGTAGGCCAGGCCCTGGGCGTGGTTACCGGCCGAGGCGGCGATGACGCCACGCGCCTTCTCCTCAGGTGTGAGGGTGAGCAGCTTGTTGAGCGCGCCGCGCTCCTTGAAGGCGCCGGTGCGCTGCAGGTTCTCCAGCTTGAACCAGACGGCCTCGCAGCCCGTGCGCTCCTTGAAGTAGTCCGAGGCGGGGCAGGGCGTGGGGCGGATTGCGCCGCGGATGCGCTCACGGGCGGCGAGGATGTCCTGGAGATTCACCATGGCGCGCCCCATAGCGGATGCAGGACGTAGGGGGAAGGGGCTGCGCGTTGAAGAGAGGGAACTTGGTGCTCCCAGGGAGCAGCCGTGAAATCAGCCGCCTCCCTGTCCTGTGGTACGGAGAAGGTGAATGGCGAGCGGGAAGGACAAGAAGTCCCAGCGGCTCAGGGCCAAGCGAGCCCCGGGGCGAGCGGGCGCCGCGGCGCCGGGTGAGCTGAGGGCCAAGCTCGACGGCGTCGCGGATCCCATGGGGCTGCTCGAAGGCCTCTTTCTTCACTCCCCCGTGCCCTACGCCGTCTTCAGCAAGCAGGGGCAGTGTCTGCTCACCAACCCGGCCTATCAGGCGATGTTCGGTGCGGTGCCACCGCCTGAGTACAACGTCTTCCAGGACGAGGTGACCCAACGACAGGGCATCTCCGGGCTGATCCGCCGGGCCTTCCAGGGCGAGACGGTGCAGACGCCCGTCTTCTGGTACGACCTGAAGGAGCTGCGGCACATCCAGATGCCGCAGGGCCGACGCGTGGCCATCTCGTGCACCTTCTTCCCCCTGTCGGGTGCTGGCGGTGCGGTGCAGCACGTCGCCATCGCTTACAAGGACCTGACGGCCGAGCTGACGATCCGGGATGCCGAGGAGGAGCGGCTGCGCCACATCCTGAAGGTGGGCGGCCTGGGGTACTGGCGGCTCGAGCTGAAGACGGGAGCGCTCTATGCCTCCGAGGGCTGCAAGCTCAACTTCGGGCTGCCGCCGGACGGTGAGCTCTCGTCCTACGAAAAGCTGCGCTCGCTGATCCATCCGGACGACCGTGCCAGCATGCAGGCGGCGGTGGACCGGGCGCTCTCCCAGCGTGAGGACTACACCGCGGAGTACCGGGTACTGGCTCCAGCGGGGGCGGTGCGCTGGGTCGTCGCGCGGGGGAGGGTGCTCCTCTCGGAGGACGGCACCCCGGCAGAGCTGTCGGGCATCACCCTGGACGTCACCGAGCTGAAGCGGGCGCAGGAGCGGCTGGGCGCGCTGGCGGACATCTCGACGGCCCTGTCCCAGGCCACCGTGGACTTCAGCGCGGCCCTGGAGGAGCTGGCCCGGTTGGGAGCAGGGTCGCTCGGCGAGTGCTGTGTGCTGACGCTGCTCAACGAGGAGGCGGACACGCTGGAAGTGGTGGCCGCCTACCACCCGGAGCCCGAGGCACGGCAGTTGCTCAAGAACGATCTGTACGGCGCCGTCAGGGGCGAGGGGGGCGTGGCCATGCGGGTCCTGAGGACCGGGCAGCCCATTCTTCAGGAGCGGATCCCTCAGGAGGGGCTGCTCGAGGCCGTGTCGCCCGGGACGCGCCGGTTCATCGAGCGCTTTGGGCTGCACAGCAGCTTGCTGGTGCCGCTGCGCGTGCAGGGCAAGGTCATCGGGACACTGGGCGTGTCCCGGGGGCGGCCGGACCACCCGTATACCCTGGAGGATCAGGACTTCCTGCAGGGGCTGAGCGACCGGGCGGCGCTCACCATTCAGAACGTGCGGCTGCTCAAGACGGCGCAAGAGGCCGTGCGGCTGCGCGATGAGTTCCTCTCGGTGGCCAGCCACGAGCTGAAGACGCCCCTGACGCCGCTGAGCCTCAAGCTCCAGGGGTTGGAGCGCATGGCCGGGCTGGGCAGCGAGTCCGAGTTCGCCGAGCGGCTGGCGCGCGACGTGGAGACGATGCGCCGGCAGGTCAAGCGCCTGACGGATCTGATCAACGATCTGCTCGACGTGGCGCGCATCAGCGGCGGGCGGCTGAAGCTGCGGCTCGAGGAGGTGGAGCTGACGGGCCTGGTGCGCGAGGTGGTGTCCCGCTTCGAGCCAGAGGCGGAGCGCGTTGGTGGACGGATTCAAGTGCGGGTGGGGGAGCCCTTTTCTGGGCACTGGGACCGGCTGAGGCTGGAGCAGGTGGTGACGAACCTGCTGTCCAACGCCTTGAAGTACGGGCCGGGCAAGCCCATCCGTGTGGAGGTAGGGGCTCAGGACGGTCAGGCCCGGCTGACGGTGAGGGACGAGGGCATCGGCGTGGAGCCGCGGCTGCGGGCGCGCATCTTCGAGAAGTTCGAGCGCGCGGTGTCTGACCGGCACTACGGCGGGTTGGGGCTGGGGCTGTACATCACCCGGCAGATCGTCGAGGCGCTCGGCGGGAGCATCGAGGTGCAGAGCGTGCTCCAGCAGGGAGCCACCTTCACCGTGCTGCTCCCGCTGACGGGCCCCGGGGCCGGCTAGATGCCGCGCATCACGGTGGCCTTGCCCACCCGGCCAATGGCGACGATGAAGGCGGCGGTGCGCATGGACACCTTGCGCGAGCGGGCAATCTGCGCCACGCGCTCATAGGCCTCCTTCATGGTGCGCTCCAGCTCGGCATTCACGCGCTCTTCTTCCCACGAGAGGTACTGCTGGTTCTGCACCCACTCGAAGTAGCTGACGGTGACGCCGCCGATGCTGGCCAGGATGTCCGGCACCACGAGGATGCCGCGCTTCTCCAGCAGCTCGTCCGCCTCGGGGCTGGTGGGGCCGTTGGCGCCCTCGATGATGAGGCGGGCGCGGATGGCGTTGGCGTTCTCCCGGGTGATGACGTGGCCCAGGGCGGCGGGGATGAGCACATCGCAGTCCGCGGCGAGCACGTCCTCGTTGGTGCACGCCTGGCCACCGCTGTAGCCCGTCACGGTGCCGGTGCGCTGCACGTGCTCGAAGAGGTTGGGGATGTCCAGGCCCTGGGGGTTGCGCACGCCGCCGAGCACGTCGGACACGGCGACCACGGTGGCGCCGTCCTCCCAGAGCAGCCGGGCGGTGTGGCTGCCCACGTTGCCGAAGCCCTGAATGGCGAAGCGGGAGCCGCGGGTGGGCAGGTTCACGTCCCGGAGAATCTCGCGGCAGATGTAGAGCAGCCCGCGGCCGGTGGCGGCCTCTCGGCCCTTGGAGCCGTAGAGGTCCAGCGGCTTACCGGTGACGACGGCGGGCGAGTGGCCGTGGTAGCGGGAGTACTGGTCCATGATCCACGCCATCACCTGGGGGTTGGTGTTGACGTCCGGGGCGGGGATGTCGCGGGTGGGACCGATGAAGTCCTGCACCTGGTCCACGTACTTGCGGGTGAGGCGCTCCAGCTCCTTGAGGCTGAGCTGGGTGGGATCGCAGGTGATGCCACCCTTGGCGCCGCCATAAGGCAGGTTGGCCACGGCGGTCTTCCACGTCATCAGCGAGGCGAGCGAGACGCACTCGAGCTGATCCAGCTTGGGGTGGAAGCGCAGGCCGCCCTTCATGGGGCCGCGGCTGTTGTCATGCTGGATGCGATAGCCGGTGAAGGTGCGGATGTCACCGGAGTCCATCTCGATGGAGATCTGCACCTTGATTTCACGCAGCGGCGTGGCGAGCAGCGTCTCGATGGGGGTGCCCACATCCATGATGCGCGCGGCCTTGCGGAAGTAGTAGTTGGTCTCCTCGACTGCGTTCATGGACGAGTGACTCCCTCCCAACGAAACGATGGGAGATTCTGAGGCCGGGACGAAGCGGGCGCGAGAAACTAGCAGAAGGGGAGAGGTAGCATGGCCAGTGGAATGCGTCCCAGCTCACCGCCCGCCCTGGATACCGGAGGACACCTGCAGGGACTGGCGAGGCGCATCCGGGCGCTGCGAGAGCGCCGGGGCCTGACGCAGGAGGACTTCGCGGCACGCTGTGGCATCTCGGTGAGCTTCGCTTCACTGCTGGAGCGAGGAGAGCGCAGCCCCAGCTACGAGACGCTGCTCCAGGTGGCGGCGGCGCTGGGCCTGCCCCTGTCAGAGCTGTTCCGGCAGGAGGAAGAGGAAGACTCGGGAGCGGACCGGCTGGTGCACTTCGCCCGGGAGCGACAGCTCACGAGGGAGGACGTGGATCGGCTGTTGACGGTGGCGCAGCTGATGTTCAGCGAGCTGGAAGCACGGCCGGCGGGGCCCACGGGGGAACCGGAGGGCTGCACGGAGCCGGGGTGTGGCCGGCCGGTGCTGGCCCGGGGCCTGTGCGTGGCGCACTACCACCGGGCCCGCCGAGCAAAGAACCCCTCTCCCGCCGGGAGAGGGACGGGGTGAGGGTTCCCCGCCCCCGTCCACCAACCCGGAAAGCCTTTACCGCCGCCGGGCCTTCTCGATCTTCAGCGTCTTCTCGCCGTGCTGCTTGCCGTTGAGTGCCTCGAAGGCGGCGGCATCCTCATCCGCGACGAAGACATAGGCGTAGGTGGAGCGCAGCTCGACCTTGACCACCTTGCCAGCCGGAGCGCCCATGCCCTCGAGGGCGGAGGTAACGCCGGCCTCATCCAGGCCCTCCTGCTTGCCCAGGCCGACCCACATCCGGGTCTGCCCAGGCGTGTCGGGAGTCTCCTCGCGGCGCTCGCGGCGCCGGTCGTCACGAGACCCACGGGGCCGGTGGCGCTCGATCTTCAGCGCCTTCTCGCCGTGCTGCTTGCCGTTGATCGCCTCGAAGGCGGGAGCATCCGCCTCGGCCACATAGGCATAGCCATAAGTGGGCCGCAGCAGGGGCTTGATGACCTTGCCACCAGGAGCCCCAGCGGCCTCCAGCGCGGCGACGAACTTCGCGTCGTCCAGACCATCATCGGTGCCCAGGTTCACCCAGAGCTTCACCTCACCAGGACCGGCATCGGGTGAAGGAGCAGGCCGCGCGGCGCCCTCGGGACGCTCGGAGCGGGGCTTGCTCTTCTCCACCCGCAGCGTCTTGGTGCCGTGCTGCTTGCCGTTGAGGGCCTCGAAGGCCGCGGAGTCCTCCTCGGCGACGAACACATAGCCGAAGGTGGGGCGCAGCTCCGCGCGGACAATCTTCCCCACCGGAGCCCCCGCCTCCTCCAGCGCGGTGGCGATGCTGCCCGGGCCCATGC
>DASVVJ010000248.1:0-6847 GCA_036389955.1 Myxococcaceae bacterium
TCAGCATGCGGAACAGGGCCTTCTCGCCCTCCACCCGCCCCAGCCGCGCGTTCACCGGCCGCCCGTCTCCGACGAAGATCTCTCCGCGCTCGCTGCCGCGCTCCAGGCTCAGCTTGCCGCTGCGCTTGTTCATTCCCAGGATCTGCATCAGATCCGGGATGCCCAGCTGGCTGAGCGAGCCTTCGATCTCCTGCGCGTCGTTCTTGAGATCCCTGGCCGCCTCGCTGCGCCGGAAGATGTGCTCGATGCGGCCGAGCACCTCATCCAGATTGAAGGGCTTCTTGAGATTTGCCGCCACCCGCATGCCGCGCAGCCGGTCCACATCCTGGCTGCTGGTGGTGAGCACCACCGGGATGTCCTCGGTGCGCGGGTTGGTGCGCAGAATCTGAATGAAGGTGCGCGCATCCAGCAGCTTGCAGCCCTCGTCGAACAGCACCAGGTCCGGGTGGCGCAGCACGCAGACCTCCAGGGCCCGGGCCCCGTCAGGCGCGTAGTGCACCTGGTAGCCCTTCTGGCGAAGCGCGCGCGTGAGCATGCGCACCGCCTCGAGGTCGGGGTCTGCGATGAGGATTTTGCGGACCAGGGCCACGGGGCGCGCTCGCTAGTACGGCTGCAGGTCGTACTCGGACTGCAGCTTGGTGATGAGCCCGTCCACCACCGCGGTGTCCGAGGAGTGGAAGCCCCATGTCACGCCCTTGCCCCGGCGCTGAATCAGCGCATAGGAGGCGTGCTCCGAGAGCCAGAATAGAAACTCGTGCCGTGCGACCCGCTCGTCTCCCTCCAGGAACACCGGCGTGAGCGCCGGGTGGGACTCCAGGTCCACCCGCCGGCCCAGCACGTAGATGCGTGAACTCAGCTCCGGCGGCGCCGACTCCAGCCCCGAGGCGATGGGCAGATCCGAGCGGATCTCCGGCCCGCCCACGTAGAGCAGGCCACGCGAGCCCGGATCCCTCATCAGCTCACGGGCGATCTCCGCCTGCAGCTCGTCGAACAGCACGTCGGACACCTTGCCCCGGCGCGAGGGCTCGGCCCGCTCGTCCGCCGGCAGCTTCGGGCTGGAGGGACCGCCCAGCAGCAGCGACACCTCGTCCCAGAAGGGCAGCCCGTCCAGCAGCAGCCGGCGCTGCAGGGAGGCGCGCCGCTCGTCCATGCGCCGGCGGCAGCGGTGCACCAGCTCGTCGAAGTCCTCGCCGTCCTTGGGGAAGGTGCTCGCCCCGCCCACCAGCGCCAGCGGCAGCTTGGCCTCCACCTCCTGCACGTCCGCCTCGTCCCGCACCGCCGCCGTGGCCCGGCGCACGAACATCAGCGCGCCGAAGAAGTCCGTCTCCGGCAAGAGCAGGTAGAACTCCTGATCGCTCGCCTTGGCGATGACGTCCGAGTCCCGGATGATCCGCGACAGCGCCCGGATGATGCCCCGCACCGCCTTCTTCGCGTCCGCCGCGCCCAGCCGCACCCGCACCAGCGGCAGGTTGTCGATGGAGAACGTGAGCAGCGAGAAGGTGCGCCCGTAGCGCCGCGCCTTGTAGATCTCCTTAGAGGCGTAGTCGGTGAAGTAGCTGAGGTTGTAGGCCGCGGTGTCCTTGTCCCGCAGGCCCAGCCGCTGGAGCGCCAGCATCCGCCGGCCGTTCTTCACTCCCACCGCGGCGAAGTCGCCAATCACCCGCGCCTGGCGCACGTGCTCCGCCAGGAACTCGCCGCCCAGCGGATCCGACAGCTGCGCCAGCCCCATCAGCTCCCCGGCGGCCACCAGGGGCACGTAGAGCACCGGCGAGCGCTCCTCGTGCGACAGCCACGGTGCCGCCTCGCGCAGGCGGATGGCCAGCGGGCCCTCGGGCCGCATCCGCTCCACCAGGAAGTGCCGGTCCAACAGCCCCCGGTACGCGCGCAGCCCCAGCTCGCCCCGGTCATCCGCCACCCACAGCGCCGCGCTCTGCGCGTCACACACCGCGGCCAGATCCGCGATGACGCGCTCCTGCAGTCCCTCCAGGTCCGGGTACGCCAGGAACTCCAGGCAGCGCCGGTGCAGGTTCTGGTAGCGGGCGAACTCGAGGTTCTCGTCGCGCAGTTGGCTGCGCTCGCGGCGCAGGGACACGCGCCGGAAGGCCCCGTCCACCGCCAGGTAGAGGTTGGCCGCCTCGATGGGCTTGGTGAGGCAGTCGGCCGCCCCGGTGCTCAGCGCCATCTCCGAGTCCTTCACGTCCGGCCGGGCGCTGATGAGGATGACTTCCTGGTCCGCCACCCGCTCGCGCAGCCGCTGGGTGAGCTCGAAGCCATTCATGCCCGGCATCATCACGTCGGTGATGACGAGCTCGAACCGCCCCAGTGCGGCCTCCTCGAGCGCCTGCGCGGCATCCGCCGCCGGGACGACGCGGTAACCCCGGTGCGAGAGCATGTCGGTGGCGAGCTCGCGGAAAACGGGGTCGTCATCGACAAGGAGGATGGTGCCGGCCACGGCGGGGGGAGCCTCGGGTACCAGGGGAACAGAAAGGTTACTGAGCCCCTGGAAGCGCCACAACGCCCTCGAAGACGAAGGTGGCGGGCCCCTTGAGGCGAATGTCGGACAGGTCGGCGGGTACGCGGATGCGCAGGTCCCCTCCCGGCAGGGTGACGCGCAGCCAGGCATCCGGCGGCAGGCGCTTGGCCAGCACCGCCGCGGTGGCCGTGGCGCAGGCGCCGGTGCCACAGGCCTGTGTCAGCCCGCAGCCGCGTTCCCACACCACCAGGGTGATGCCCCCGTCCGGGTCCACGCGGGCGAACTCGACGTTGGTCCGGTCCGGGAAGCCGGGGTGACGCTCCAGCGTGGGCCCCAGGCGCTCGGCCTCGTCCAGGGGACGATCGAGCAGCACCAGGTGCGGGTTGCCCATGCTCACCGCCGTGCCGCGCAGGCCGGCGTGGCCAGGCACGGGGGCCTCGAGGAAGGGCTGGCCCGTGGCGCCCGAGGGCAGGTTCGGCGCCACCAGGCGCGCGGGCCCCATGGAGACCTCCACCTCGTCCGCGCCGCCGGGCCCATAGGTGGGCACGCAGGAGAGGACACCAGCGCCCGTCTCCACGTCGATGCGCTCGGGCCGGTGGCCCAGGCTGTCCACCAGGTACTTCACCGCACAGCGCAGGCCGTTGCCGCACATCTCGGCGATGCTGCCATCGGCGTTGTGCACCACCATGCGCGCCAGCCCGGCCGTGGAGGGCAGGAGCGAGAGGACTCCGTCCGCGCCAATGCCCCGGCGCCGGTCGCACAGGTACTGAGAGGTCGAGGCATCGATGTCGACGCCGGTCTGGCGCCGGTCAAGCACGACGAAGTCGTTGCCCAGCCCGTGGTACTTGAAGATGCGTTCGGTGTGCGCCACGGCCCTATCCTAGCGGCGTCCCCTCATTCCTGCCCGTCTGCCTTGGGGGGCTTGGCGGGAGGCAGGGTACCCGGCCTGCGGGGCACGGCCGCCGGGGTAGCGGGCCGGCCCGCCGCCGGAGTGAGCACGGGCGGCGCCGAGGGCGTGAGCACGGGCGGCCCATTGGGGCTGGGATTCAGCACGGGCCGGGAGCCGGTGCGCGGCTCGGGGCCCAGCACGGGCGGCGCACCGGGGCTGGGATTCAGCACGGGCCGGGAACCGGTGCGCGGCTCGGGGCCCAACACGGGGGGGACGGATGACGTGCCCGGGGTGGGCGTCAGCACGGGCATGGAGCCCCCGGACCTGGGCTCGGGGGCGAGGGGCACCGGGGTCGGCCGGGTGCCGGGCGGGGTCCCCCGGGCCACCGGGGTGGCGGGACTGGGAGGCCGCGTTACGGGACGCACCGGGGTTGGCGGCACAGGGGCCGGGGTGGCCTTCGCCACGCGGCGCATGGCGGCTTCGAGCTTCTCCTCGCGGTCGGCCAGGCTGGTCCGCAGGCTCTGCTCCTGCTCCTTGGCGCGGGCGAGGCTCTCGCGCACCTCCTTCAGCTCGCCCTCGAGCGTCTGGCTGCGCTCCCTGAGCCGCTCCAGCTCCTCGGCCATGGAGGGATCCACCGTGGGAGGCTTTTCCGCCTCGGCGGCCTCCAGGCGGGACATGAGCTCTCGCAGCTTGTTCTCCAGCCGGGACTGATCCTCCAGGAGGATGCGCTTCTCCGCGCCCAGGCTCTCGGCCTGCTCGCGCAGCAGCGGCAGCTCCGCCTGGAGCGTGGCGAGGCGCTCGGCGGCCTCCTTCTCGCGCTGCTGGGCCTTGAGGGCGACCTCGGTGGCTTCCTTCTCCCGCTGCTCGGAGACCCGCAGCGCCTCCGCCGCCTCGCGCTCGCGCTGCTGGGAACTTCGCAGGGCCTCCGAGGACTCCTTCTCGCGCCGCTGAATCGTCTCCTGCGCCTCGCCCGCCACCTGAATCTGCCGGGAGCGTTCGGTGCGTTCGGCTTCCAGGAGCCTCGCCGCATCCGCCGCCGCCGCCTCGAGCGCAGCCACCCTGCCCTCCAGCCGCACGCGGGCTGCCCGAGCCACGGTGAGGTCCGACTGGAGCCGCTCACGCTCGGAGCTGACGGTGGTGCGTTCGGCCTCCAGCCGGCTGATGCGCTCCCGCTCTGCCTGGAGCGCTTCGTTCGTCCGGGCCATCTCCGCGCGGGCCGTCTCCAGCTCGGTACGAGTCGTTCCCAGGTCGGTGCGGGCCGTCTCCAGCTCCGTGCGCGCCGTGCCCAGCTCGGTGCGGGCCGTCTCCAGCTCGCCGCGAGCGGAGCCCAGCTCGGCGCGGGTCGTCTCCAGCTCGGTGCGGACAGTGCCCAGCTCGGTGCGGACCGACTCCAGGGTGGCGCGCTCGGCCTCCAGCGAACTCTCCGCCGCCGAGGCCCGGCCAGCAAAGCGCCTGGCGGACTCCAGCTGGACTCCCAGCAGCTCCGCCTGCTCGTGCTCGGCGGCGAGCCGCGCACGGGTGTCGTTCAGCTCCGCATCGAGCCGGGCGATGTGGACATCCCGTGCCTGCAGCGCCTGACCCATGCGCTGGAGTTCCATGCCCAACCGCACGAGCTCGTTCCGAGTGGCCTCGAGCTGGGCCATGCCGGCGAGAAACGCCTGGCGCTCGGCCTCCCACGCCGTCTCGCGATCCAGGGTCTGAGCGCGCTCCTGCTCGCGCGCCGCATTGCCCTCCGCGAGGGACTGCTCCAGCGCGGCCACCCGAGCGTGCTGCGCTTCCAGCGCGGCTTGCTGCTCCCGTGCCGTCTCCTGCGCGGCGCTGCGCTCCGCCTCCAGCCGCTCCAGCGTGGCCCGGAGTTCCCGCTCGCGGGACTCGGCCGTCGCCAGGCCCTCGGTGCTCGCACCGCGCTCCCGCTCGAGCACGGACTTCAGCTCCTCGGCCGCGGCGCGCTGCTCGGCGAGCTGTGCGTTGAGCGCCTCCAGCTCGCTCCGGGTGGAGTCCAGCCGCTCGCTCAGGGCACGCTCGCGCTCCGCGGCCTCTGCCCTCGCCGTCTCCAGCTCGGTTCGAAGTTGAGCCGCCGCCTCGCGCTCGGAGTTCCAACCGCCCCGGGCCTCCGCGAACAGGGACGCGATCTGCTCGCGCTCCCGCTGCTCGGTGTCCAACGTCTCCTGGAGCTGAGCGAGCGAGGCCTCCACCGCGTTGCGCTCCTTGCGCTCCGCTGCCAGCGACACACGCAGCTCCTCGAGCCCCGCCTCGCCCGCGGTCCGCCCCTGCCGCTCGGCCATCAGCTCGGCGCGGGTGTCCGCCAGCGAGGCGTCGAGCTGGCCACGCGCCTCGCGCTCCGTCGCCAGTTCCGCGCGGACTTCTTCGAGCACCGCGTCCAGCCGGCTGCGCTCCTGGGCCCCCGTCTCCACCTCGGCACGGGCCTGGGCAAGCGCGGCCTCACTCGCGGAGCGCTGTTCCTGCTCCGCCGTGAGCTGCGAGCGAAGCTGGGCCAACTGCTCGTCCGCCTCGACGCGCCGCTGCCGCTCCGAGGTGAGCGCAGCCTGCGTCGCCGCCAGTGCCTCCGCGTCCTGGGAGCGCCCGCTCTGCTCCGAGTCGAGCTGAGCGCGCAGTGCCGTGAGCGCCTCCTCCAGCCGCGTGCGCTCCTGCCGCTCCGTGGACAGCTCCCCGCGCACCTGGACCAGGGACTCGCCACTCTGGGCCCGCTGGGCCTGCTCCTCGGAGAGCGCGCCCCGGAGCTGCTCCAGCATCGTGTCAGCCTGGGCGCGCCGGGCCTGCTCCGCGGTGAGCGCCGCCTGCGTTTCCTCCAGCGTGGCGTCCGAGCGGGCGCGCTGCTGCTGCTGCGCCTCCAGCTCCGCGCGCGTCTGGGTGAGCTGCTCTTCGGCCCGGGCACGCTCCTGCTTCTGAGCGTCCAGCTCGGACTGTGCCCGGGATAGCTGCTCTTCAACCTGAGCGCGGAGCTGCCGGTCGCTCTCGATCTCCGCATGCAGTTGGGCCAGCACTTCGATCGAGCGGGCCCGCTCGCCGCGCTCGGACTCCAGGGCGGTCCGAAGCTCGGCCACCGCCGTGTCGCTCCCGGAGCGTGCCTTCCGCTCGGTTTCGAGCGCCTCGCCGGTTCGCACCGCTTCCGCCTCGGCTCGGGAGCGCGCCTGGCGCTCGGCATCGAGCTCGGTCCGCAGCCCGGCCAGTTCCTGCTCCAGCGTCGCGATGCGGCGTTGTCCGGCCTCGAACTCGGCGCGCAGTCCGCTCAGCTCCTGTCCCAGTGCCTCACCGCGCCGCCGCTCCGTCTCGAGCGCTTCGCCGGTTCGCGTCACCTCGGCCTCGGCCTGAGTACGCGCCTGGCGCTCGGTCTCGATGCTGGAGCGCAGCCCGGCCAGCTCCTGGCTCAGCTCGTCACCGCGCCGCTTCTCCGCCTCATACTCCGCGCGCAGCCCGGCCAGCTCCCGCTCCAGCTCGCCACGGCGCTGCTGTCCGGCCTCGTG
>DASVVJ010000249.1:0-10375 GCA_036389955.1 Myxococcaceae bacterium
CGCGCTCTCACCGGTGGCAGCGGCCCAGGAGCCCGCCCCGGCCCCCGAAGCGGCGCCGAGCCCGGCTCCCGAAGCGGCGCCGAGCCCCCCTGAAGCCACCCCGGTTGCGACGCCGGACACCCCCGCCGCGGCGCCCGCCCCAGCCCCGGCCGCCTCCGTGAAGGGCAAGGTGGCCACCGCACTGGGAGACACTCTTCCGGGGGTCGTCGTATCCGTACAGGGCAGGCAGGAAAGCGCGGTAACGGACGAGGATGGCGAGTTCACCCTCACCGGCCTGCCGCCCGGCAAGTACATCCTGGAGACGACGGGGGATGGGTTCATGAGCCAGCGCCAGGAGATCACCGTGTCCGGGAATGCGCCGGCGGCGGTCACCTTCGCGCTCTCCATGGACCTGCTGGCCGGTGAGGAGATCGTCGTCACGGCGCAGCAGCCGGACCGGAAGGTCCGCTCCAGCTCCGCCATCTCGACCCTCAATGAGCAGGAGATCCAGGCCCGCATCCCGCGCAACACCGCGGACCTGCTGCGCATCGTCCCTGGCTTCTACGTGGAGAGCTCTGGCGGTGAGGTCGGCGGCAACCTGTTCGTCCGCGGCCTGCCGGCCGATGGCTCCTACCGCTACGTGGCGCTGATGGAGGACGGCATGCCCGTGTACGACTCCACGGAGCTGTTCTTCGTCAACAACGACATCTTCGTGCGCGTGGACGAGAACCTGGAGCGCCTGGAGGCGGTGCGCGGCGGCAACTCGGCCCTCTATGGCAGCAATGCGCCCGGTGGCGTCGTCAACTTCATCAACAAGACGGGCGGCGACACGCTGGCCGGCACGCTCAAGGCCTCCACCGCCACGGCGGGGCTGTTCCGCTATGACGCCAATCTCAATGGCCCCATTGGGGACAACTGGTTCTACTCCTTTGGCGGCTTCTACCGCTTCGACAAGGGCGTGAGGAACCCCGGCTTCCCGGCGTCCACCGGCGGGCAGCTCAAGGCCAGCCTCAAGCACGAATTCAATACGAGCCAGGTGACCGGCCACGCCCGCGTGACGCTCAAGTACCTCAATGATCGCAACACGTTCTTCCTCCCGCTGCCGCTGAGCGGGCGCTTCGACGGGAGCGGGCGGCTGACAGGCAGCGACTTCGTCGAGGGCTTCCCCAGCAATGGCACGCTGACCTCCCCCGAGGGGGTGAACGCCGAGGTGCCGCTGCCCCGGGGCGAGGGCCGCCTCAACCTGCCGCTCGACGACGGCCAGCAGCAGCTCGGCGGCTCGGCCATGGCGGAGCTGCGCTTCTACTTCCCCAAGGGGCGCTGGAGCGTGCAGAACAACACCCGGGTGACGCAGGTGGACCATAGCTGGAACGCCATGCTGCCGTTCGAGCTCCGGGACGCGGACGCGTGGGCACAGCAGATGGTGGGAGAGGGCACGCCTTACCAGCTCACCTGCGCCAACCTGCCGGGAAGGCCCGCGCTGGGCAGCGCCGAGTGCCCGGCGCAGAACAACCTGGTAGCGCTGGGCGGGCAGTGGCTGGTGCGCAAGCCCATGAGCAACGTGTCCAATCAGCTGCGGTTCACCAAGTGGATGGAGCTGGGCAACACCGAGCACGCCTTCACCGGTGGTGTCTACCTGGGCTACTACACGGCGGGCAACCGCTGGTTCTTCAATGACACCCTCACGGACGTGCGCACGCGCCCGCGCTTCCTGGATCTCGAGGTGCTCGACGGGAGCGGCACCGTGGTGAACAGCCTCACCCGCAACGGCTTCCGGGGCTACTTGAGCAACTACGTCAACGGCGACGGCCGTGCCACCATCGCGGCGGCCTTCCTCGGAGACGAGGTGAAGATCGGCGAGAAGCTCCGCCTGGATCTCGCGGGCCGCCTTGAGCGCAACTCGTACCAGCAGCAGGTGGAGCGGACCGCGCGGTTCAATCTCGGAGACGACTCCACCGCGGCGGATGACAACGTCCTGTATGGCACGGGCAGCTTCCAGCGGGTGAACGTGGCGCTCACGGACTGGGCCCTGTCAGGTGGAGCCAACTACGCCCTGTCCGAGGCGGCCTCCGTCTATGCGCGCACCAGCCGCGGCTACAAGATGCCGCTGCTGGACCAGTACCTCTTCGCCACGGATCCGCAGGATCCGTCCTTCCCCCGGACGCCGGAGACGCTGTGGCAGAACGAGGCCGGCCTCAAGCTCGGAGGCAGCTGGTACGCCCTGGCGGCCGTGGCCTACTGGCTGCAGGTGGAGAACTTCCCCAGCCAGGATGCGCGGGTGGATCCGGACACAGGCGAGACGCGCTTCGTCACCGCGTACGCGGGCCGGGCGCGGACGCTGGGCCTGGAGCTGGAGGGCGCGGTGCAGCCGGTCCGCTTCTTCCGGGCGCAGGGCATGGTGACGGTGCAGAACCCACGCTACAGCCTGTTCAACGAGGGCGCGGACGACTTCAGCGGTAACCGGATCCGCCGGATCCCCCAACTCATCGCGGACCTGACGGGGACATTCATGGCGGGGGATGCCACCCTGGGCGTCAACTGGAGCTACGTGGGGCACCGGTTCTCCAACAACGCCAACACCGTGGATCTGCCCGGCTTCAGCCAGTTCAACCTCAGCGCCGGGTACACCTATGAGAACTTCCTGGTGAGTCTGCAGCTGCACAACGTGTTCAACAGCTTCGGCCTCACGGAGGGCAACCCGCGCGTGGACGAGTCGCTGGGGGCGTTGTCAGACGTGTTCCTGGCCCGGCCGGTGCTGCCGCGCCGCCTCACCCTGTCGGTGACCCTGCGGCTGTAAGGGAGCCCAGGCAGGCAGCAGGGCGGTGGTGCCCGCTTCAAGGTGGGCACTGCCGTCACCGCCCCGCGCTGGCCTCTTCCGTCCGCCGGGGATTCACTTCCTCGGCCACCGGCCAGCCCGGATCCGGCGTCAGCGCCAGCGTGTTGCGCACCCGGGCAATCAGCTCGTCCGGGCGGTACGGCCGCGAGCACAGCACCCCTCGCGCAAAGACATGCATGGCATGGTGACAGTGAAGATCGAACCCAGGCCCTCCGCGCTGGCCAGGCTGAGGTTGCCCCCGTGCAGCTTGCAGATGGAGTGGCTGATGAACAGCCCCAGCCCCAGCCCACCGAAGATGACCTGCTCCAGCCGGTCCCGGTCTCCCTGCACCCACAGGCGCCGGCGCGGAGCGTATAAGAGGGATAGAGGCCATGTTGCGGGTGAGGGCTGGAGCGAAGGTGCCGAGCAGGAGCGCTGACAGGCGCCGCCCGAGCAGTGAGCCAAGCGGGTGGACAGGCCGCCCAGCCCCTTGAGGTACACGCCTGCCCAGGCCGCCCTCCCATGGGGTGCGCGGTAGAGCACTGGGCCTTTTGGCTCTGGGGAGGCGTCAGCCTCAACACCCCGCGGCCTGGATTGACTCTTGCTCCGGGGCCAGGCTCACACCTGCCGTGGGCAAGCCCAGGTGCTCCCGTATTGCTCGCTCTCCCCTGCCTGCCTTCACGTACGCCAACACCCGCCGACTGCCCACACACCTCACTCAGGCCAACACCTCGAAGTCCAACGTCCTCTTCACCACCTCTGCCCCATCCTCTCGCGGCCTCCTCTGCTTCAGCCGCTCCTTGCTGGCCGCTGCCTCACTCCCCGCGCTCGTCTCCTACGCTTGGGGGACCAGAAATGGCCGCAGTTTGGCGCCTGGAGCAAAGACGCCGTGGAACCTCGTGAGGTTTGCCCGAGGCACAGGCACTAATTAGGGACGCCACACGCCGTAACAGTTCCAACCCGGTGAACCTTGCAACTCTCGCAGTGCACCCGCGCGAAGCGGTGCGCCAGCACTCCGCATTCCAGGGACCTAGCGAAGTCCCGCTCCACGTACCGGGGCAGGCCACGCTCTACCTCGCTGGCTTCCGCCAGCAATGTGGCCAGGTTCTCCCGCAGCGCCTTGTACAGCACCGTCTCCTCCGGCTGCATCCGCCGGTACGCCCACCCGCGCTCCTCCACCCGCTCCTCCCCAGCCACACCTCGCCAGGGCACACGCTACCGTCCGCCTCCCACGGGCCCCCGTGGAGCCCCTGCCTGCTTGTGGGGATCGGGGCCTACGAGAGCACGCTACAGCAGACCCGCGCTGGAGGCGGCAGGTTCGATTGCCGCCGCTCCCAAGCAGAGCAACCCGCCGCTTTCAATGCGCCGCCCTCTGAGAACGGGGTCTGCGCTCGCATTTTCGGGACCAAATCCGGTTTTTTGGGACCAAAAAAGGACCAAACCGGAGACGGAAATAGAGACGATCCGCGGGAAAGCATAGCTCGGGGTTGCGCGGAAGGGGCGGGCCCAGGGTCGTGGTCCCGCTCTCGGGCACGTTGTCGCCGTACACCATGGCGTGCGCGAGATCGTGGAACGGCTTGCTCACCGCCTGCAGGTGCGGCGGCAGGTGCCCGTACTTGAAGAACTTCAGGATCGGCTCCCGCGGCTGCTCAGCCTGCTGAGCCGGGGTGGGGTTCGCCGCGGCGGTACTACTGCTCGTGGTGTTCGACATGGGTGCTTCTCCGTGTTGCGGCGCGGCCGGAGTGCTCGCGCGGCGTGCCGGAGAAGGGGTGGGGCGGTTGTCGACACATGAAGTCCGGTCGGCTTCCTCGCAGAAACCGAGGGGGATCACGGCTTCGGCAGGTCATCCAACGGCAGCTCGTAGTTCTTCCCGTGCCGTGGCACGGCTCGGTCGAGCTGGCGGACGAACGTCTTGAAGTCTGGACTGATCCTCATGAGCGCGCACACGACGGCGAGGTGCTTGCCTAAGCCAGGCGAAGTAATTCCGTTCAGGGGTACGCTGCCGAGTTGTGAGCAGCGTACGCCGGAAGAGGCCTGAGCAGGTGCTACGACTGACGGCCAGGGAGCGGCGCTTGCTGGCCGGGTTGGTGCGCCGCGGCGGGCGGCAGGGGGTGGCGCTGCGCGCCGCAGCTCTCCTGTTGTCTGCCGACGGGCAGAGCGCTGTCCAGGTGGGTAAAACCCTGAGTGTCACCCCTCGGGCGGTGCATGCATGGCGCCGCAGGTGGCGCGAAGAAGGTGTCCAGGCGTTGGAGGCCCGTGAGCATCCGGGCCGACCCTCCCGCCTGAGCGCTGCGGCGGTGGAGTTGCTGCTCAAGGATGTGAGGAGCGACCCGCGAGAGCAGGGGTACGCCTTCGCGCGCTGGACATGCGCGCGCCTTGCCGCGCATCTTGAGCAGTACGCATGCGTGCGCGTTAGCCCTGCCTGGGTGGGCGAGGTGCTGCGGCGCCATGGCTTTGCCTGGCGACGCACGAAGCTGACGCTCAAGGGCCTGGCGGACGAGGAGGAAAAAAGCGCGCGCCCAAAGGCGCCTCAACGCTCTGAGAAAGCAAGCCTCCAAGCCGGGGGCGCTCTTCGAGCTGTGGTACGCGGACGGAGTGAGGTTCGACCTGTTGCCCTCGGTGCGCTCCGCTTGGCGCCGCCGGGGCGAGCGCTTAGCACTGCCCACCCCGGGCAAGAACGTGCGCGTGGGAGTGGTGGGCGCGGTGCGCTACCCGACGGGGACTTTCGCTTCGCCCACCAGCCCAAGAGCGTCACCACCGCACTCTTCCTCGCCGTGCTGCAGACGCTGCTCAAGCGTGCCAAGCGGACAGAGCGCCGCATCGTGCTGGTGCTCGACAACGGCGGCTGCTTCACCAGCCGCACTTCGAGGGCCGCGATTGAGGCCGCCGCCCCCCATGTGCACATCTTCTGGTTGCCACGCTACAGCTCTGAAACCCTCAACTGGATTGAGGGCTTCTGGCAGGAACTGAAGTCCACCTACTTCAGCCGCATGCTGACGGCGGACCGTGACTCCTTCTATGCTCAGGCCGTTCGCCTGCTGCGCCGCATCCGCAGGCGCGGCAAACTCCCTACCCGCGCTGCCACCCCTGAACGGAATTAGTTGGGATGGCTTAGTAGTTCTCGCCGGCGAAGGCGCCAGGCCCGGCCACCTCCGCGGAAGACGGAGTAGCGATAGGTGCTCGTCTGCTTGCAGGCGGGCAAGCCCCCCACACTGCGAGGTGTCGCCCGCGTCGTTGACGCACCCCATCCCCCCCTCTAGCGTGGCCTCGCCGTTGACGTAACCCCGGAGACGCCACATGGCCAAGCAGCAGCCACCTGATGAGGGTGCCCCGAAGAAGAAGGCGAAGAAGCCAAGGAACAAGGTCAAGGCCGCTGGTGCAGGGCAGATGCCGCGTGCCACGCACAAGGGGAGCTTCAAGAAAGAGTTCGGCTTCGACGTTGACTGCGACGTCCTGGACGATGAGCAGAAGACCGCGGTGATCAGTCAGCGAGGGATGGGCGAGGCTCTCGGACTCGACGCAGCCCCTGCTCTATGAGTACGCGGTGCAGGCCATCGCCGCCAAGCAGTGCCCAGCCCGGGCGAGCACCCAGGAGCGGGCACACGGCAAGACAGTGGTGCGAGAGCTGTGGACGCACGCGCTTGCGCCGGGCGAGGTGGACTTCCCTGGAGCACGCATGCTGCTGCTGGTGCGCCAGCAGCATTGGGATGACGACGGCTCTTTCAAGGAGGAGTACCGCTACTTCGTCACCTCTCTGGACACCACCGTCTTCAACTTCCACCAACTGCTGCGGCTGGTACGGGTGCACTGGGGCATCGAGAACCGCCACAACTGGACGCTAGACGTGGTGCTGGGCGAGGACGCGCGCCAGCCCTGCCGCCCCACCCGCATGGCGCTGGAGGTGGTGGCATGGCTGCGCGCACTGGCCTTCAACCTCATTTCCTGCTTTCGAGCGCGGCTGCCTCCAGAAGGCCGTCACCTTGTGGAGTGGGCGCGCGCCTGCGAGTTGCTGCGCGACAGCTTCGTCCACGGGCGCAGGCAGCAGACACTCCTCACGCCTGCATGAGGGCTCGCCGGCCCTCCCTCCGCTGCTGGCCGCCACAGTCCTCGCTGCGCACGGCGCCCCGGCCGAGCGGCGGAGCTTTGCCTCAGCGCGCCTCGCTCTCGCCAGGCTCGCTTTCGCAATTACTTACACCCGAGAACGCATTAGATCTGGCCTATGGGCCAGGCCCTCTCCTATACCCTCAACCAGTGGCAGGCACTGGGCCGTTTCGTTGATGACGAGCAGCTGCCTCTGGACAACAACCGCAGCGAGGGCACGCTGCGCAAGGTGGCCCTGGGCCGCAAGAACTTCCTCTTCGTCGGCCACCAAGCCGCGGGCGAGAACTTGGCCGGCCTCTACGCCTTGGTAGCTACCTGCACGGCCAACGGCATCAACCCTGAGCATTACCTTGCCAACGTGCTGCTGCGCGTGCAGTCTCACCCCAACTCGCGCATCGACGAGCTTCTGCCCCACCTCTGGCAGCCGCAACCCGATGTCGCCGCCACAGCCTGAGCCCGCTCCGCTCCTTTCTCAGCGCTCACGTGCCCTTCAAGCTCGCGATCTTCGCCAAGCACAGCACGGGTCCGTCCTCAATCCTTCCAGCACGTCGCTGACCGGACGGATAATCCACAGCCAACGCGGCCAGATCCACCGCTCTTTCCCGCCCACCCTTGGGTAGTTCCCACTACGCCGTGCCAGAAACGGTGGCGGCTGACAAAGCCATCAGGGCCTGAGGAGGGGCTCCAGTAGCCTGGCGATACCACCTTGGTGGGTACACATCTACGCAGTCTTACTGTCTAGCTTGCCCTACGTGGGATCAGTAGTCACAGCACCTCTAGTTACCCCACCCCATCAGACACCTTCAGGATTGTGCCAATGATTCACCTCCTCAATGCACAGTGGAGACTTCCTGGCCCGCTCTCAACATACCTTGTCGTCTTGTGGCATGAAGAGGCGGCCTCAGACAAGTCTCGCCGGGTCTCCACTTTGTCAGTCCTCAGCCAACTTGACCATTGGCTCATGTCGCGAAGACTAACACTTCAAGAGATCGCGGACGTGCTGGAAGAGCGTTCCTCCGGGCAACTGGCTCCTGTTAGAAGAGACCAAGACCATGAGTATCTCAGGAGACGTATTGCCAATGCTTTCCGCTCGGGCAAGCTCGTGGCATTGAAGAATGGAGCCCCCACCGGGCTTCCGATGGAGAGTCAGTTTCCTGCTCACAGTTGGCAGGCTCAAAACCCCATGAGAACAGGCACCCTTCCTCTGATCTCGAGACTTAGCAAAGGATCAGACAACACTCAGCCAGTGAGTCAACTGGGAGGCATACATGCGCCCAGGTCCACTTGGGGAGCTATGCCGATCATGTTGGCAGCGACTGGGACTTGGTTCAATTACCGCTGGTACGGCCCATTCAACGTGCAGATTCCTGGCAAGGTGAGCCCTGAGAGATTTACCATGCTTGCCTGGCAGCAGATCTTTGATTGCAAGACAGAGATAGCTGCCAAGGAACTCATGGGCATGCAGAAAGGAATCATCCTTGACGTGGATATTGATGCAAAGCATGTCAGCCAAGGTTTTGTTCCCATCTACTGGAACGCTGACGACTACGACCGAGTAATCCTCTCTCGATTCGGCGGCGACATGGAGGAAGCCAAAGTAGAAGCCGAAGCGCTGCGGAAGCGACTCAGCGGGCACTCCAAGCGGAAGCAGGATGCAAGTCGTGAGCGCGTGAATCAGGAGTTCGAGAGACGTACTGGTCGCAGGGTATCTGAACCCGATACAAACGAGGACCGGGAACTCTGGAACTCCATCCAAGCCGATATCCTTCGCCAAGAGGAGGAAACTACGGCACTGAACCGCAGACAACTCTCTAAAAGAAGCCCTTTGAACCTCCGAGGTGATGAGGGTGAGTTACTCAAAAAGGCGCGGGCGCTTAGCAAGGAATACCTTGATTTACTTCAGGACTTTCAAGGTTCAATTTTGGGAGGAAAAACTACCGCTGCCGTGGAGAATTGGGATCTAATTGCCCGCTGGACAGAGCGGCTCGCGGGACCCAAGGATTCAAAATATCACGAGTACGTTGACTGGGCATCACTAAAAGCCTTCAACCAAAAGCGCGAATCGGAAGCATACCAAGCAGCCTTGCGATACGAGAGCAAATGCAAAAACCTGATTGACATTTTGAACAGCAAAGAGTTCAGGACTCAGTTTGATGCACTAGGAGCGACCAAGACTACGTTCTATCTAGAGATCACGGATGGGTTTTCCTGTAGCCACCAAGGGCGGGCATTTCTTCACCAGCAGTTTGAAACCGCAGATTCAAACACACCTTCACTGCTTCTAAGCGTATGGCAATCATGGAAACGCGCTGCTCAAGCCGAGCAAATCTTCTGGTGGCTCGCTGAGTCCGGATCCATCATTGTTCATGGCAGGCCGGCTCAAGCACTGAAGTACATCGAAGATTTCCTGAAGACATACCTTCGATTGAAGTCGGCGCAGGGCTTGACTAAAGTAGTGTCTTACGCTCTCGAGAGGACCTCGTCTGGCGGCGCGGGTAGAACTATCGCCGTAGCTGCACTCGACATTGAAAAGCTTCGCCCGTTGAGTGAATTGGCCGGCCGAGCAGCCGCGCTGGTAAACTTGGCTCTCGCGTTAAAGGCGACCACGGAAGATGGAGACACCAAGCATGTGGTTGCGCTCATAGGGGCTTTTTCGGAGCTGTTTGGCGCATTTGAAATCGGCAAGAATTTCAAGGCGGGCAGCCGCTTTGCGTTGGAGCGGCAGGTTACCAAATTCGGTAGCGTCTCCATTTTTTCAGTAATCACCGGCATTTGTGAGGCACACTCCAGTATGTCGGAAGCAGTTGACGTTTGGAATAAAACAGAGGACTACGAGCAGGTCTTTGTGAAGAGCACAAAGGCATTGTGTGGACTGGCGACTGCGGTGGGAGCGATTCTAGAATGCGGCAGCGTGAGTCTAGGCGTGTGGTATTGGGCCTCTGTTTTCTTGGTCGGGCTCACTGTGGACCTCTTCTTCGACTCTGAGAACGACTCCATTGGTATGTGGCTGAAATATAGCAAGTTCGGCAAGAACAGAATTATGGAGGAGAACTGGCTGGATCTTGAACTTGGAACAAAGTATGTAGGCTGGGAGAATAACTTCCCCGTACAGTATAACGAGTTGATGAAGGCCCTCATGTACTGCGAGGCCAAATGCGCCGTGGATTATCGAGGATACTCTCGAGCAGAGTCGTGGAAGGTCGTCACGGTCGAATTTAAGCCTGCATTCCTCTTTTTGTGGTCCAAGGCGAAGATCTCCATATCCCTCAAGTGGTACAACACCTTTGAAGAGGAGAGGCTAAAAGAGAATTGGTATAGAAGTGACGAATTCAAGAAGACGATTGAGACGCTCAAGGAGGGGGAGAAACTCGACCCACTCATCGTTGTGCTCGCCCATACAACTTGGAAGCTTGACGTGGAACCCGAGAAAGCGTTGCCGGACTCTGTTGACATCAACAGCAGCGGCGCCCAGATTGAAAC
>DASVVJ010000250.1:0-4310 GCA_036389955.1 Myxococcaceae bacterium
CTTCCGGACGCAGATGACACCGGGAGGGAAGATCGAGGTCTGGTAACCGTACCGGGGTGACAGGCGGGAGCTACGGGTGTTCAGCAAGTACTACCAGAGCGAGCTCACATACCTGCGGGAGATGGGCAAGGCGTTCGGCTCGGCCAATCCCGCCCTGGCCGGCATGTTGGTGGAGCGCGGCGGCGATCCGGACGTGGAGCGGCTGCTGGAGGGCTTCGCGTTCCTGACGGCGCGCATCCGCGAGCGCATCGACGACGCGGTGCCCGAGGTGGTCCACAGTCTGGTGGACCTGTTGCTGCCGCATTACCTGCGCGTGCTGCCTTCGTGCTCGGTGGTGGAGTTCACCCCGCACGCGCGGCTGTTGCGCGGCCGCTCGCGCATTCCGGCGGGGGCCGAGGTGGGCTCCAAACCGGTGGACGGCACCACCTGCGTGTTCCGCACCACGCGCCCGGTGGATCTGCTGCCGCTCACGCTGGTGGAGACGGTGCTGGATCAGTCCTCGCCGGCCGCGCCCGTGTTGCGGGTGCAGTTCCAGATGGCCGAGCAGGGCCGCAGCGAGATCTTCCAGGAGGAGGGGCTGAGCCTCTTCATCCACGGTGAGCCGTCGATCAGCGCCATGCTGCTGGTGTGGCTGATGCGGCACTGCAAGGGCATCCAGGTGAGGGGCGGGGCGGGCGGCGAGGCGGTGCGGCTGCCGGTGAAGAATCTGCACGCCCCGGGCTTCACGCCCGAGGATCAGCTCTTGCCCTGGCCGGCGCGCGCGCCCGAGGGCTACCGGATGCTGCAGGAGTACTTCACCCTGCCGCAGAAGTTCCTCTTCGTGGAGCTGCGCGGACTGCAGGCGGCCGCCGCCATTACTGGCCAGAAGATGGAGATCGTCTTCGAGTTCGAGCGGCCTCCGCCGCTGCCGGGGCGCGTGCCGAAGGACATCCTCAAGCTGCACTGCACCCCGGTGGTGAACCTCTTCACCACCACGGCGGATCCGATCCGGGTGGGAGCGCTGGGGCACGAGCACATGCTGCGCGCCTCGGGGCTGGATCCCGAGCATATGGAGATCTACTCGGTGGACACCGTCACCGGCCTGCAGGCCGGGCGCTCGGAGCGGATCGACTACCGGCCCTTCTTCGACTTCGCGCACAGCAGCCGCGCCGAGGCGCGCTTCTTCCGGCTGCGCCGGGCGCTGTCGCCCATCAACGACGGCATGGACACCTTCCTGGCGCTGGGCAGCCCGCGGGACTCGTCTCCCACGGCGGCCGAGGAGACGCTGTCCATCGATCTGACGTGCACCAACCGCTCGCTGTCGTCGCGGTTGCAGGTGGGGGACTTGAGCGTGCCCACGCCCGCCTCGCCCACCACGGCGAAGTTCCGCAACGTCATCGCGGTGACCAAGCCGGTGCGGCCTCCGCTGGGCTCGGAGCTGCACTGGCGGCTGCTGTCGCACCTGGCGCTCAACCAGCGCTCGTTGATGGATGAGGGCGCGTTGAAGGCCGTGCTGGAGCTGTACAACTTCCAGGCCACGGCGGATCAGCCCACGGCGCGGGCCAATCAGCTTCGCATCGAGTCGCTGCGGAATGTGACGGGCAAGCCCGCCACCCGCTTCTTGCAGGGCGCGCCGGTGCGCGGCGCCCAGGTGGTGATCGACGTGGAAGAGGCGGGTTTCACCGGACTGGGAGACGCGTTCCTCTTTGGCAGCGTGTTGGACGAGCTGTTCGCGTCCTATGTCAGCCTCAACGCCTTCAGTGAAGTCCTGCTTCGCGTCCAACCCTCACAGGTGGAATACCGGTGGCCCCCCCGCAACGGTCGTCAGCCGATCGCTTGAGCACGGCGGAGGAGCCGAGCGTGGAGAGCGAGGAGCTGGAGACACTTTCCCTGGCCTCGCGGCTCGAGCGGCTCACCTCGGGCGGAGTGCAGGTGAAGGCCCAGGGAGGCGGAGGGGATCAGACCGTCCGCTTCAAGCTGGACGCGGCGCTCCAGTTCGTCACGGGAGACGTGCGCTTCGTGCCGCTGGTGGGGCTGCTGGAGCGGCTCACCTCGAGCGCGGTGCGCGTGGGAGGCGATGGGCCCCCGCCCGACGAGGCGATCCGCTTCCGGCATGATCCGTCGCTCACCTTCAGCGCGGGAGACGTCAGCCAGGTGAAGCTGGTGCCGCGCGTCTCGGCCTGGGGCGAGGAGCACAAGGGCCCCCGGCACGTCTTCGAGGTGGTCACCACCTTCCTGGGGCTCACGGGCTCCGCGTCTCCGCTGCCCGGCTACATGGTGGAGGAGATCGCCCAGGAGGATCCGGACCGGCCCATGCGGCGCGAGTTCCTGGATCTGTTCCACCACCGTCTGGTGTCGCTGCTGTACCGGGCGTTGACGCACTACCTGGTGGAAGCCGAGACGACGCGCGCCGGAGATGACGCGTGGAGCCGCCGCATCCTCGCCCTGTCGGGCCTGGACACCTATGAGCGCGGCCCCTCGGTGGGGCTGTCCGTGGACCAGCTGCTGCGGCTGGCTCCGCTGCTGGCGACCCGGGCCCGCACGGCGCGCACGCTGGAGCTGGCGCTGATGGACGTGCTGCGCAACGAGCTGGGCGAGGCTAAGATCACCGTGCGGCAGTTCGCCGGTAGCTGGGTGGACGTGGAGCCCGAGCAGCGCATGATGCTGGGCCGGGTCAACTCGCACCTGGGACGCTCGTCTCTGCTGGGCGGCCGGCTGTTCGACCGGGCCGGCAAGTTCATCATCGGCATCTCCCCGTTGGACGGGGCCACCTACCACCGGCTGCTGCCCGAGGGCGATTTGAGCCCCCTGGTGCGCGAAGTGGTGACGCTGGTGGTGCGCGATCCCCTCGAGTGCGCCATGGAGCTGGGCGTGCGCGAGGACGTGCTGGGCGCCTTCCAGATTACGAAGAAGAACACCGCCCGCCTGGGGCGGAACACCTACCTGGGGGGCCGACGTGGCGCTGTTCCCCGATTGAGGACGCGGATCGTTCCGCTTCCTCAGCCGGCGGGGAACGAGCGCACGGGCGGCTCCTGACCGCAGCACCCTGACCCGCAATTTTTCAGAGGAGTTACCCGATGCGCGTTGAACCCAAGAACCTCGTACGGCGTTTGACCTCCACCGCCACGCGAAGCCTGGAGGCGGCCGTGGCCCGGGCCAGCAGCTCCAGGGCCTATGAGATCATCCCGGAGCACATGCTCCGCCAGCTGCTGGAGGACGAGGAGGGCGAGGCCTCGCTGCTGCTGCGCCAGTTCCAGGTGGACCGGACCCGGGTGCTCGCCCGCGTCGAGGAGACGCTGCGCGGGCTGCGCACCGGTAACGCCGCGCGGCCAGTGTTTTCCGAGAGCCTGTTCCAGTGGTTCGAGGACGCGTGGCTGATGGCCTCGCTGGAGCACAGCGCGCTGCGGCTGCGCTCGGGCGCGCTGATGGCGCAGTGGATCATCCGCTCCGCCCGCTACTCGGCTGAGTCGTATCCGGAGCTGGATGCCATCTCCGCCGAGGCGCTCAAGAAGGGCTTCGAGGAGGCGGTGAGTGCCTCGAAGGAAGCGGCGGAGATGGCCGCGGCGGGCACGGCGGCGGCACCCGCGGGCGGAGCTCCCGCGCCCCGGGGCGAGGAGGCGCTGTCGCGCTTCACCACCTCGTTCACCGGCAAGGCCCGCGAGGGGAAGATCGACCCCATCTTCGGCCGTGATCGCGAGATCCGGCAGATGATCGACGTGCTGTCGCGGCGCCGGAAGAACAACCCCATCATCGTGGGCGAGCCCGGGGTGGGTAAGACGGCGCTCGTGGAGGGCCTGGCGCGCGCGATCGTCACCGGCGATGTGCCCGACTCGCTGAAGAACTTCGAGCTGCTGGGGCTGGATCTGGGCCTGCTGCAGGCGGGCGCCGGCGTGAAGGGCGAGTTCGAGAACCGGCTCAAGGCGGTCATCTCCGAGGTGAAGGCGTCGCCCAAGCCCATCATCCTGTTCATCGACGAGGCGCACACGATCATCGGCGCGGGCGGGCCGCAGGGCGGCGGAGACGCGGCGAACCTGCTCAAGCCGGAGCTGGCGCGCGGCGAGCTGCGCACGGTGGCCGCCACCACCTGGTCCGAGTACAAGAAGTACTTCGAGAAGGATCCGGCGCTCGAGCGGCGCTTCCAGCCGGTGAAGGTGGACGAGCCCTCCGAGGCGGACGCGGTGCTGATGATCCGCGGCTTGCGGCCCGTCTACGAGAAGGCGCACGGCGTCACCATCCGCGAGGAGGCGGTGACGGCGGCGGTGGCGCTGTCGCACCGCTACATCTCGGGTCGGCAGCTGCCGGACAAGGCGGTGGACCTGCTGGACACGGCG
>DASVVJ010000251.1:0-20962 GCA_036389955.1 Myxococcaceae bacterium
TGCCCTGAAAGAGCAGATAGCCGCTCTCCACGCACTCCTCGGCGCTCCTCGGGAACTGCTCCTCCCAGCAGCCGGCATTGATGGGCACCTGCATGCGTCCCGGGCACCGGCCTTTTTCATCGGGCCGGGCCTGCCCTGGACGGGGCTGGGGAAGGGGTTGCTGCGCGAAGGGCTTGTTCTCTTCCGGGGATGGAGTAGCGGCCTGAGGTTCGGTGGATGAAGTGTCCCCGATTGCCACGGTGTCCGCGTCCAGGGCCTGGGGGTTGAAAGCGCGGGCCCCCCACTTCGAACTCCAGAGCCACACCGCGCACGCTCCCGCTGCCGCCAGCGCCAGCCAGGGCTTCCAGGCCCGTGTCCGCACAGGGGGCACGGCCCGCGCAGGGCGCTCTTCTCCACCCGCCGCGGCCTCCAGCGCCTGCGCCACCTGGGCCGCCGTTCCTCTGTCCTCTGGCGCGCACGACAGCAGGCGGACCATCACCTCCCGCAGCGGCGGCGACACCTTTGGGTTGCTCTCCAGCAACGGCCGAACGTCCGGGCCCCTCGCCTGCCAGGTGCCGTGCTCATCATGCCGTGCATCGATGCGCGGGGGGTACTGGCCCATCACCAGGCGATAGGCCGTCACTCCCAGCGCATACAGGTCGTCCGCTGGCGAAGGTGGGTAATACCCGTCCGGCTCGCGCAGGCCCTGGAGGTAGAACACCACTGCCTGGGGAGACAGATACTCCGGCGTCACCGGGGGCAGCGACTGCCACGTCAGCCGCTGTGCCCCAGCCAAGTGGCACGAGCCGAAGTCGACAAGCACCGCGCGCCTGTCCGACAGTCTTACCAGGACGTTGTCCCCCTTCACGTCCCGGTGCACCCCTCCGGCCGCATGCACCGCCTCCAGCGCCCGCGCCACCTGCGCCAGCACCCGGCACACCTGCTCTCCCGAGGGCGCCTGCTGCTCAGCCCAGGCATACAGCGGCGTGCCTTGCACCCACTCCATGACAAAGAACGGGTACTCCTTCACCGAAGGCAGCAGCGCCCCACCCCGGTCCAGCAGGCGCGGAATGCTGGGATGGCTCACCCGCGAGAGCAGTCCCACCTCGCGCTCCATGCGCCAATTCCACACGGACAGCGACACCTTGAGCGCTCCGGGTTCCGAGCGCCTGAAACCCACGCGCTCGGCTCGGTAGACGGCACCGTAGGCGCCCTGACCCTGCCAGGCTTTCACTCGCCATGCTCCGACTCGGGTGCCTTTTGCCAGCGGGTGCACGCGCTCCTCGGCGGCTCGTCCCTTCGCACGGTCTGGCGCGAAGGCTCAGGAAATGCCGCCTTCATCATCTCCTGACAGATGCGTCCACGGAAGGCTCAGCTGGTGCCCCGTGTGGCCAGGCTGGGCAGAGGGTTTTATGATCTCTGCCCATGAATCTTGCTCACGCGTTGCTCCTGTTGTCGTTGTTGGTGCCCCTGCGGCCTGCGCTCGCGTGTCTGTGGGACGAGGACACGCTGAAGGAGGAGTCATTCGGCCTCGCCGAGGTCGCGGAGACGGTGCAGGGAAAGATCTTCAAGCACTCCCCCGTCTTCTATGAGCGCAAGGTGGCCTACACCGAGTCGCTGCTGAAGCAGGAGAAGGTGAGTCCCGACCGCTACGACGACCTGGCGGTGGCCTACGAGAAGCTGGGCCGCACCCAGGAGGCCATCGCCCTCATGGAGGTCAAGGAGAAGCGCTTCCCAGGCCTGTACACCACAGCGGCCAACCTCGGCACCTTCCACGCCCACGCGGGGGACTTCCCCAAGGCCCTGGAGCTGCTGCGCAAGGGGCTGAAGATCAACCCGAATGCCCACTTCGGCCGTGAGAAATACCAGGTGAAGGCGATCGAGTACCTGCAGCGGTTGGCCAAGAATCCGGAGCTGGTGCGCAAGGAGGAGCTGCTGGGGCTGCCTCTGGCACCGGAGGATGCCGCCTTCGTCATGAACGAGAAGGAGCGCCCGGCGGAGTCGAACCGGCCCAAGGTGCCGAACGATGCCGCCACGGCGTTAGCGGGGATCATCCGTTTTGGCAGTGGAGACAAGAGCCCGCATGTCTGGTTCAGCCTGGGCAACGCGCTGGCGTGGCAGGGCCACAAGAACCTCGCCATCCGTGCGCTGCGGCGGGCGGAGCTGCTGGGGCACCCCCTGGCGCGTGAGCACGCCGAGGCGCTGATCGTCCTCATCGATGATTACAGCGATTATCCTGGCTGGGCGAAGATCAGCGCTGAGCTGGACGCCGAATTCGCAAAGGGGCAGGCCTGGGTCCGGGCGGAGCAGCGCAAGGAGGAGACGCTGATCGAACAGGGCAAGCTCCAGCAGGTGTTCAATTACTGAGCGCCAGGTGTGAGATCGAGGGGGACCGCTGCGTTCGTGCGTAGCAGGGGACTCGGGAGGAGACCACGATGACGCAATCGCAACCGAGGGGACTGGCCATCTGGCTGGGGCTGTTGCTGGCGGTTCCGGCGATGGCCCAGAAGGCGAAAGACGTCTGTGGGGACCGTCCCCAGTGCACCGTGGTGAACACCCAGGCGGCGCTCAAGGGCCACGAGGTGGTCGAGCTGTCTCTGGGAACCGGGAGTGAGGAGGAGGCGCAGGGCTCCCAGTGCGAGCAGAAGGAGTGGTGGCTGCGCAGACCCGGCAAGCCGGTGGTCAAGCTGCTCGCAACCTGCACCGGCGCCGCTTTCTTCGAGGACAGCGTGGAAGTCGAGAAGAATCGCTTCATCCGCGCGCTCGGCGGAGGCGGAGCCCAGCGCTGGATACACCTGGTGGAGCTGCAACTGTCCCCCCTGAAGTGGAGCCGCGAGGAACACCAGAGCTTCCGTGCCGTGAGTACGCCGGAGACACTCCAGCAGCAGCACTTCAACTACGCCACCTTCGAAGGGCGCCTGGAGTGGGAGCTCGATGGCTGCCAGGAGCGCTACCCCACCACCCAGAAGGCGCAGCTCGTCCCCCAGGTCCAGCTGCCCGCGGACTTCCTCGCCGAAGGCTGGAAGCACACCTCGCTCGGACGGTGCTCGGCGGACGGCTCTTTCGTCCTGCTCGGCAAGGCGCAGGGAAAAGAGGACGCCCGGGTCCGCGCTGTCCTTGCGCAGGGGAACGTGCTGCTGGTGGAAGTCGTGGACGACACCTGGACGGGGCCGGGGGCGAAGTGGCTGGCGGATGACCATGTCGAGCTCTGGTTGCTCGGCAGCGCTCCCACCTCCTTCGATCCCTGCAATCGGGATGAGGGGGAAGCCAAGCAGGCCGGGCTCGTCCAGTGGGGCATCCGCATCGCCGATGGCCAGGTGTTCCCGGCGTACGGGAACCCGGCCGAGCCGCTCTCCGTTGAAGTGGCGCGCGACGGCAAGGTGGCCCGCCTCAAGATCCAGCTCCCCATGGCTCCCAGCGGGCTGACGGTGGTCTACAGCGACAGTGATGCGGGCAAGCAGCAGGAGCTCATGGTGGCCACCAGCCCGCTCAAGCTGGGGCGCGCGTTCACCCTCTCGCCCGTCTGGAACATCGTCCCCACGAAGGCCACGTGCGAGGTGAAGGCGAATCAGCTCGTCCCTGTCGCCGTGGAACAGAGTCCAAAGCCCGGCGAAGCCATCATCCCCGAGTAGGTCAGCTTCGCGTGTCGTTCCGGTGGGGCCTCTGAACCACGGCGCCCAAGCGCCCTCGCGTCAGCGGACTCGGCCGTTGAGCGTGTCCAGCAAGGCCGCCTCGAACTTCGCGCTGTCCGCGCTCAGGCCCACGCGCACGGTGTGCCCCGTGGCCGACTCCTGCGTGCGCCCGCTGCTCGCGCCCTCCTCCTCGATGACCGTCACCTTGCGGGTCTCGAAGGTGACCAGCCCCTCCACCGCCAACGCCGCCGCCGCCAACGGATCCCAGAAGAAGTACGTGCCGCTGCTCACGTACCCCGGATCGCTGGCCAGCAGCCGGTACACGAAATCGGCCTCGGGCATGGTGCGGTCCGCCTCGAGCTTCCGGACGAACGCTTCGGTGACCGGCACCTGGTTGGTGGCGTCCAGCGGCACCAGCGTGACGGGCGCCCGCTCGACAACCCGCGCCGCGGCGTACGGATCGACGTAGATGTTCCACTCGGCATGCGGGTTGGGCGGGTTGACCCCTGGGCTGTCGCCGACGTTGCCCCCCACCGTGACGGCCCCGCCCATCACGTAGATCTGCTCTACGCGCCCAGTCAGCGAGGGCCTCGCCTCGAAAGCCTCCGCCAGGTTGGTGAGGTTGCCCAGCGCGAGCACCGTGACCGGCTCCTCGGCTGCCTCCAGCACGGAGGTGAGCACCTGCACCGCGGTGGACGGCGAAGCCGAGCCCTGCGGCTCGGGCAGCGGTACGCCATTCAGGCTGTCCGCGGGCTGGCGCCACTCCTCGGGGAAAGCGTGGGTGCCACGCAGCGGCGTTGTCCGGCCGCACGCCACGGGGATGTTCTCGTGCTGCGCGAGCGCCAGCAGCCCCAGCGCATTGCGCACGCCCGGCTCGCAGTGTGCCAGCCCCGCCCCTGTCACGGTGATGGCCTTCACCTCCAGTTCCGGCCGCCGCAGCGTGAACAGAATGGCCATGGCGTCATCCGTGCCCATGTCCGTATCGATCACCACGGGCTTGCGCTTGGACACCTCTGGCTCCTCCGAGCCGCAGCCGGCCAGCCAGAGGCACAGCAGGGCAGCCCCCCAGCGGGACAAGGGATGTGAGCGGGACATGGAGCCTCCTTCAGAGCCGCCCTCGCGGCTCCTTCTCAGCGAAGTTCGCAGCTCCAGGCTCTCTTCATGAGCCTTCTTCTTCCGAATGACAGGTAGCGAGCACTGGAAGGCTGGGGCCCCGGACATTGCCAGCCCCGCCCCCGCCGTGGAAGCCTGCTCTCTGAATGCCTCGCCACCCTACCTATGCACCCTCTGTCACCGGGATGCCCAGCTCGGTGTACAGCGCTCTGGCGGAGCAGCTCTCGCGCAAGCCGGGAGAGGTGTACCCGCTCTACGTGGGAGACACGTGGATGGAGCCACCCGAGGGCTGCCGCATGGAGGACCTGCGCACGGCGGAGTTTCCCGGCATGCACCGCTACTCCGCCGTGGAGGGCCAGCCGGCGCTGAGGGACGCCATCGTCGAGTACGTGCGCTCCCGCTCGGGAGTCCCCACCGAGCGCTCTCAGGTCCTCATCACCACCGGAGCCACCGGCGGACTGGGGGCCATGGTGGGCGCGCTGGTGGCGCCAGGCGAAGAGGTCCTCCTGCTGGCTCCCTACTGGCCGCTCATCGCCGGCATCGTGACGGCCTTTCACGGCGTGCCGGTGCCGGTGCCCTTTCTGGAGCTGAGCAGCGCCGAGCAGCTCGTAGAGGCGGTGCGCGCCCGGCTCACCGAGCGCACCGTGGCGCTGTACCTCAACACCCCGAACAACCCCAGCGGCCGGGTGCTGCCCCGCGCGTGGATGGAGGCCCTGGCCGAGCTGGCCCGGCGCGAGGGGCTGTGGATCCTCTCGGATGAGGTGTACGAGGACTACGTCTACGAGGGCGAGCACGTATACGCGCGAGCCCTGGCGCCCGAGCGCACCCTGTCCACCTTCAGCTTCAGCAAGGCGTACGGAATGGCGGGCAACCGCTGTGGCTGGGTGGTGGGCCCCACGGAGGCCCTGGCGCAGCTGCGCAAGGTGAGCACCCACTCCTTCTACAGCGCCCCCACCGCCGCGCAGCTGGCGGGCCTGAGGGCCCTGCGGGGACCTGGGCCCCGGTGGGCGGCCGAGGCGGCCGGGCAGTACGCGGACACAGGCCGCCAGGTGGCCGCGCGTCTGGGGGTGGCCGCACCTCAGGGCAGCACGTTTTTGTTCGTGGACGTCTCCCGGCACCTGGACGAGCGGGGACTGTTGGGGTTCCTGGAGCGATGTGTGGAGCAACGCCTGCTCGTGGCGCCCGGGACGAGCTTCGGTCCTTTCCCCCACCACGTGCGGCTGTGCTTCACCTGTGCTCCCCCCGAGGTGGTGCTCCGGGGGGCCGAGGTGCTGGCCAGGCTGATGGGGCGCTGAAGCTCAGCGAGCCTTGGGACTCGAGCCCCCCTCGAGCAGCCCTCTCGCGACGTCCTCGGCGGTCCGACGGATCGAGCAGACGCCCGGGCTCCCGGTCCCCACATATTCATTGGGCAGGGGCGCACAGACCATGGCGTGCTTGTGCTCATCGCCGAGCACCGCCTCGGCCCACTTCTTCAGCTCGGCCTCCTTCTTCTTCGCCTTGGCCTCGAACGCGAGTTGCAGCTTTGCCTCGAGCCGCAGCTCGTGCGTGGGCCACTTGCGCTCACGGGGCAGCGCCTCGAGTTCCTGCACTCCCTGGCGGTAGAGCACCAGCGCCTCGGAGCGTTTCTTCTCCAGGTCCGCCACGCCCGCGAGGATGACGTAGCCCTCGGGGAAGCCCTTCAGCTGCCCGCGCTTATTCGCATCGCTCAGCACCTTCAGCGCCTGCTCCCGCTCGGTGCCTCTCACCCCGCGCAGGATGCGGCGCAGGCTCTCCGCGGCCCGCAGGCGCAGCGTCTCTTCGGGAGCCTGGCAGAAGGGCAGCGCCCGCTCGACGGCCTTGGCCCTCAAGGGCTCCCGGGCCAGGCCTTCCAGGCCGTACTCGCGCACCTTCTCGGACGGATCGCTCAGCGCCAGCGAGCCGGCCCGCTCCGCCACGGCCTCTTCGCGGCCGCTCAGGAAGATGACAGCGCGCGCTCGCAGCTGCTCGGGCTGCCGCCGCTCCTCGAGCACGCGCAGGCCAAAGGCCTCGGCCTCCTGAGGAGCACGGCGCTGCAGCACCTGCAGAATTTCCAGGTCCCGCTCCGGTGGCCCCGCGGGCAGCCGCGCCAGGCCGCGCACCTCCTCATCCGTTCCAACGTTGCCGAGCCCCATCACCGCCAGCGCCACCAGGCTGGGCTCCGTTCCGGGGGTAGCCAGTAGCTCCTGCCAGAAGCGGCTGAGGGCGGAATCACTGCCCGCGACCCTGTCCATGGAGCGCTCCACCAGTTCCTGCAACCACCGCTTGCGCTGCTCGGAGTCCGAGGCCTGCTGGTAGGCCTGGATGAGCTCTGCCGTGCTCTTCTCGGGGGCCGGCGCCTCACGGGTGAGCTGCCGCGTCTTCGGGTCGAAGTAGAAGGCCGTGCCCTTGGGCTGCCCATAAATAGGAGGGCGCATGCCCGCGGTGGGAACATCCAGCACGAGGACTTCACCCTCGAAGTGGGCCTTGCTCATCCAATGCTGGCCGCAGCTGCTCTGGGGCAGCTTCCGCTTCTCGCTGGCGGTGAGGTGGGGCTCCAGGGACAGCTGCTGGGGCTCACCGGTGGGGCCATACAGGGTGAACTCGGCGGAGAAGGTGTCCGTCAACACCACGTAGCGGCCGCTCGTCGACAGGTGTGTCTGGCGCTCATGAGGGCTGTGCTGGAGGTTGTGCTCCCAGAGTGTCTTGCCCGAGCGCACCTCCCGCAGCGACAGCGTGGCGGGGCCGAGAAGGTTGCTCCCGACGCGCGAGGAGAGCTCGATGGCCCCGTCCGCCGTCCGCTTCGTCCAGGAGGGGGCGCCCGTGGGCAGGCACGCGAACGCCCTCTCGGGAAGCAGCAGCAACAGCAGCGCACTGATCAGGAATCCAGGGGCCAGGCATCGGAGCATGCGCGCGACGCTAGCCGCAGCCTGCTCCTGGAGGAAAGGCCTGGCCAGCCCTGCTCAGCGTTGGGCTTCCTCGCGCAGGGCCTGTGCCAGCACCTCGGGCTTGAACAGGTGGGCGAAGCCCGCGTTGTGGATCCGCACGATCAGGTCCCGCTTCGTAGTCTTCAGGTTGCGCGCCGCATCGTCCAGGTTCCAGGCCGCCGCCGCCAACTGCTTGAGCAGGTAGGCCCGCCGCGTCTGGGCCGCCGACAGGCGGTACGTCTTGAGGTACTCGATCGTGCCGTCCTCCTCGCGGAGGATCATCTCGCCGATGTGGTTCTCCGCCGACGGCTCCAGGCTGGTGACGAAGCGCTCCAGGGTGAACGGGCCTGCCTCATACACGGGCTTCGAGGAGACATCCGTCCTCAACAAGCCCCCGCCCATCACGTCCTGGACGAAGTCCGCCCAGTCCTGACGCATGCGGTTGAGCTCGGCCCGCAGGTCCTTCAGCGAGGACACCTGCCGCGCATCGATGGAGCTTCCCAGCGGGGCAACCTCCTCCAGGAAGCCGTACTGCAACAGCAGCTCACCGTAGAAGTCCTCCAGCATGGACTGGTGCAGCGCGCGGTAGTCGTCCGGGTGCGACAGGATGAAGGCCGACAGCAGCGCGTCCGCCCGGTAAATGAGCATCCCCACCTGCTGCTCGTGAATCTCGAACATCCGCAGCGCCTGCGCGAACGCCCCGTTGGCCCACCCTGGCACCGACTGCTCCATCCGCGGGCTCAGCCCGGTGGACAGCGACTCCCGCGAGTACTCCTTCCAGGCGATCTCCGGCCCCGCGAAGTGCAGGGACAAAAAGCCCTCCATCGCCAGGTGCAGCGGCAGCAGGCGAAGCTGCTGGCGATCCTCCCGGCGCACCATCCGGTGCATCACCCTCAGAGAGAAAGGGCCCACCTTCAGTTGCTTGCCGTCGGGCTTCACCAGCCGCGTCTCGACCACCGCCTCCACCTGCTGCTTGTCCCAGGACATCACCAGGCCGTGCGGGATGTACGAGGCGTACTTGAGCCCAGGCGCCATCGGCTCGCCTCCCAGCGAGACGACGGAGACATGATCCTGATACTTGCGCAGGCCCATGCGCAGGTCTCCTCGCACCGTGTCCCTCAGGACAGGCACCAGGCGGAAGTTGCCATACACCTGAGACGGCGCCACCCGCAGGCCCTGGAGACCCAGCCGCTTCGTCACCGCGCTGCCGCGTCCCATCTCACACCTCCTCCTCTACCTCGGAGGGCTCTTCCTCGGGGAGCGCGGACGGCGAGGCCTCGGGCGCCACCGGCGAGGGCACTCCCCGCTTGCGCGCATCGCGCTCGAGCAGGCCGCGCACCCGGGCCGCCAGGTACTGCTCCAGCTCGGCCAGCGGGGCCGCGCCCTCGGCGAACCGCGCGAAGCCGAGCACCGTCGGCAGGTCCTCCGCGTCCCGCACGCCCACCGTGGGCACGCTGGCGCCCAGCCCCCGGGGAGCGAACAGCTCCGAGTCGAACACCGGGTTGGCGTGGATGATGGACGTGCGGCGCTGGGGATCCAGCTTCGTGCGGAAGATGCGGGTGAGGTCCGCCACCGCGTTCGGCGGCCCGTTGTCGTAGCCGTCGGAGACGACGACCACCAGGTCCGGCTCCCACTCCAGCGCGTCGAGCAGCGGCGTGGCCAGATCGGTCTGTCCCCGCGGCTTGTCCAGGAGTGGATCCTCGACAGGCGTCGTCCAGAAGGCGCGGTATTCCCGGGCGGCGGCGCCCAGCAGGTAATGCGCGGCCAGCGCCACCCCGAACGGACGGCGCCGCTTCTCGTGGGAGCCCGAGCTGGAGTAGCTGTTGTCCAGCACCGCGGCGACCCGGCCCAGGCGGATCGGCGCCCGTCCCAGCGTCCGCGCCGTGGCCTGCCCGAGCGCGGCGTGCAGCTCCTCGCGCCGCTGCTGCCTCAGTTGAGGCGAGAGCGACAGCGCGTACAGCGCCAGCCGGGTGAGCGGCACCCGCGACAGGTCCACCGAGAGCTCCACGCCCTCGGCGCGCGCGGCGGACCCCTGCAGGCGCAGCCGCTCGGCCTGGGTGAGGCGCGAGTCGATGCGCTCGAGGAACACCGCGCGGGGAATGCCGTGCTTGTAAGCCAGCCCCTCGGCGATGGTGAAGGGCAGCTCGAAGAGGGCCTCCTGGGTGTAGTGGGCCTGACGGAACTTCTCCAGCAGCGGGCGCGTGTACACGCGCTTGCGCCAGCCGTGGAAGAGGAACGGGCCCCGCTCGTCTCCCAGCTTCAGGTGCGCGTGCACCACCGCCGAGCGCAGCTTGGAGCGGTACTTCACCGCGTCGAAGTCCGGATCCGGCCGCCCGGCCACGTACTCGCGGATGATCGCGCGCGAGCGGCGGTTGTTGACGCGCCGCGAGCGCAACAGCTCCAGCACGCGGTAGGCCCGGGGAGGCGGCAGCGCCCGGAGCGTGGCCGCGATCAGCGCCCCTTCCTCGCGACGGTCCGCCGGCGGCGTGTCCCGGCCGCTGGCCAGCAGGTTGAGGACGATCTGCGCCCGGTTGAAGTGGTTGATGCCCGCCGCCAGCGTGCGGGCGTAGAGCCGGCGGTAGTTGCCGAGAATGTACTCGTGCAGGAACTCGATGGAGACCGCCTGGCCCTGTGCGTCATTGTAGAACTCGCGCTGCCCCGTGCAGGAGAAGCACGCGTTGACGAACATCACCAGGTCCTCGCGCGCGACCTGTTCGGCACGCAGCGCGACCGCCAGCTCCTTCACGATGACCTCCCACAGCCCGATGATTCGGGTGGGCACGAACGCCGCCCGGGGAGTGAGGACACGACCAGCTAGTCAAGCTCCAAAGGCTCGGTTCGGAAGTCGCATCACAGTCCCGCGAGCGGCGTTCTCAGACTACCACGGCCAGCCCTGCAAAAACTGACAGGGCGGCCTGGTTGCCCGCTCATGGAGCCCTGCTGTGCGGAGGAAACTCGCACTTTTCAGGCGGCGGAGCTGGTGGAGTGCAGCAGCCCCGTGCCCTCCAGCTCCGCGAGCATCTGCTCTCCCTCGACCTCGTCGATGGGAACGAAGCGCTCGTGGCCCGGGCGATACGCATTCACCCGCGCATTGCCGATGTCGAACCACCAGCCATGCAGCCGCAACGTGCCCGCCGCCAGGCGCTCGCGCACCAGGGGATAGGAGCGCAGGTGGTTGAGCTGCTCGAGCACATTGAGCTGGCTGAGGCGATCGGCTGGATCCAACGCCGGGTCCAGCCCCTTGGTGCGCTCCATGGCGTGCAGCGCGCTACGGCCGATATCCAGCCACGTGCCCAGGTTGGGCGCCTTCGGGTTGGAATAGCCCGACAGCAGGGCCTTCATGGCGCCGCAGCCGGAGTGCCCGCACACCACCACGTCCACCACCGGAAGGTGCAGCAGGGCGTACTCCAGCGCCGCCGCCTCGGACAGGTCGCCCACGGACTGGCCCGCCGCATCCGCCGGCGCCACCATGTTGCCCGCGTTGCGAACGACGAAGAGATCTCCCGGATCCATGGACACCAGGAGGTTGGGCACCACGCGGCTGTCGGAGCAGGTGATGAAGAGGCAGTCAGGAGTCTGTCCCTTGGCCAGACGCGTAAACGTGGCGCGGTAAGAGGGGAGGCTGTGACGCTGGAAGTCGAGGAGTCCTTTGATGAGCTTCTTCACGATGCACCCTCAGCGGTAAGAGAAGAGTTAGGGGAAACAGCAGCAGGGCGAGGGGCCGGAGACTTGTGGCCCCTGCGCATCCACACTTCTTCGAGCGGCTCCATCCGGACCTGGCCGCCCGTCTTGCGGTGCGTCTGGCTCCAGCTCTCGAGCGCCTCGTAGCCGGAGTGATCCAGCGCCTCCACGGACAGGTCCACCTCCACCTGCGCGCCCGTGGGGACCTGGGCGAGCGCGGCGGACAGCTTGGGCACGCCCACGAACGTGAGGGAGCCGCTCACGCGCACCTGGTACACCTCACCGGTCTGCTTCACCTGCACCTGCACCTTGCCAAGGCGCCACAGCAGCCGCGCGACCGCGAACGCCAGCCCCATCACGATGCCAGCCAGCAGGTTGATGCCCACCACGCCGGCCACCGTGACGACGTACACGGACAGCTCGCCGCGGCGGCGCAGCTCCTGGATGTGGTGCACGTTCACCAGCTTCCCGCCCACGAAGACGAGCAGGCCCGCCAGCACGGTGAGGGGCACCAGCCCCAGCATCGAGGCCAGCAGGGTGACGAAGAGCAGCATCCACACGCCGTGCAGCACGGCAGACACGCGCGTCTTCGCCCCGGCGGCGATGTTGGCGGCGCTGCGCACGATGACGCCCGTGATGGGCAGGCCGCCCAGCATCCCCGAGACGGTGTTGGCCATGCCCTGCGCAAACAGCTCGCGGTCCAGGTTGGCGCGCGGGCCGGTGTGCATCTTGTCGGTGGCCACCGCGCTCAGCAGCGACTCGGCGCTGGCCACCACGGCCAGCGAGAGCACCGCCACCACGAAGGCGCCCCAGTTACCCTGGGGCAGCGAGGGCAGCTGGAAGCTGCTGAAGAAGTCTCCCGCCAGCTCCACCCGCTTCACGTCCGCGCCCCAGAGCGCCGCGGCCGCCGAGGCGGCCACCACCGCCACCAGGGGCCCCGGCACCTGCTTGAGACGGCTGGCGGGCATCACCTGCCACAGCACCATCACGCCAATGGTGAGCAGGCCCAGGACCAGCGCGGGCACATGCAAGCTGGCGAGCTGCGCGGGCAGCTGGCCCACGTTCAGCCAGGCATTGGCCTTGGGCGATCCACCCAGCACGATGTGCATCTGTCCCAGCACAATGAGGATGCCAATGCCCGCCAGCATGCCGTGGATCACCGCGGGGGAGATGGCCAGCGCGGTGCGCGCCACCTTCATTCCGCCCAGCGCCATCTGCACCAGGCCCGCGGCCGCCACGACGGCGCAGGTGACGGCGAAGCCCAGCTCATTGATGAAGCCGAACACCATCACCGCCAGGCCCGCTGCCGGGCCGCTCACCAGCAGCGGCGCACCGCCGCACAGCCCCACCACCAGGCCGCCCACCACACCAGCAATGAGGCCGGCCATGATGGGCGCCCCCGAGGCCAGGGCGATACCCATGCACAAGGGCACGGCGACAAGGAAAACCACGAGGGAGGCCGGCACATCTTTGGCCAGCACATCCCGGATCGAGCCGCCCACTGCGGCTCCCTTCACGTCCGATGTCGTCACGCCTCCAGCCTCCCGAGCCAGCAAGGTGCCTCGTCCCTGATCGGGGTGCGGCACGTTCAAGGCTCACTTGGCAAGCGCCATGCCAGGGACCTGAGGCCCGGCTTCCCTCGGGAGGACAGGGGGAACTTCAAATGGAACTTAAAAAAATTTGAAGTGCTGGCAGGTCGACTTCAAAAACCTTGAAGTCCAGGGCTTTCTGGCTTCCAGGCAGGCGCGCAAGCGCCCACTCGGTGTGGGAGTCACTCCTCTCCCAGACGGCGCTGGAAGGTGGGGTAGGAGATCCCCAGCGCGCGGGCCGCATCCATCCGGCGCCCCTCGAGCATCCCGAGCACGTGCCGCGCGTAGAGCCGCTCTACCTCCTCCATGGGACGCGGTGGGCCCGTCAGCACGAAGGCGTTGGGATCAGCGGCCGCGGCAGGCGGCCGGGTACCCGTGGCAAGGGCCTCCAATTCCAGGGTGGGACCGGTTTCGAGCACCAGGGCCCGCTCGAGCACGTTGCGCAGCTCGCGCACGTTGCCGGGGAAAGGGTAGCGCTCGAGCCGCTCACGCGCGGCGGCGGAGAAGACCACCGGGCGGTGGCCCAGCTCCGCGCACAGCTCGGCCACCAGTCCCTCGGCCAGCGGCAGCACATCCTCGCGCCGCTCCCGCAGGGGAGGCACCTCCACCTTGAAGACGCTCAACCGGAAGTAGAGGTCCTCGCGGAAGCGGCCGGCGGTTACCTCTTTGGAGAGATCCCGATTGGTGGCGGCCACCACGCGCGCGCTGCTGGTCAGCTCGGTGCTGCCCCCCAGCCGCCGGAAGGCGCCCTTGTCCAGGAAGGTGAGCAGCTTGGCCTGCAGCGCCAGGGGCAGCTCGCCCACCTCGTCGAGGAAGAGCAGGCCGCCGTTGGCCACCTCGACCAGCCCACGCCGGGCGGTGCGCGCATCGGTGAAGGAGCCGCGCTCGTGGCCGAACAGCTCGCTCTCCACCAGGGTCTCAGGCAGGGCCGCGCAGTTGATGTGAACGAAAGGCCCTTGTCCCTCGCGCAGCGTGTGCAGGTGGCGGGCGAGCACCTCTTTGCCCACGCCCGTCTCCCCCTGCAGGAGCACGGGACTGCGCGGCGCGGTGGCGATGCGCTCGAGCATCTGCAGCGTGTGCCGCATGGCGGGCGAGTGGGGTTCCTGCAGGCGCCGCCGGCCTTCCAACGCGCTCTCCGCGCGGCGCAACCGCTCCTGCAGCTGAACGTCCTGGGCGGCCCGGCGCGCGCGCAGCACCAGGTCATCCAGCTCCACCGGCTTGGACAGATAGTCACGCGCGCCCGCCTTGATGGCCTCCACCGCGCTGGCGATGTCTCCGTGGGCCGTCACCATCAGCACCACGGTGCCCGGAAGCTGGGTGCGCAGCTCGGGCAGGAAAGAGAGCCCGTCACCGTCGGGCAGCCGGCGATCGAGGATGACCAGGTCGGGAGCCTCGCGGGCCAGGGCCGCGCGCGTCTCGTGCAGCGAGCGGGCCGTCCGGACCCGGAACCCCTCCTGGGAGAGCACCGAGGCGGCGAGCGAGGAGAAGGTACGGTCGTCGTCCACCAGGAGCAGAGAGGTGTTCATGAAGTACTCTCCAAGGGCAGGCGAAGGCTGAAGCGGCTGCCTTCGGGGAGCCGGGTATAGGAGAGGCTACCGCCATGAGCCTCCACGGCCGCCCGGGCCATGGGCAGCCCCAGGCCGATCCCCTTGGCTCTCGCGGTGGCGAAGGGCTCCCACAGGCGCGGCTCCAGGTTCGTGTCCACCCCGCCGGCATTGTCTTCCACCAGCAGGACGGCCTGATTGCCTTCGAGCGCGAGGCTCACCTGCACCCAGGGCATGGACCTCAGGCCCGTGTCGCGTGCCACGGCACAGGCTTCCACCGCGTTGCGCAGCAGGTTGTCGATGGCGGACACCAGCAGCGCCGGATCCACGCGAACGATGAGCCCCTCCTTCATCGTCACGCCGATGCGAACTTCCTCGGCCTCGGGGAGCAGGTGAACTGACTGGAGCGCCTCCTCCAGCAGCAAGCGCAGCTCGCAGGGCCGGCTCAGAAGGGCCCGCGGTGCGCCGAAGGACAGCAGCGAACGCGCCAGGTGCCCCAGCCGCTGCATCTGGGCTCGCAGGGCGGGCAAGGCCACCTCGCCACTGGAGTTGGCGGGCCGCAGCAGCGAGAGGGCCGCCTGGATGCCGTTCAAGGCGTTCTTCACCTCATGGGCAATCAGCTGGCTGGCGGCGCCGAGCGCGGCCATCGTCTCCTGATGCCGCAGCCGCTCCTCTACCGCGAGCAGGGAGTGATAGGAGCGCCGCAGCAGGAAGACGAAGATCAGCAGGGTGCCGCCCAGCAGGACGCTGTGGAAGACGAGCTGCCCGAGGAAGCGGCGCCGCAGCATCGCGATATCCCGCTCCTCATCCTCCAGTACGGCCAGCAGCATGCCGCTGACACCCGCGGGGACCGGAACCGAGGCGGCCGCGCCGAGCATGCTCATGCCATTGAAGCGAATGGGACCCGGAGACGCAGGAAGGGCGAGCAGGGTCGCGGCGACTTCCGGGTTCCACGTGAAGTCCTTCGGAGGCACGGGCAGCAGCAGCTTCCCGTCCATGTCCACCAGCAGCGACAGGTCCGTCCCCTTCGACCGGACCCCGGCGATCGGGCGGGCTCCCGCCCGCAGCTCGCCCACCAGCAGCCCCACCACCTTCTGGGCTCGCACCATGGGCACCGCCACCACCAGGGGCCCGTCGTCCCGCTCCAGCAAGCTGATGTCGGAGACGGCCTCGGTCAACACCCGGCGGAACCAGGGGCGGTTCTCCAGGGGCGAGTCCCCGAGCGACATCCCGGGAGGATCACTCCACACGCGGCGTCCCGAGGGAGTGACCAGGGCCACCCCCTCGGAGAAGAGGTGCGTGTGGTGCAGGGCGTTCTCCAGCATGGCCACGTTTGCAACGTTCCCGTCCTCATCGAGGGTCAGCTTCGGGTGCGCGGCCAGGCGGCGCAGCTCCGCCTCCAGGATGCCCAGGTGCACGCCCAGCGCCTCGGCCTGGACCTGGGACTGCAAGGAGAGATGGTCGAGCATCTCCTCGCGGGCGTTCTGGAGATCCTGGCGATAGGCGAGCAGCGGGCTGGTCAGTGCCGCGAGCCCGAGCAGCACCAGCCCCACCAGGGCGGAGCGGCCGGCCTGCCGCTGCGTGCGCGCGATCTCCCCCGAACCAGGGGCTGTCGAGGGGAGCGGCAGGGAAGAAGGAGGCGGTGTGGAGGGCGTCATGCGTCAGTCCCCATCTGCTCACGAAACGGGAACGCATTCCAACAGCGCCAGGACCCTCTGCGTGCGGGCATCCTCCGGCTTCCGGGCATTCACCCAGTCACGCGCCAGCTCCCGGACCTGTTCCCGCGATCCTCCCAGGAGCGTGGGCCGCTCCAACACACAGCACAGCAGCTCGCTCCGATCGCGCGAGACCAACTGGATGCGCAGGAGCTGGATGGCGGACTCCGCCACCATCCACCACTCGCGATCCGGAAGCCGCCGCTTCCGCAGGAGCTGCAGGAAGAGGGAGAGCGCCAGGGGGTGAGTATGGTGGTGCCTCAAGCAGACCGCCGCGTGCTCCACGAACGAACAGAACTCCTCGGCCGTCAGAACGCTCATCCCCGCCGATTCATCCCGCTCCAGCCAGGCCTTGAGGACATAGAGCGCACTGACTTTGTCCCGGTGCGCTTCCAGATACCGCAGGGCGTGCCGGAGCCCCTCCCTGACCGCCCTCTCTCCATCCTGTCGAGCCGCCAGGGACTGAAGGATGAAGCTGGCGGGCTCCGTGGTCCCATTCACTTCCAGCCACCGCAGGGCATGTCCCAGACAGCGCTCGGTGCTGACGCCAAGCTCCTTCCGGGCCAGCAAGACCTGGAGCACGAAGCTGGCGTGCGCCGCCTCCCCCTGCGTTTCCAACCAGCGCAGGGCGTATTGGAGACACAGCTCGGTGCGGTCGCCCAGATCGGGCCGCGCCAGGAGCAGCTGGAGCACGGGATGAGCCCTCTCGTCGTCCCGACGGGCTTCGAGCCACCTCAGGGCCAGCTCGAAAAGGGCTCCGGCGTGCGCTCCCAGCTCTGCCATGCCCAGGATGGCCCGGAGGAAACGGACCGCCTCCTCACCCTGGGCATGCACCTCCAACCACCTCGTCAGGTGCCTGATCAGCCCCGGGCAGTCCGCTGTCGCCCCTGGCCGCTCCACGAGCCGGAGAAAGAGCTGGTGCGCCTCATCACTCTGGTCGTGCACCTCCAACCAGCGGGCGATGTGGTGCATGAAGGCCTGGGTGGCCTCCCCCAGGCGCTTCCTCTGCAGCGCCTCGATCAGGATCGGCCGTGCCTCCAGGCTCTGGCCGTGCACCTCTAGCCACCGCATCACCAGCCCCATCAGGGACTGGCTGGCCGCTCCCAGGTCCTTCCTCTGCAGGACCACCGTCAGGACCGAACGCGCCTCCGGGCTCTGGCCATGCGCTTCCAGCCACCGCACCACCAGCCTCAGCAGGGGCTCGGCGGACCCTCCCTGCTTCTTTGTCTGCAACACCGTCGCCAGGACCCAGCGCGCCTCCAGGCTCTGGCCATGCGCCTCCAGCCACCGCACCACCAGGCCCAACAGGGCCGGAGCGGATTTCCCCAGGCTCTTCGCTCCCTGCATCAGCTTCACGAGGAAGCGCATGCCCAGCTCCGGGCCACACTCCTCCAGCCACGCGTGGACCTGCGAAAGCATGGCGGCCGCTTCCGGCTTCGCGCCCTGCCCCTCCAGCCTGTTCAGCAGCGGCACCAGGACAAAGGACGCTTCGCTGGTCTGGCGGGAGACCTCCAGCCACTTCAACGCGTGCGTGAGACAGGCCCCGGCCGCCTCCCCGAGATCCTGCCGCCGGATGAGCGGCGGGAGCACGAAGGAGGCATCCGGCCCCTGCCCACAGGCCTCCAACCAGCGCAGCGCGTACTGGATACAGTCCGGAGCCCGGTGCCCGAGATCCTTCCGGGCCAGTAGTGGGGAGAGCACGAAGCTGGCGTGCTCGGCGGCACCATGTACCTGCAGCCAGCGCAGGGCTTCGCTGAGACAGGGCTCGGTGCAGTCGCCCAGCTCGGGCTGGGCCAGGAGAGAGTGAAGCACGAAGCGGGCCCACTCGTCTCCTCCATGGACCTCGAGCCACTCCAGGGCCAGCTTGAAGCAGGCTCCGGTGCGCTCTCCCAGCTCGGCCCTGCCCAGGGTGGCGCGAAGGATGAACCCCGCCTCCTCATTGTGGCGATGCGCCTGGAGCCACCGCACCACCTGCCCCAGCACGGGCTGGGCGGCCTGTCCCAGGTCCTTCCTCTGCAGCAGCGCCACCAATACCGGGCGCGCCTCCAGGCTCTGGCCGTGCGCCTCCAACCACCGCACCCCCAGGCCCAGCAGCGCCGGGGCTGAGTCCCCCAGGTTCTTCACTCCCAACAGCGGCTGCAAGAGGAAGCGAGCGCCCATTCGCAGGCCGTGCTCCTCCAGCCACGTGTGGACCTTCTGAAGGATGGCGGCGGCCTCCGGCTTCGCGCCCTGCACCTCGCTCAGCAGAGGCACGAGGACAAACGACGCTTCACTGGTCCGGCCGAAGACCTCCAGCCACCTCAGGGCGTGCTCGAGACAGTCCCCCGCCGCTTCCCCCAGGTCCCGCCGGGACAGCAGCGGAGGAAGGACAAAGGAGGCGTCGTGTTCGTGCCCACAGGCCTGCAACCAGCGCAGCGCGGAGTGGATGCAGTCCGAAGCCAGGTCCCCGAGATCCTGCCGGGACAGCAGCGCGGAGAGCACGGTCGAAGCCCCGGAGTGCTGCTCGTGTGCCCTCAGCCACCGCATCGCCAAGCCCAGGCACGCCGGAGCGGCAGCGATCAGCTCATCTCTCATCAGCAGCAGCTTGAGGAGGTTCTTCGCCTCGGGCTGCTGCCCATGAACCTTGAGCCAGGTGACGGCGTACTGCGCATAGCCGGGAGAGGACTCCCGGACCTCGCGCCGGGCCAGCAGCGGCGGGAGGACATACAGCGCATCCTCGCTCTGGCCGTGGAACTCCAGCCAGCGCACGGCGTGCTGGATACACGCCGGGGCCCCATCCTCCAGGTCGTCGCGCAGGAGCAGCGGGTTCAGCACGAACGAAGCGGCGGCGATCGTCCCCTGCGCATCGAGCCACCGCAGCGCCGCCACGACGAGCGCCCTGCTGGCCGGCCCGCCCCTCGGCATCTGCTGCAGCGACCGGTAGAGCAGATGGCGAGCCTCGGGACTCACGCCCGAGCGCACCAGCCATGGCCGGACGATCGTCTCCCAATGACGCGCCAGGAGCTGGCTTCCCCCCGGGGCCGACACCATGCCACCCAGCGCATACGAGGCCTCATCCGCCGACACGGTGAGCAGGGCCTGAGCGAGCTCTCCGGCATGGCGCTCGAACCAGGCGTTGATGGCGTCGAGCACCTCTTTCTCGAACCCGCTCTCCTCGGGCTCACGGCCGACGAGCCTCCCGATGCTCGTCATCAGCCGCCCCAGGGTGCGCGGAGAGCCCTGCCCCGCGGCGAGCAGGGAGAAGAGCACCTGGTGCCGCACGGCCTCCGTCTGCTGCTCCCGGAGCACCTCGTCCAGCACCTGCTCCACCCCACTGTCCTGGGCGTGAACCAGGTCCAGGCCATTCCTCTCGAGCCAGCCCAGCCGCTCCAGCGAGCCGAGCAGGTCCCTGGCCCTGCGCTCCGCGGCATCGGGCGTGTACTCGAGGTCCGAGCGCAGCATCGCCGCCACGAGGGAGAACAGCCGCGAGGCGCGCTGCGGTGCAGCCGCCAGTGCCAGGGCCGCGCCTCTCAACTCGGGCCCGTGCTCCGGGAGCTTGAGCGGCGAGTCCGGCGATTCCACGGTCATCGAGTCCCCCACGAGGCGCCCGTATGCCTCCACGATACCTCTGACGCTCTGCCAGGACGGAGGGAAAGTGGCTGCCCTGCTGGAGTTCTCGTGTTTCCCGACTAGGGTCGCCCCATGACTGCCTGGAACGCCTTGAAGCACGCGCCCTTGAGCGCCCTCGCCCTCGCCGCCGCCCTGCTGGGCTCAGGGATAGCAGGGGCACAGGACGCTGGCCCCATCGAACCGGCCCGGCTGTCGGGGATCGTCAAGGAGCTGGCCTCCGATGAGTACATGGGCCGTGCCCCGGGCGGGCCGGGAGAGAAGAAGACCCTGGAGTACCTCATCCGCCAGTTCCAGGAGGTGGGCCTCGAGCCCGCGGGCGAGAACGGTGGCTGGACGCAGAAGGTCCCGCTGGTCCGTTTCCAGATGGGAGACAACGTCACCCTGAAGGTGACCGTTGGAGGCAAGACCATCTCGCTGCGGCAGGGGCAGGAGGTGATGATCAACACCCAGCGGCCCTTGAAGCGCGTGAAGTTCGACAAGGTCCCCCTGGTGTTCGTCGGCTATGGCATCTCGGCCGCCGAGCGGGGATGGGATGACTTCAAGGGCGCCGACCTGCGCGGCAAGATCGCCGTCTTCCTGATCAACGACCCCGACTTCGAGGCGCAGGAGGGAGAACCCGTCCGTGGCAAGTTCGGCGGAAAGGCGGCCACCTATTACGCCCGGTGGACCTACAAGTTCGAGGAGGCAGCCCGGCGCGGGGCCCTCGGCGCGTTGATCGTCCACGAGACGGAGGGCGCGGCCTATGGCTGGTCCACGGTCAGGGCCGGCAACGGCCAGTCCTTCGACATCGTCCGGGCGCAGCCAGACAAGGACAAGGTCCTGATGCAGGGCTGGCTCGAGCGTGACACCGCCGCCGCGCTGTTCACCCGCTCGGGGCTGGACTTCGAGAAGCTGAAGCTCGAGGCGCGCAAGGCCAGCTTCGCCCCCGTGCCCCTGAAGGGCGCCAGCGTCTCGGCGGACTACCGCCTGACCCATACCCGTGCCGATAGCCACAACGTGCTCGGCCGCATTCCCGGAGCCCAGCGCCAGGTGGAGTCGATCATGTATGCCGCCCACTGGGATGCCTTTGGCCTGGGCCCGGCCGACGCCTCGGGTGACAAGATCCGCCGCGGCGCCGTGGACGATGCCATCGGCCTGGCCGGTATGATCGAGATCGCCCGGGCGTTCCAGCAGGGGCCT
>DASVVJ010000252.1:0-3618 GCA_036389955.1 Myxococcaceae bacterium
CGCCATCTGTCCTTGGAATCACCTGCACACTGCGCCGCTGAAGCCGCATGAGGATCCCACCAGCTCGACCGTCATCTTTCCGGCCAACTCCGAGATGGCCACCGGCCACTTCTACTGCTCCCACTCCTGCGGCAGCCGTCCCCTGCTGGAAGTCCTTGATGCGCTCCCGGCCCACGCCGTCGAGCACGCGCGGTCAATTCACGTTCCCCGTCGTGGCCTGGACTCCCTGTCCGAGCGGCTCCCCCACCTCTCACAAGCCCACGCCATTCCCCGCTTCAGCAACCGCCTTCCACGCTGATCCACCCGAACTTCTTGAAGAGACGATGCAGATGAACTCCAACGAGAATCAGCACGACACGCTCTGGACCGCTGAGGACGTCGCGGCCTTCCTGAAGACCTCGCGCTCCTGGGTCTATGGCGCGGCCCAGCGAGGGGCCCTCCCGAGCCTAAAGATTGGTGGACTGCTGCGGTTCGAGCCAGCAGCGATCCGCGCCTTCATCAAGGGCCAGGGGACCAGCGGGCGGCGGGTAGTGCCCCTCCATGCAGGCAATAAGCCGTGAGACCTGTGAGGTTGTAGCTATGAGGACAGTTTGATGGGTTCCATCTACCGCAAGAACGACAAGTGGTACGTGCGCTTCAAGGATGGCCACGGCCGATGGCGCGACACCGCCACCCAGGCCACCACCAAGACCGAAGCGAAGTCACTCCTCCACGACCTGGAGATTCGGGCAGATCGGCAGCGGCGCGGCCTGGAGCCTCTGCCCGAGCACCAGAAGCCGATGACCTTCGGGGAGGTGATGGACGCCTGGAAGAACGAGGTGGGAAGCCGTCTCCGCTCCACCACCATCATCGGATTCGGCGAGAAGCACTTCCGCGAGTCTCTCGGCCATCTCCCGCTCAAGGAGGTGACGGCCTCGCGGCTGGAGGTGCTGATCACTCAGAAGGCTGGGGAGCTGGCGCCTGAATCGCGGAATCACCTGCGCGCGCTGGCCCACCGAATCTTCGCGTGGGCGGCGCGGCGGGGGCTGTGGACGGGGCTCAACCCAGCGAAGGCCGTCCCGCGTATCAAGAAGCCGAAGAAGCTCCCCCAGTACCTCAAGGCCGAGGAAGTGCCGCTGATGCTGGCGGCCCTGGAGCGGCGCTGGCGCCCGCTCTTCGCGACGGCGGTCTACACCGGCATGCGCAAGGGCGAGCTGTTGGCGCTGCGTAAGTCGGACGTGGATCTCCCCGGTGGAACCATCACGGTGGCCCGGTCGCACGCCAGCGAGACGACGAAAGGCGGCCACGCGGACCTGCTCCCCATTGCCGAGGGGCTGGTGCCGTTCCTGCGCGAGGCCCTGGCCACCTCCTCCTCGGAGCTGGTGTTCCCCCGGGAGGATGGCTCTCAGCATCCGCCGGATCTCGCGCTTCACAAGGTGCTGCGCCGGGCCTTGGGACGCGCTGGGCTGGTGGAGAGCTACCGCCACGTCTGCCGGAGGAAGGGGTGCGGCCACGCGGAGCGGAAGAGCCACGCGGTGTCCGAGCCCTGCCCCCGCTGCGGCATGAAGCTCTGGCCACGGGCGCTCCCTCGCCCGCTCCGCTTCCACGATCTACGGCACACCACGGCCACCCTGCTGCTCAAGGCGGGCGTCCCGCTGGCCACCGTGCAGCGGATCCTCCGCCACTCAGACCCAGCCACCACCACCGAGATCTACGGCCACCTGGACGTGGAGGACATGCGCAAGGGGCTCAACCAGCTCGCCTTCCGGACCGTGGCTCCGGCATCTCTCCAGGAGGTTCCACCAGCCCTGCTTGCTGCTGGAGCCGAGCCCTCTCCGCTTGCTGCTAGTTTGCTGCTGGAGGGCCAGAGCCCAAAAGGTGAAGGCCCTGGAGCCCACGGACAAGTCCGCGAAACTCCAGGGCCTTCGATGGTCGGGGCGACAGGATTTGAACCTGCGACCACTTGCACCCCAAGCAAGTGCGCTACCAGGCTGCGCTACGCCCCGGCACTGCTACTTCCCGTCAGAAACGGGCCGCCCTTATGCCCCCACCTGACGCCAGCGTCAAGCGGCAGCCGCAGGCAGCCGTCAGAAAACCGCCAACACCCTTCAGCTCTTCCCGTCCGAGCCCTCTTCCGACTCGAACTCCTCGGACTCGAACTCGTCATTCTCGTCCGAATCCTCGTCCCGCGCGTCGATCTCCGCGTGGTTCTCCGGCGGCGCCTCGCCGTTCAGCGCGCTCTTGAGCACCTGGCTCGGCCGGAAGGTCAGCACCCGGCGGGCCGAGATCTCGATCTCCTTACCCGTCTGCGGGTTACGCCCCACCCGCGCCTTCTTCTGCCGCACCTGGAAGTTCCCGAACCCGGAGATCTTGATCTTGTCCCCGCGCTCCAGCGTCTCCTTCAGGGTGTCGAAGACCAGCTCGACGATCTCCGCCGACTCCTTCTTGGAGAAGCCGACCTTCTCGTAGACGCCTTCGATGATGTCCGCCTTCGTCATACGGTCCCTCGGGAAAACGCTGCTTTACGATGATGGCAGCGGATGCTGACAGCCTTTCCAGAGGCGTGTCAACCCTCTGACTTCATTCAGGAATTCAGGCGCGCAGGGCCCCGCCCAGCCGCTGGTTCACCTCGGCGATGATCCGCTGGTGCGCCTCCGTCACCTCCGCGTCCGTCAGCGTCCGCTCGGGCGAGCGGTAGCGGATGGCGTACGCCAGGTTCTTCTTCCCCTCGGGAATCGGCTTGCCTGTGTACACATCGAAGATGAGCGCGTCCTCCACCAGCGCCCCGCCCACCTCGCGGATCACCTTCCGGACCTCGTCGTTGCGCAGCTCCACCGGCACCACCACCGCCAGGTCCCTCAGCACGGCCGGGAAGCGAGGCAGCGAGTGGTACTCCGGCACCAACCGGGCCGCCGCGTACAGCGGCTCGGTGTCCAGCTCGAACGTGAACACGCCCTGCGGCAGCTCCAGCGCCTTGCTGATGCGCGGGTGCACCTCGCCCACGTACCCAAGGGCCGTCCCATCCGCCAGGAGCACCTGGGCACAGGCGCGCGGATGCCAGGCCGGCGCCTCGGCGGGCACGAAGCGCACACCCTCCACGTGCAGCGAGTGGAGCAGCGCTTCCACGGCGCCCTTGGCGTCGTAGAAGTCCATCCGGGCGTCCTTCTGCGTCCACGAGCGCCCCGAGCGCAGGCCCCACACCAGCCCGCCTACCCGAGGCACCTCGCGCGTGGCAGGACGCTGGCCCTGGCCACCCTCCGGATCCCGGAAGTAGGCGCGGCCCGTCTCGTAGATGGCCACCCGCTCCACCTGGTGCCGCACGCTGCGAGAGAGGTTCTCCAGCAGCCCCGGCAGCAGGCTGGTGCGCATCACCGACTGCTCCACGCTCAGCGGGTTCACCAGCGCCACCGGCTTCTCCTGGCCACCCAGCACCTCCAGGCTGCGAGGCGCCACGAACGAGTAGTTCACCACCTCGTTCATCCCCACGCCCGAGAGCGCCTGGCGCAGCCGCCGCTCGGCCTCGGCCGTAGGGGGCTCGGGAGCCAGCTCCGCCACGCCGCGCGGCAGCCGGGCTGGGATGTTGTCGTAGCCGTACACGCGGGCCACCTCCTCCAGCAGGTCCTCCTCGCGCTCCACGTC
>DASVVJ010000253.1:0-16059 GCA_036389955.1 Myxococcaceae bacterium
CGGAGGGCTCTCCCGACGCCTCGTCGAAGAGGAAAGCCTGCATACGCACCACGTCCACCAGGCCGCTGAACTCCGTGCCCGTGCCGATGGGCAACTGCACTGGCACCGGATTGGCGTTCAGCCGCTTGCGGATGGACTCCACGCTCATGGCGAAGTCCGCGCCCACCTTGTCCATCTTGTTCAGGAAGGCAATGCGCGGCACACCGTGCCGGTTGGCCTGGTGCCACACCGTCTCGGACTGAGGCTCCACGCCCTGACTGGCGTCGAACACCGCCACCGCGCCATCCAGCACGCGAAGGGAGCGCTCCACCTCGATGGTGAAGTCCACGTGTCCCGGCGTGTCCAGGATGTTGATGCGGTGGGCGGTGCCCGCGAAGGGCCCGCGCACGGGCTTCCAGAAGGCAGTGGTGGCCGCCGAGGTGATGGTGATGCCGCGCTGCTTCTCCTGCACCATCCAGTCCATCTCGGTGGAGCCGGTGTGCACCTCTCCCATGGAGTGGATGCGGCCGGTGAAGAAGAGGATGCGCTCAGTGAGCGTCGTCTTCCCCGCGTCGATGTGGGCCATGATGCCGATGTTGCGGTAGCGCTCGATTCGGGTGTTGCGAGACATAAAAGTTTCCCAGTCCCGTCGGGTGAGTCCACCCGCGGGTCGAAAGACAGACACTGGTTGATAAAGGAATGAGCCCCGGGCGCTCGGGTGGACACACGCCGGCCTGAGAGCGGACCCCGGTGGGGTGCTCAGGTCAGCATGAGGGCACACGAAGGCCGGAAAGGATCAGCGGCGGAACCGAGCCCACCTGGCACACGGGAACCAGCCAACCTGCGGCAGGGGACCTTGGTCCGCCTGATCAAATGTCGAGCAGCACCTTGTTGCGGGAGCCGAGACGCACGTCCGCCATCGGCGCGAGCACGCGCACGGACGGCACACCCAGAATGGTGAAGACGGGCCTCATGACTCAGACATATTCATGCGTGAAGCCCGGTTTGTCAACCCAATGTCTGGCATTGAGCCGCCGGGGCATTTTCCCGTCTCGGCCGTTTCGGATATGAGCCTCTACCCGAGACTCCGCCATGTCCACTCCCCGCCTGACTTGCCGTCCTCTGCCCGCTGACGGGCGCTTCCTTCAGCAGATCGGCCCCACGCCGCTGGTGCCCGTGCGCCTGGAGGCGGACGGCCCCACCATCTGGTGCAAGCTGGAGTTCCTCAACCCGAGCGGCTCCACCAAGGACCGCATCGCCCGCTACATGCTGGAGAAGGCGTGGCGGCTGGGCCAGCTGTGCCCCGGAGGAGAGGTCATCGAGGCCTCGAGCGGCTCGACGTCCATCGCGCTCGCGCTGGCCAGCGCGCAGATGGGCGTGCGCTTCACGGCGGTGATGCCCGAGGGCGTCACCCACGAGCGCGTGCTCACCATCCGGGCCTACGGCGCCGACGTGCTGCTCACCCCGCGCGCGGAGGGCATGTCCGGAGCGATGGCGCGCGCGGCTGCGGAAGCCAAGGCGCGCGGTGCCTATGCCACGCTCCAGTTCGAGAACACGGACAACGCCGAGGCGCACCGCGTGTGGACCGGGCAGGAGATTCTCAGCCAGGTGCCCGGTGGGCTGGTGCATGCGGTGGTGAGCGGCGTGGGGACCGGCGGCACCATCGTGGGGCTCTATCAGGCCTTCCGCGAGGCGGGCTGCCCGGTGACGCCCGTGGTGGCACGGCCCATCAAAGGGCTGACGGGGTGCGATCTCGAGTGCTGCAGCTTCAGCGCGCGGGTACCCGGCGTGGTGGACGGCATGAGCAAGCTCTTCCGCGAGGACCAGCTCGAGGGGCTGCAGGTGCTCAATGTGCCGGACGAGGTGGCGGTGTGCACCGCGCGAGCCCTCATCAAGCGGGGCTTCCCGGTGGGCCCCTCCAGCGGCCTGAATTATGCGGCGGCGGTGCAGGCGGCGCGGCGGCTCGGCCCCGAGGCCCAGGTGGTGACGGTGTTCCCGGATCGGATGGAGCGCTACTTCTCCACGGAGCTCATTCAGGTTCAGGAGCCCGGCCGCCCGGCGGCCTGAGGCGGCGGAACGAAAGAGCGCCAGAGGGACAAAGTGGGCTCGGCCTGTTGAGCCGTTCCACTACGGACACGCGGCTCGAGGATGATCCGGGCACCTGCGTGGCACCGGAGTGCTCATGCCACATTTACGACTACACGAACGGAAACCACGAAAAACACGTGCCCATGCTCGAACTGAGCACCACCTGGTGAACCGTGTTCCAGGGTAGGATCTCTGGGCCATGACGTCCCAAGGTGATCCTGGGGCGCCTGTCAGCCGACCTGGTTTCGTTGCGCAGAGCGCTTCTCCTCCGTCCTCCCGTGCGCGCACGCTACGCACGCACTTGCTCATCGTTGCGCTGGGCTCCCTGCTCCCCATGGCGCTCTTCGCGGCGATCATCGCCGCGCGTCTGGGAGGGACCGTTCAGGAACAGACCGAGCGGCGGTTGCTCTCCTCGGCGGTCGCGATGACCGCCGCGTTCGACCGGGAGATCGCCGCGACGGTCCGGACGCTGAGGGTGCTGGGCCGCTCGGAGCATCTCGAGCAAGGGGACATGGAGGCGTTCGCGGCCGAGGTCCTCCGGGCGCAGGAGACTCAACCCGCGTGGCTGACCTTTCTGCTGCTGTCTCCCGAAGGAGACATTCTCGTCCAGCCAGGAGCGCCCCGCGGCGCCCCGGTGAGGCGCGTCAACGAACCCGAGAGTCTCGCCAGGGCGGTGGCGACGCAGCAGCCCGTGGTCGGCACTCTCAAGCTGGGTCAGCGGCGGGAGCACTGGGCTTTCCCCGTCCGCGTGCCGCTCGTGCGCAATGGCCAGGTGCGCTACATCCTCACCGCGGTGCTCTCGTCCGCGGCGCTCGTCGAGGTCGTGGCTCCTCCGGGGATGGCGGCGCATACCGAGTTCACCCGGAGCGTGGTGGACCCCAATGGTGTCGTTGCCGCCCGGAACCGCGAGGCAGCTCGCTTCGTGGGAGGCATGGCTCCCCCCAGCTTCCTCGCGCGGGCCGCGCAAGAGCGGGAAGGCGTCTACAAGGATCAGACGCTCGAAGGGGTGCTCGCGTACGTGGCGTTCAGTCAATCCGAGGAATGGGGATGGACGCTGGTGGTCGCGGAGGCGAGCACGACGGTGGAGGCTCCCCTGCGGCGCTACGTGCTCCTGATGGTGGGGCTGGGGATGCTGGCCCTCGGCCTCAGCCTCGGTCTGGCGCTCCTCCTGGCCAGGCGGGTTCGCGTCGGGATCGCTCAGGCTGCCTCCGCCGCCGAGGCACTCGCGCGGGGAGAGCGCAAGCATGCCCCCAGGGTGGGTATCGAGGAGGTGGACGAGCTCAATGGGCTGCTGGAACAGAGCGGGAGGTTGCTGGAAGAGCGCCAGGCCGAGCGTGACCTGCATCGGGCCGGGCTGGAGCGGGCGGTGCGCGAGCGCGACGAATTTCTCTCCGTCGCCTCGCATGAGCTCAAGACACCCGTGACGACGCTGGTGCTGGATGCGCACCGCATCGGGCTTCGTCTCCAGCGGGCGGATTCGGTGACCGCTGGGTCGCTCAGTCCTCTCATCGAATCGTTCCGCAAGCAGACCCGCCGCCTGACGCGGCTGGTGGACGACATGCTGGACATCTCGCGGATTCACGCGGGCAAGCTGGTCCTTCGAAAGAGCCGGATCGATCTGGCCGAGTTCGCGCGGGACATCGTCGAACGGGTCTGGCCCCAGATCAGTAGCGCTCAGGCCTCGATCTCCGTCGAGGCGCCGCTGCCGGTGGTCGGCGATTGGGATCCAGACAGGCTGGAGCAGGTGCTGACGAATCTGCTCACCAATGCGGCACGTTATGGCCAGGGAAAGCCGGTGCGCGTTTCAGTCCACCGGGAGGAGACGGAAGGGGTGATGGAGGTGGCCGACCAGGGCCAGGGCATCGCGCCGGAGGATCAGCAGCGGGTCTTCGGCAAGTTCGAACGCGCGGTGAACCGCAATGAGGTGTCAGGGCTCGGGCTCGGGCTGTTCATCGTCCAGAACATCGTCGAGCTTCACGGTGGCAGCGTGGGGCTGAAGAGCAGCGTGGGGCAGGGCTCGGTCTTCACGGTGCGCCTGCCGGGCCTCGAAGTGCAGCAAGCCGTGGGGAGTGGCTCGCCGGCGGCGTGAGCCCCTCACTCGCCGGATTCCCTGGCCCGAGCGCGCACCTCCGTGGCGAACAGCTCCGCCGCGGGCATGCGCGGCGCGCCCTTGCGCCAGACGAGTGCGGCCAGCTCGGAGCGTGGAGCGGGGGAGAGCCGCTTCACCACCAACCGCTCGGCGTCGGCGAGCCTCGGCTCGGGAAGCACGGTGACGGCGAGCCCCGCGCGAACGATGGCCAGCACGGTGGCGACCGCGTTCGATTCGAGCGCGATGCGAGGCGCCAGCCGGATGGTGGCGAAGTAGGCGTCCACCCGGGTGCGCACGCGCAACCCACGGGACAGCAGGGCGAACGGTTCATCGACCAGCTGCTTGGTCCCTACGGACTCCGCTCCCGCCAGCGGGTGCCCCCGCGCGATGACGAGCGCGAGCCTGCTATCGAAGATGGGCTCCGCATCCAGGTCGGGGAGGCGCGCGGGCGCATACGCCAGGCCCACGTCCAGCTTGCCGTCGGTGAGCCGCCGTTCCACCCGCCGCACGACTGCCTCCTCGGCACTCAGCGCGAGCCGCGGATGCTTCCGGAGCACGGCGGCGAGCGCGGGGATGACGACGCCCCGCATGCTGGGGGGATAGCCCACGCGCAGCGCGCCGGCGGCCAGTCCTCGCAGCTCACCCACGGCGGCCCGGCCCGCGTCCACGTCTTCCAGGGCGCGTGAGGCGTACGTGCGGAACAGCTTTCCCGCCTGGGTGAGCCGCACGCCGCTGCGCGCGCGTTCGAAGAGCGGGGCGCCGAGCTCCTCTTCGAGCTGCCGGATCTGCTGAGACAGGGTGGGCTGAGAGACGTGGATACGCCGTGCGGCGCGTCCGAAGTGCAGCGTGTCGGCGACAGCGGAGAAGTAGCGGAGGTGGCGCAGCTCCATCCGGGCATCATAGGTGATGCCTATCGCCATCATGGGAACAAACGAATGTACGAATCGAGCCCGGTCCGTAGGCTTCTCTCAGTTCTGGAGGAGAGAGCCCATGAAGGCATCGGACCTGTTCGTCAAAGCACTCGAAGCGGAAGGCGCACGCTGTGTATTCGGTCTCCCTGGCGAGGAGAACCTGGACCTGCTCGAGGCACTGAGAGCCTCGGGCGTGCGCTTCGTCGTGACGCGCCATGAGCAGGCCGCCGGCTTCATGGCCGCCACCTGGGGACGGCTCACTGGCCGAGCGGGAGTGTGCCTCGCGACCCTGGGACCGGGGGCCACCAACCTCGTGACGGCCGCGGCCTATGCCCAGCTCGGCGGCATGCCCATGGTGATGGTCACCGGGCAGAAGCCCATCAAGGCTGGCAAGCAGGGCCACTTCCAGATCGTCGATGTCGTGGGGATGATGCGGCCGCTCACCAAGTCCACCCGCACGCTCGTTTCCTCGGAGCATGTGCCGTCCGCGGTGCGCGAGGCGTTCCGCCGCGCGGAGGAGGAGCGCCCCGGCGCCACGCACCTGGAGCTGCCCGAGGACGTGGCACGCGAGTCCACCGAGGCCGTACCGCTGGCACCCAGCGCTCAGCGCCGCCCCGTGGCGGACGAGTCCTCCATGGCCCTGGCGGTCGAGACCATCGCGTCCGCCCGCCGGCCGCTGCTCATGATCGGCGCGGGCGCCAACCGCAAGCTCACCTCGGAGATGCTTCGCGTCTTCGTGGACCGGGTGGGCATGCCCTTCTTCAGCACGCAGATGGGCAAGGGCGTGGTGGATGAGACGCACCCGCTCTGGATGGGCACGGCGGCGCTCTCGGACGGAGACTTCGTCCACCGGGCCATCGAGGCCTCGGACTGCATCATCAACGTGGGCCATGACGTCATCGAGAAGCCGCCGTTCGTCATGCGCGATAATCGCCGCAAGGTGGTGCACCTGAACTTCTCGTCGGCCGAGGTGGACCCCGTGTACTTTCCGCAGGTGGAGGTCACGGGCGACATCGCCAATGCGGTGTGGCGCATCGCGGAGGGAGTGGGTCCGCGTACGCACTGGGACTTCGCGCCTTTCGAGCGGGCCCGGGCGGGGCTGGATGCGCAGCTGGCTCGCGGCACCGACGATGACCGCTTCCCCATTTACCCCGCGCGGCTCGTCGCCGAGGTGCGGCGCGCGATGCCGGATGACGGCGTCGTGTGTCTGGACAACGGCATGTACAAGCTCTGGTTCGCCCGGTACTACCGCTGCCGCCGGCCCAATACGCTGCTGCTCGACAACGCGCTGGCGACCATGGGAGCGGGGCTCCCGTCCGCCATCGCGGCGAAGCTGGTTCATCCCCGTCGCAAGGTGATCGCGGTCTGTGGCGATGGTGGATTCATGATGAACTCGCAGGAACTCGAGACCGCGGTCCGCCTGCGGCTGGACCTGACCGTGGTCGTGGTGCGCGACGACGGTTACGGGATGATTCGCTGGAAGCAAGGGGAGATGGGGTTGCCGGACTTCGGAATGGAGCTGGGGAACCCGGACTTCGTCCGTTATGCGGAGGCGTATGGTGCGCGGGGGCACCGTCCCAGCAGCGCCACGGAGTTCGGCACCACGCTCGCCCGCTGCCTGGAGTCCGGCGGCGTGCACGTCATCGACCTGCCCATCGACTACTCGGACAACACGCGGGCGCTCGGCGCCGGTGAAGAGAGAGAGTGAGGAACGACATGCTGGCTCAACGCTACCCGTATTACCTGGCCAACCGCCCACGGCAGCCCAACGCGGATCTGGCCGTGACCGATAAGTACTCGGGTGAGGTCGTGACACACGTGGCCCTGGCGGATGCCGCGGCTGTGGAAGAGGCCATCGCCGCCGCGGTGCGCGCCACGGGCCCGATGCGGCGGCTGGCACCGTACGCCCGGCAGGAAGTGCTCGAGCACTGCGTGCGCCGCTTCCGGGAGCGGGCCGAGGAACTTGCGCTCGCGCTCTGCATCGAGGCGGGGAAGCCCATCCGCGATGCGCGAGGGGAAGTCGCCCGGCTGATCGAGACCTTCAAGGCCGCGGCCGAAGAGGCCGTACGGAGTGAGGGCGAAGTGCTGAACCTGGAGGTGTCGGCGCGCACCGCGGGCTACCGGGGCTTCACCCAGCGGGTGCCCGTGGGGCCCTGCTCGTTCATCACGCCGTTCAACTTCCCGCTCAACCTGGTGGCGCACAAGGTGGCGCCCGCCATCGCCGCGGGCTGTCCTTTCGTGCTCAAGCCGTCGGACCGCACGCCCGTGAGCGCCATGCTCATGGCCGAGGTGCTCGCGGAGACGGCGCTGCCCGAGGGGGCCTTCTCGGTTCTCCCGACGCGCCTGCAGGAGGTGGGACCGTTCATCGAGGACGATCGGCTGAAGCTGCTCTCGTTCACCGGCTCGGAGAAGGTGGGCTGGGACCTCAAGGCGCGCGCAGGCCGCAAGAAGGTGGTGCTGGAGCTGGGCGGCAATGCCGCCTGCGTGGTGGACCGTGACCAGGGCGAGCGCCTGGACTTCGTCGCGGACCGCGTGGCCCATGGCGCCTTCTTCCAGGCGGGACAGAGCTGCATCTCGGTGCAGCGGGTGCTCGTGCACGAGTCGCTGTACGACGGGCTGCGCGAGCGGCTCGTCTCACGGGCCCGGGCATTGCGAGCCGGGAACCCCCGGGACGAGGCCACGACGCTCGGCCCAATGATTGACGAGCCCGCCGCGAGGCGGCTGGAGGGCTGGATTCAGCAGGCCGTCCGGCGTGGGGGACGCGTGCTGGCGGGAGGAGGGCGGCGCGGCTCACTGCTCGAAGCCACGGTGCTGGAGGGCGTGCCCGCGGACGAGCCGTTGTGCGCGGAGGAGGCCTTTGGGCCGGTGGTCCTGCTTCAGCCCTTCCGCGAGTTCGAGGAAGCGCTGCGCCTGGTGAACGAAGCGCGTTACGGGCTGCAGGCGGGGGTCTTCACCAACGAGGTGTCGCGAGCGATGCGCGCGTGGGACGAGCTGGAGGTAGGAGGCGTCATCGTCGGTGACGTGCCGAGCTTCCGGGTGGACACGATGCCGTATGGCGGCGTGAAGGGCTCGGGGCTGGGACGCGAGGGCGTGAAGTACGCCATGGAGGACATGACCGAGCTGCGGCTGCTCGTGATGCGGCAGGGGTAGGGCTGCGCAGGGCTCATTGCCCGCCTAACTCACCGAGGCGCCATGGCTCGTGCTGGAGAGCGCAGCACGAGCCTCTGATGTCAGCTCGAACGAGCGCAGGCGCGCGGCATGGTCGAAGATCTGCGCCGTGATCATCAGCTCGTCGGGCTGGGTACGGGCAATGAAGGCCTCCAGGCCACGCTGCACGGTCTGGGGTGAACCGATGACTGAGCAGGAGAGCGTCTGCTCGAGAAGTTCCCGCTCTATGTACGAGAGCTGGTCATCGAAGCCGCTGACCGGTGGGGGCAGAGGACCGGGCCGGCCACTGCGCAGATTGATGAACGCCTGCTGCAGGGAGCTCCACAGCCGGCGGGCCTCTTCGTCCGTGTCGGCCGCGAAGACGTTGAAGCCCAGCATGACGTACGGCTGCTCGAGCTGCGCCGAGGGACGGAACTGGCGGCGGTACAGTTCGATGGCCTGCATCATCTGGCCCGGTGCGAAGTGCGAGGCAAACGCATAGGGCAGGCCCAGCGCCGCCGCGAGCTGAGCGCCGAAGAGGCTCGAGCCCAGAATCCAGATCGGCACATTGAGACCCGCGCCGGGCACGGCCTGCACCCGCTGGTGGGGCTCTGCGGGGCGGAAGTAGCTCATGAGCTCGATGACGTCCTCGGGAAAGGCGTCGGCATCGCTGGCCAGCGTCCGTCTGAGCGCGCGGGAGGTCAGCGGATCGGTCCCTGGCGCGCGCCCCAGCCCCAGGTCGATGCGGCCCGGAAAGAGTGCCTCCAGCGTGCCGAATTGCTCAGCGACCACCAGCGGCGCATGGTTCGGCAACATGATGCCGCCCGCGCCGACGCGGATGGTCGACGTCCCCGCGGCCACGTGACCGATCACCACCGAGGTCGCGGCACTGGCCACGCCCGGCATGTTGTGGTGCTCGGCCAACCAGTAGCGGTGATAGCCCCACCGTTCGGCATGCCGGGCCAGGTCCCGTGTGTTGTGCAAGGCCTGGCTGGCGTTGCCTCCTTCGACAATCGGCGAGAGGTCGAGCACGGAAAAGGGAATCATCCCTGGCATATAAGGGCGGGCGTGCAAGGAGGCCAGCCTTCCAGCTTCGGCTTGTAGGGACGGGGAACTCAGCGCTTGAGCGGTGGCTCGACGACGAAGGTGGTGTCGCGCCCTGGATCACTTCTGTCCAGTCAGGTGGACGCCTTCAGGGCGGCCACGGACATTGCTCAGGCCCGCACTCGGCTGGGCAGGATCTCGCGCAGCGATTGATGGGTGCGCCGCAGCATCTCCTCGGTGGTGTTCCAGTCCACACAGGGGTCCGTGACCGAGCAGCCATAGCGCAGCTGCGAGAGGTCCGCGGGAATGGGCTGGTTCCCCGCCTCGAGGAAGCTCTCGACCATCACCCCGACCACGGAGCGGTTGCCCTCGCGGAGCTGGTACACCACGTCGCGCATCACCAGCGGCTGCAGCTCCGGCTTCTTCCAGGAGTTGGCGTGCGAGCAGTCGACGAGGATGTTGGTGGGCAGCTTGGCCTTGGCCAGCGCCTGCTCGGCGAGGAGGATCGACACCGTGTCGTAGTTGGGCCGCCCGCCGCCACCCCGCAGCACCAGGTGGCCGTACGCATTGCCGCCGGTGCGGATGATGGCGGCCGCGCCCGTCTCGCTCAGTCCCAGGAAGCTGTGGGGCCGCGAAGCGGAGAGGATGCCGTTGACCGCCGCTTCCAACGAGCCGTCAGTGCTGTTCTTGAAGCCCACCGGCGTCGAGAGCCCCGAGGCCATCTCCCGGTGTGTCTGGGACTCCGCGGTGCGCGCGCCAATCGCCGTCCACGAGATGAGGTCGCCGTAGTACTGCGGCGCGATCGGATCCAGTGCCTCGGTCGCAGTGGGGAGGCCCACCTCCGCCACATCCAGCAGGAAGCGGCGGCCTCGCTCCATGCCCTCCTCGATGTGGAAGGAGTCATCCATGCGCGGATCGTTGATGAAGCCCTTCCAGCCGGTGGAGGTGCGCGGCTTCTCGAAGTACACGCGCATCACCACGAGGAGTGACTCTTTGACTTCGTCGGCCAGCGCGCGCAGCCGCTGGGCGTAGTCGAGGCCGGCCTTGGGATCGTGGATGGAGCAGGGGCCCACGATGACGATCAGCCGTGGGTCCTTGCGGTCCAGGACGTTCATCAGCGACCGGCGGCCAGAGAGAACCGTTTCGGCGGCTCGGGTGGAGATCGGAACGCGCGCCTTGATCTCCGCCGGAGACGGCATGTGATCGAAGCCAACGACATTCAGGTTTTCAGTGCGAGAGGTCATGGTGTGAATGTGGCGTGGGTGCTTCGAGGAGTCCCATTCTAGTGACCGCCGGTATCCGCATCGACTGCGGCACGCTGGGCCGTGTTCAGTCCGTAGAGTTCGTAGACTTCGAGATCGATCTGGCGCTGTAGCCCAGCAAGGCCCGCTTTGCGAGGCCGCGGCGCCGAGAGCCGCTGGGCCAGAGTGGAGATGCGCTCATGCCGCTTCACCTGCGCGGCGTTGGTGAAGTCGATCGGTTGAATCGGTGCCTGGCGGAGCACGTTGCCGTTGATCTCCAGGCCCACGCCCCGGCGCTTGGCGCGGTGCAGGAACCACTTCCAGAGCAGGCGCGAGTTCAGGACGCCCAGGATGTAGTAGGGCGAGAGCGCTGAGCCGGGCCTGGGAACGAAGACGTTCACACTGAACGGCACGTAACACTCACCGGGTGCGTAGGCGAAGGAAGGCCGCTCGGCCATCTGGAGAGCGAGGATCTTGGCGGAGGTCCAGAGTTCTGGCTCCCGGGGCCAGTGCAGGTGCCACCACTTGCGCGCACCGTTCTGGGTCTCGCGGCGCTCTTCCATGATCTCCCTGAAGCGAAGCAGGTGCCGCTCGAGGCGCGGATGCTCCGCGAGGTCCGGGCACGTACCCCGGGTGAGATAGAGCAGGTAACGCGAGGGGGCGGGGTTCGCCCAGTAGCGCCCGATGTCCCGAAGGTCGTGGTACGGGCGGACCAGCTTGCGCTCGCTTGCCGGGAGGCGGAGGGCACGGAGTTCCTTCTCCGAGAGGCAGAAGACGCCCTGTCCCACCGTCCACCTGCCGCCAAATCGTTCGTTCGTTCGCGGATTGATGTCCGCGGGGTTCTCCGCGATGCCCTGCCGGATGAGACCCAGCGTCTCGAGCGGCTGGCCCTGCTCGATCCGCGTCAGCACATTCGCGGAGGACGGCTGCAGATCGATCCTGCCCCCACGGAAGAGTTCCTCGTGTGTCTTCTGGTACTCCTCGACGGAGCGGAGACCTTCGACATAGGGGCGGGCGCTCCCGGTGTGCTCCGCCGGGATACGGCGCACCTGGGTGGCCGCATGAGGCGGCTGCTTGGACGCGACGAAGATCAGGTGCTGGCCCGCCACGTCGTCGAAGACCTTGGCGTCTCCCAGCAGGAAGAACTCCTCGAGCTGGCACCGGGTGCGGAACTCCTCAATGAGCGCTCCGGCTCCCATACCGGACGTCCAGTAGGCGTTCACGATGAACGAGAGCCGGCCTCCGTCTCGCAGGTGCTCGAGCGCGCGGTGGGCGAAGTAGTACCAGAGGTCCATGCGCGGGCGGCGGTAGGCCCTCCCAAAGACCGAGTTCGCGACTTCATCCAGGAGTTCCTTGAAGTCCCGCTCGCGCCGGTAGGGTGGGTTGCCGATGATGGCGTCGAAGCCTCCCCCCGCCATGATCGCTCCGAAGCCGGTTCTGGGATTCTTCCAGTCGAGCGGCTTCAGTCGCCGGGCAGCCCTGGCCGTGCGACGGCCGCCGAGCGCGTCATGCGTGGAGTCAACGAGCGTGTTTCCACAGCGGATGTTGCGCTCCAATTCCGGCACCACTCCGCGCCGGGCCTGCGCTGGTGCGCCCGCGAACAGCGTGGCGAGGAGCGCGCGCCGGGTGGTCCGTACCGCCCTTGCATCGATGTCCACTCCGAAGAGGCTGTTGAGCAGAATGCGCTTCCGTGCATTCAGGGAGAGGACGTACTGGCCCTGTGCATCCCTGGCGAGAGGCGCGTCGGGACCACGGAGGAACCGCTCGGGGCGAGGCTGGGCGCGGTACCAGCCGAGCTGCCACGAGAGCAGGTACTCGTACGCGGGAACCAGGAAGCAGCCCGTGCCGCATGCGGGATCGAGGATCCTCAGCTCCTCGCTCTGCCGGGGCGTGCTGCCGTCCAGCAAGGGAGCCAGTGTCCTCCGCAGGATGTAATCGACGACATGGCGTGGGGTGTAAAACACGCCTCCCGCTCTGCGGGCCTCGTCTGTCAGCATGGGGACCTCGACTCGATACTACAAACGATAGGCGGAGGTGCCACCCATGCGAACCCTCAGATCCTTCATCGAGAGTCTCTGCTCGGACCAGTGTGCTGGCCGGGCTCCTGGAAGCGCCGGAGGCCGTGCGGCCCGCTCCCTCGTGGTGGACGCGTTCCGCGAGGCCGGCTTCGAGCCCGTGGAGCAGCCCGTTCCCGGTTGCTCGGGAGCCAATGTGCTCGCGTCGCTCCCGGGCCAGCAGGATCGCTGGATCCTCGTCGCCGCCCACTACGACCACCTGGGCCGGCACGGAGGCCACACCTTCCATGGCGCGGATGACAACGCGGCGGCGGTGGCGATCCTCCTCGAGGTCGCCCGGGCGCTGCGGCGCAGCCCTCCCACGGGACGCGGTGTCCTCTTCGCCGCCTTCGATGGGGAGGAGCCTCCGCACTTCCTCTCCGAGTCGATGGGCTCGGAGCACTTCGCCCGCCATCCGACCGTACCCCTGGACTCCATCGATCTGATGGTGTGCATGGATCTGGTGGGCCACACCGTGGGCTCTCCGGCCGCTCCAGAGGAGGTGGGCCAGTCGGTCTTCGCGCTCGGCGCGGAGCGCAGCGAGGGGACCGGGGCGCTGGTGGACCGGCTGGCCCGGTCCGAGCGCGGCGCCATCATCCGCCGGCTCGATGCCGAGACCATTCCTCCGCTCTCGGACTACTGGGGCTTCTGGCGCCGCAACGTGCCCTTCCTGTTCCTCACCAATGGCCGCTGGCGCCACTACCACACGCCCGAGGACACGCCGGACAAGCTCGACTACCCCAAGATCGACGCCACCGCGCGCTGGCTCGAGCGGTTCACCCGTGAGGCCTGTGCCCGGCCAGAGCCCAAAGTGCGCTTCCTCGCGGACGCCCGCGACGACGCCTCCACCCTACGCTCGATCATCGAGCTCACCCGGGCTCTGGAGCGGCTGACTCCCATGGCCACCATGGCCCGGACCGCGGCGGAGAATCTCCTCGGCCGTTGTGACAAGGCAGGCCGCCTCGCCGAGGCTGAGCGCCCCGCGCTCCAGCAACTCGTGGGCCGCATCGAGAACTCGCTCGCCTGAGCGTGCGCCTCACTCCGTCTTGGCGGGCAGCCGGATGGTGAAGGTGGTGCCCTTGCCAGGCTCGCTCTGCACCTCGATGCGGCCCTTGTGCCGGGCGATGATGCTGTAGCTGATGGACAGCCCCAGCCCCGTGCCCTGGCCCCGGGGCTTGGTGGTGAAGAAGGGCGTGGCGAGCTTGGCCAGCGTCTCCGGCGTCATGCCCTGGCCCGTGTCCGAGATGCACACCACCACCTCGGCGTTCTCGTGCCGCGTGCGGATGTGGATCTCCCCCCGCGTCTCGATGGCCTGGGCCGCATTGAGCAGCAGGTTGGTGAACACCTGGGCCAGCTGCGTGGGGTGGCAGCGGATGGGCGGCAGCGGCTGGAAGTCGCGGCTCACCTCGCACTTGTACTTGAGCTCTCCCGCCACGATCTTCAGCGTGGACTCCAGCTCCGTGTTCAGGTCGGCCAACTGCGGCTCGCCCGAGTCCTCTCGGACGAACTGCCGCAGGTTCTGGACGATCTCCTTGATGCGCTGAGCGCCCCAGAGCGATTCCTGCAACAGCTCGGGCGCGTCCACCAGGATGGAGTCCACGTCCTCCTCCTGCCACAGCTCGCGCATGCGGACGAACTGCTCTTCCCAGGTTGGATTCGACGACAGGTCCCCGGCCACCAGCAGCTCACGCTGGAAGTGCAGCAGCGGCAGCAGGGCGGAGACGTAGCGCGCGAGCGTACTCAGGTTGCTCATCACGTAACCGGCCGGGCTGCTCACCTCGTGCGCGATGCCCGCGGCCATCTGCCCCAGCGAGGCCATCTTCTCGGCTTGGATGAGCTGAGCCTGCCGCTCCTCCAGCTCACGCATGGCCTGAAGCAGCTTCTCCTTGAGGCGCTGCTCATCGGACAGGGGAGACATGGGGGGGGGACAGACCTCGCGGCGAAATCTATCCAAACCCCTCCTGCGTTACACCCGTTCAGGCAGGCAGCGAGAGCCCCGCGGAGCGGCCCGCCTCGAACTGGGGCGCCTTGCGCAGCCGCTCGAGCACCCGCTCCTGGCAGCGCAGCGTCACCATGGGCAGGGAACCCGGCTCGCTCACCCACTTCACCGAGCCCATCAGCTTCTGGTCCTCGAGGTAGTTGAGCAACGCGTCCCGGAACTGCGCGCTCTCAGCGCGGCCTGCCTGGTAGATGGCGCGACGGTCGCGCTGGGGCGAAGGCCGCCAAGGCGTCTTCGACTCTTCCCGCGGCATGACGATCGCTTCGATCCACATGTGAACAACCCTCCGGCTCAGCGCAGCCAGAAGGTAGCAAGGCTCGCGGCCGTGGGAGGCCCTGTCCGTTGCATCCTGGCGACGAAGGGTTGCGTCCAGGCGACATGCATGACTGCCTGGAAAATCCAGCGAAACGGGGGAGGCCCGCGAAAATCCTCGCGGGCTGTTCAGAACCGGGCTTGAACGGCCAGCCCCGCGGCGCGGCCAGCCTCGAAGTGCGGCACCTGACGCAGCTGCTCGAGCACGCCCTCCCGGCAGTGCAGCGTCACCATGGGAAGAGAGCCCGGCTCGCTCACCCACTTCACCGCGCCCATCAGCTGCTGGGACTCCAGGTACGTGAGCACCGAGTTGCGGAACTGCTGGCTCTCGTTGCGGCCGGCCTCATACACGGCGCGGCGATCACGCCTGGGCGCAGGACGGTACTTCTTGTTGTCCTCTCGGGGCATGACGATGGCCTCGATCCACATGTGAGCGGCCTCCGCGTGATGGCCAGGAAGTTGGCTTACGGGATTATCGTACGGTGATAACCCGTGGTTGCGTCCAGATGCAAAACGACAGAAGGAGCAAATTCCTGAACAGTTCCGATGAAGTGTCCTAAAGCCGCGTGGAATCAGGGTTTTTTCCGGACATTGATGGAAATTGACGTGCCGTGGCGAGGGCCTCCGCGTGCGGGTTTCTCAGGTTTCGAGGAGCTTTCGATTCTCGTGCTCCGAGATCTCTGATACGGGTGGACCCAAGGTGGGGTGTGGCAGGCGGCCAACCCGTGGAGTCCGGTGAGCGGGCTCCCGTCGGAGAGTTCACATGAATCGCATGGTACCGGGCGCGCTCGTGTCGCTCGCGCTGTTGCTGGCTGTGCCGGGCGTGGCCCAGGCCGATGGGCTGGGCTCCATTCCGTACGCGGACACGTGCTGGGGCTCGGGCACGGATGCCGATCGTGACGGGCTCAACGATGACTGCGAGTACCAGCTGGCATACTGGTTCATGCCGCAGCTGTGGTTCGACAGCGGGGAGAGCGGGCTGGCCCGGCGGCCGTACTACTCGGTGAAGAACGTCAGCTTCTCCACGCGCACGGTGCAGATCTTCTACCTGGACACGTTCTACGAGGACTCGGGTGTCACCACCGGACACGACGGCGACCCGGAGTTTCAGATCCTCGAGGTGCACCTGTCGGGCGGGCGGTGGTACCTGGACTGGGCGTACCTGTCGGCGCACCGCAAGAGCAGCTGTGACTCG